>JAZOWT010000029.1:0-6927 GCA_045659365.1 Eubacteriales bacterium | reverse complement strand
GTACCTCCGCTTAAGGTGATTGCGCGGTCATCGGTGTGGTACAATGCGACCTTGGTGACTGTGGTATAATCCCACTGTACAGGGGTGGTGGGGTCGATCGTTCCGTCAGCCTTTACCATTATAAGCTCGTGCTGATAGTCGCTGCCCTGGTTTGCTCCGTAGCGAATGAAGTGCTTGACGTTTTCGTTATAAACGATGAGCATACAGTCAAATCCGGGTGCCCAGCCGCCAAGGTCGGTCGCACCGGCGGCGAGGGTGGTAAAGGGAAGCGAGCTACCCGAATACGTGGTAGTGGAATAGTCTGACTGTATATAGAACACCGGTGCGGTTCTCGCGGGGTCGCTCGGGTGAATTTCGCTATCATCAAAAATGAATTTGCAGCCGTGCCAGTTGGTGTCTGTTTTGACCGTAATGAATTCGGAGCCGTGAGTACCGCCTATGTAATAGATCGCATCGGGAGATGCGTTTACGGTGTGACCGTACTTGTTTGCGTAATCGTGGCAGTCCTTGAGAGCCTCAAAATCATCGGTCTCGCCGTTGCCCTTAGCACCGAAGTCGGAGTAGTAAATATTACGTACGTCTACCGTTTTTATGGTACCATTATCAATATTGAGGGTGGATTTCTTCGTTCCTGCGACCTCGTCCACAAGGTACTTTACCGCCTCTTCTTCGAGCTTGTTGGTAAACTCGGATGCGATGTGAAGGCTTCCGTCCTCAACGTAGACAACAAAGCCCTTTTCGGTCGTGCCCGGCTCAACGATCTCGATGTAGATCGCCTTTTGTCCGTCTGACAGTTCGCTCTTTTTGGCGGTCTTCAGATAAACGCCCGTCTTCTTGAAAATTGTGTTTACCGAGCTGTCGATCGCGTTTTGTGCCGGCTCGTTGCCCAAATCAATGGCAAAAACGTATTCGGAAAGAGGATTGCCGTCAATGGTCAGCGTAAGATCGAAGTTGGTCTGAGCCTCGGTCTTTACCTTGTCGGCGCTCATAGTTACGTTGTCGATCGAGAAGGTCTGGTCATTGATGCCGAACACAACTTCCTCGATATATTCAATCGCGTCCTTATACGCACCGGCAGAGCCCGCGAGGACGAATATATTTCCGTCAACGATCTGTACCGACCAACCCTCGTATCCAAATTCGTATGGGGAAGCGGAGATTTCGGTGTACTTGTCGCCTCTGTTTGAAACGTTGCCGAAGATGATCTCCGTGCCGCTTGCGGACATAGTATCAAATATCGCTGTCACGTTTGCATCGGCAATGCAGTCGTTGATGTTTTTCACAAGGTTTGAGAGGGGTCTGCCGATAGCTACCGAGGTGTCCTCGGTGGAAACTATCTTAAAGGTTGCCGAGCCGTTCTTTATAAGCTCTATGCTTCCGGTACTACCGCCTCCGTTTCCTTCACCGTTATCGTCGGGCTCTACGGCTGCATCGCAGCTGTCGCACTTGCCGTTGCCGTCGGTGTCAACGTGCTCGGTGCAGGGGTCGTTGCCGCCGCCGCAGGCTGCGAGCGTAAAACAAAGTGCAAGTGTAAGAATTAAAATAAGCAACTTTTTCATGTTGATCGTTCCTTTTGTTGAATTGAGTTATTTTTGATACACTCCGTCGATATAAAGCTTGGTGTCCTTGAACTGCTCGGTTGCGGGAATTACGAACTGGAGGTTGCCACAGTTGGTGAGGTATACCTCCTCGGTGGGGATATAGGGGTTAGCGTTGATATATCTGTCGGGTGTTTCCTTGAAGCCCCAGCACCATACGGTGTAGGTATCAAGGGGGTTAAGGTCGTTGTTACATCTTCCGTCACCGTCAGTGTCATTGAAGGTCTTCCACTTGCTCGGATCATCGGGATAAGCATTTTTGTAAACCTTTTCACACTCGCAAAGACTGTAATCGTTCATGTACATATCGCTTGCGGGCATGGTCTTTTCGGGGTCGGAAATGTCTACGGTTGTGTATCTTTCAAGCTCGGCATAAAGGTGAAGGGGAACGTGGTTTTCCTTGAGCTCGGTTTCTATTCTGACGCCGTTCTTCATTTCAAAGCCGAAGAGAACGATCTTGGCATTGTTGATCGATACCTTGAAGGGAAGATAGCAGGTGTGACCGAAATCGTGGTTTACCCAGTATGCTCTCATTACGGAGAGGGTTCCGTTTGCCTTTGATGTCTTCATGATAAGGCCGTCGATGATAACCTCGCCGTCCCAGATGGAGCCGTAGTCCTGACGCAGACAGATAGCCGCATCGGCACCGTCGGTGTAGACGGTAACGTTTTCAAGTTTGCAAAGACCGCCGCCGATGAAGTTAAGATGCTCAACAGTGGAGTTCTTTATCGTGCCGTTGTAAAGGCCCATGTGTGAGTCGAATGAGCAGGAGGTCATGTTGTCAAACACAAGGTTCTTGCAGTAGTTGGTTGCCATGTAGCCCTTGTACTTGACGCTTCCGTCGGGCTGGAAGAAGTTTGTCTGACGGCAGTTCTGCCAGGTAACGTTGTTTGCATAATCTGCGTGGATCTCGTAGGATCCCATATCTACACTGGACGAACCGGCTCCGGTGGTGGAAAATGCCTTTTGCTTCTGGAACACACAGCCGTCAATTGTAACGTCGGTCGCGTAAAGCACGTTGATAAATCCAGCATAGGGAGCAGAGGTTTCAACGTCGTCATAAAGCACGTGCTGAATATTCTTTACAGTAGTGTTGGAGCGGCGTACCTCTATGTTTCTTGCGTGGTACTTATACTCTGAGGGAGCATTGTTGAACTTGGTGTATATCGTTGCACGATCGACACAGTCAAAGTTGTCAAACGTGCCGAGCGCACTGTAATCGTCTACCTGATCCTTAGTTCCGCCGGAGAAGACGATAGCCTCGTCATCACAGGGATAAACCTCGATCTTGGAGATGGTGTTGTAGTCCCACTGCACAGGGGTGGAGGGATCGATCGTTCCGTCTGCATTGACAACAAGGATCTCTTTCTGGGGATCACCGTTATTCTGGTTGCCGCCGTAACGGATATAATGACGTACCGTATTGTCGTATATAAGGATAAACACCTTTTCGCCGGGAGCCCAGTCACCCATAGTGGTGGAGCCGGATGCAAGGGAGGTTATGGGCAGATCCTTGCCGGAGAGGTTGTAGCTGTTTCCGTCGGGGGATATACGGTAAATGGGGGAAAGGTATGCACGGCTCTCGCTGGGATCGGGAAGAACCTCGTCGTCCCATATGAACGAGCAGCAGTTCAGGTATGTGTCGGTCTTTACGATAATACTGTCGGTGCCGTTTTCTGCGCCTATGTAGTAGGTCGCGTTCTTATCTGCATTAACAGTGTGGCCGTACTTGTTTGCATAATCGTGGCATTCCTTGAGAGCGTAGAAATCATCTGTTGTGCCGTCACCGATTGCCCCGAAGTCTTTGTAGTAAATGTTGCGTACGTCCTTGGTGTAGGTAAAGGTATTTGAAAACGAGATCTTGCTGGAGGAAAGCTTGGAATCTATAAAGGCGTAAGCGGTTTCCTCGAATTTATTTTCGAACTCGCACTCGATATAAAGGTCACCGCCCTTTACGTAAACGGTAAAGCCGTCGGCGGTGGAGCGATCCTTGTCGCCCTTGGTGTTTTCAACGTATATAACGTTCTGCTCCTCGGTTACCTTGGAAAGAGCAACGTAGGGAAGCCAGATGCCGGCATCCTTGTAAATAGTATTCTGCAGTATCTCTGCAACCTTTTTTGCATCCTTTTCGGAGGTGTCGTATGCAAGCACGAACTCGGATGCGGACTTACCGTCGATGGTAAGCTTCTCAATAGTGTAATCGGTGGGTATGCTTTCGTATTTTGTACCTGCGGAAACAACAAGCTCATCGATCGTATCCTCACCGTAGCCGTCGAGGTTGAACAGGGTGTCCTCAAGATACTTGATAGCCTCCTGATATCCCTTGTCACCGCCGCCAAGAACAAAGAGCTTGTTACCGATAAGCTCTACGGCAAATCCCTTGTAGCCAAGGTAATGCTCGTCCTTCTTGAACTGATCGCCGCGGTTTTGGGGAGCGCCGAAGATGATCTCTATGGCATCGTCAAAGCCGGGGGCATCGTAGTTTTGTTTAAGATTGCTGTCGTCAAGATAGTATCGGTTCAGCGTGTTCATAAAATCGATAACGTATCCTGTCGCCTTGTCTGAGAGTGAATTTGCACACACTATTGCAAACTGGGTTTTTGAGCCGGTTACAAGCGCGAGATCATCTCCCGTTACGGTTTCGCCACCGCCGTTGTCGTCGCCGGAGGGCTCGACAGTAGCATCACAGTTATCACACTTGCCGTTGTTATCTGCATCAACGTGGGAGGTGCAGGTGGCATCTGCTCCGCAGGCCGCAAGTGACAGAAGGAGAATAAGCGCGAGGAGTAGAATGAATATCCTTTTCATTATTGTATACCTCTTTTTATAAGCATAGGTCTTGCGCGCGGTAAGACCTATGCGGTTTTATTTAGGAGTCCTTCTCCTGAAGAACGCCGTCGATGTAAAGCACGGTCTGCGCAAACTGGGGAGTATTGGGAACGATTACCCGGAGGTCGCCGCAGTTGGTAACGGTAACTTCCTTGGTGGGAACGTAGGGGTTAGCGTTTACGGTCTTGTCGGGCATATCCTTGAAGCCCCAGCACCATACAGAGTAGGAGTCGGTGGGGTTAAGGTCGTTGTTACATCTGCCGTCACCGTCGGTGTCGTTGAAGGCCTTCCATTTGCTCTGATCGTTGGGAAATGCATTCTTGTAGACCTCTTCACAGTCACACTTGATGTAGTCGTTGGTATACGTGCTCATATTTGCATTAGGGTCGGAGATATCTACCGTATTGTACTTCTCAAGGTTAGCATAGAGGTGAAGGGGAACGTGGTTGACCGAAATATCCTGCTCGATTCTGATGCCGTTCTTCATCTCAAAGCTGTAACGGATGATCTTAGCATTGTTGATAGAGATGGTCTCGGGAAGATAGCAGGTATAGCCGAAGTAGTGGTTGGTGTAGGTTGCGTTTATAAGAGAAAGGGAGGGCGATTCCTTTGAGGTCTTAAGGGTAAGACCGTCAACTATGACATTGCCGTTCCAGATAGAGCCGTAGCCGGAACGGAAGTGCATTGCCGCGCTACCGCCGTCGGTGTAAACGGTTACGTTCTCGTATTTGATAGTGCCGCCGCCGATGAAGTTAAGGTGCTCACAGGTGGAATCCTTGATAGTACCGTTGTAAAGGCCGCAGTGTGCGTCGAAGGAGCGGTTTACAACGTTGTCGAACATAAGGTTCTTGCAGTAGTTGGTACCCATATTTCCGTTGTACTTAACGCTTCCGTCGGGCTGGAAGAAGTTAGAGATACGGCAATGGCGCCAGGTAAGGTTGTTTGCATAGCCTGCGCTGAATTCGTAAGAGCCCATGCCTACGCTCGTGCCTTGCGCACCGGTGGTGGAGAAGCCCTTCTGCATCTGAACGATCATACCCTCGACAACAACGTCGGAGCAGTTGTTTACTGAGATCCAGCCGGTGTAGGGTGCAGCGGTCTCGGTATCCTGGTCGTAAAGCACGTGCTCAAGGTTCTTGATAGTAACGTTAGAGCGAGTGATGGAGATGTTACGCGCGTGGTAGTTGTACTCCGAGGGAGCGGTGTTGAAGTAGGTGTAGATGGTGGTGCGGTTGATGTTGTGGTAGTTATCGAACGTGCCCATAGCACCGTAGTCGTCGACCTGACCCTTAGTACCACCGGAGATGGTGATGGGGGTATCGTTTACGGGCTGCACCGACATCTTGGAAAGAGTGGTGTAATCCCACTGAACGGGGGTGCTTGGATCAATGGAGCCGTCGGAATTTACAATTATGATCTCTACCTGCGCACTACCGTTGTTCTGGTTAGCGCCATAGCGGATGTAGTGGCGCTTGGTATTGTCGTAAATGGTTACCATAACTCTTTCGGCAGGTTTCCAATCGCCGATGGAGGTAGAGCCGGATGCGAGAGAGGAGACGGGAAGATTGCTGCCGGAGATGGTGTAGCTCGACTCGTCTGCGGTAACCTTGAAGATAGGCGCCTGATACGCATTACTCTCGCCGGGCTTGTCAATGTATCTGTCGTCCCAGATAAAAGAGCAGCCGTTCCAGTACGTGTCGGTCTTGATGGTGATGCTTTTAGTTCCGTTATCTTTGCCTATGTAGTAGGTCGCGTTCTTGTCCGCGTTTACGGTGTGTCCCCACTTGTTAGCCTCGTCGTGACACGCCTTGATAGCGAAGAAGTCGTCGGTTTTGCCGTCACCCTTTGCTCCAAAGTCCTTGTAATATATGTTACGAATGTCCTTTGAGTAGGTGTAGTTTGAAGAGATCTTTACCTTTTGGGAGGAGAGCTTGGATTCGACGAAGGAGTGGATCATATCCTCGAATTTGTTCTCAAACTCGCACTCGACATGAAGGTCGCCATCCTTTACGTAAAGGTTAAAGCCGTTTTCGGTGGAGCGATCCTTGTCACCCTTGGTGAACTCGACGTATATTACCTTCTGCTCGTCGGTAATTTTTGTGAGTGCAACGTAGGGCACCCAGATGCCCGAATCCTTGTAGATGGTTTCCTGAAGGGTGGTGGCTGCACTCTTTGCGATCTTGGAATTCGCGGTGTAGGTGATTACGTACTCGCTCACGGAATTTCCGTCTATGGTAAACTCGGAAATATCGTAATCGGTGGGGATGGACTCGTATTTCGTGCCTGCAGGAATTACAAGCTCGTCTATAACGTCCTCGCCGTATCCTTCAAGGTTAAACAGGGTGTCCTCAAGATACTTGATAGCCTCCTGATAGCCCTTGTCACCGCCGCCAAGCACGAAAAGCTTGTTGCCGATAAGCTCTATGGAGAAACCCTTGTAGCCAAGGTAATGCTCGTCCTTGGTAAAGGCGTCGCCGCGATACTTTGCAGAGCCGAAAAT
>JAZOWT010000028.1:0-3522 GCA_045659365.1 Eubacteriales bacterium | reverse complement strand
GCTATGGGTAACGGCTACGGATTTGCATTTGACGAGGCACTTGAGCTTGACGATATCTTCGGCTACAAGTACGGCTCGTTCATCATTGAAACCACCGATGCCGAGGCAGGTAAGACGCTCGGCTTCGTAACAGACGGAGCTAAGTTCACCTACCGCGCTGAGTGCATTTGTGCATCCGATATAAATGCGGATTACGAGAACAAGCTCGAGGGTATCTACTCGTGCAACATCGGTTATCCGAAGATGCATCCCGAAACCGTAAGCTACGAGGCAAAGACCAGAGTTGCACCCGCCGTAAAGGTTGCAAAGCCCAAGGTTCTTATCCCCGTATTCCCCGGCACGAACTGCGAGTTCGATTCCGCAAAGGCTGTTATGGATGCAGGTGCGGATGCTGAGATCTTCGTCATCAACAACCTCACCGCAGACGGCATCAAGAGAAGCGCAGAGATCTTCGCTAAGAAGATTGGCGAGTCTCAGGCTATCTTCGTTCCCGGCGGCTTCTCCGGCGGTGACGAGCCCGACGGCTCTGGTAAGTTCATTACCGCATTCTTCCGTGGCGCTGACGTAAAGGCGGCAGTAACCGACCTCCTTGACAACCGCGACGGTCTTATGTGCGGTATCTGTAACGGCTTCCAGGCTCTTATCAAGCTCGGTCTTCTTCCTTTTGGTAAGATCATCGACACCGATGAGACCTGTCCCACCCTTACCTTTAACAACATCGCTCGCCACCAGTCGAAGATAGTAAGAACGCGCATCGCGTCCAATATGTCTCCTTGGCTTGCAGAGTGCAACGTTGGTGATGTTTATAACGTTCCGATCTCCCACGGTGAAGGTAAGTTCCTTGCTACCGACGATATGATCGCTAAGCTTATCGCAGGCGGTCAGATCGCAACTCAGTACGTAAATGCAAACGGTGAAGCAACCTACGAAATCGATTACAACCCCAACGGCTCAGCTCTCGCTATCGAGGGTATCACCTCGCCTGACGGTCGTGTATTCGGTAAGATGGGTCACTCCGAGCGTATTGCAAACGGCCTTTACAAGAACGTCTATGGCGACTACGACATCAAGATGTTCAAGTCTATGGTTAAGTACTTTAAGTAATTTATCAATATAAATAAAAGAGTGCAGTGGAGATGTCCGCTGCACTTTTTTATTCAAACCCGAATACCTCACTTTTGCTCCGTCTTAGCCAAATCTCTTGTATGTTTCTCCGAAAACGTACATTCTGAAAATATTATAATTGACAAAACTGCAAAAATAAACGCTAAACCGCCACAATATATTAACAAACCGTTAACAATTTGCTTATTTGGTTGAAACTTTCGACAAAAGGTGATAGAATACTCCTTGTAAATAACACTGGAGGTCTGCCATTCTATATTTTGGCTCGGCTTAAAGGAGATTTTTATGAAATATTATGTTTTGTATAACCCCCTTGCGGGTAACAAGACTTGCACACAGAAGATCGAAAAGCTTAAGGATCTTTACGGTGAGCAGGCAGAGTATTGTGACGTAACTAAAATCACCGATTACCGCACTTTTGTTGATGGTCTTACAGATGAGGACGTCATAGTTGTTGCAGGCGGTGACGGAACCTTGAATCGCTTTGTAAACGAAACCGACGGAATCGAGATAAATAACGAGATCCTCTACTACGCGGCAGGCACGGGTAACGACTTCCTCAATGATGTCGAGGGCGTTGATCCCAACCTTCCTTTCTCCGTCCGTAAGTACATAACCAACCTTCCTACCGTTGAGGTAAACGGCAAGAGCTATCGCTTCTTGAACGGTGTTGGCTACGGTATTGAGGGTTATTGCTGTGAGATGGGTGATAAGATCAGAGAAAGTGATTCCAATAAGCCTATCAACTATACCGCTATCGCTATCAAGGGTGTTCTCTGGGCATTCAAGCCGGCAAATGCGGTTGTTACCGTTGACGGTGTAGAGCACCGCTACCAAAAGGTGTGGATAGCTCCTACTATGAACGGTTGCCGTATGGGTGGCGGTATGAAGATCGCTCCCGATCAGGATAGACTTTCCGAGGATCGCGCAGTTACCACCGTTATATGGCACGGCACTAACAGAATAGGCACTCTTATGGCATTCCCCGGAATTTTTGAAGGCAAGCATATCGGCAAGAAGTTTATAGATGTACATAAAGGACACGAGATAAAGGTTGAGTTTGACCGTCCTACCGCTCTTCAGGTAGATGGTGAGACTATAACCGGCGTTACATCCTATGTAGTACACTCATAAAATAAAAAAGAGAGAACGCGAGTTCTCTCTTTTTTTATTTGTTTGCAAGAGTTCCTTGCCTGTATCCAAGCTCTTGCATTCTTTTCATAATCCTGTCAATAACTATCGTTTTATCAGAATTCCACTTGGGTGCTACAAGCATACCCTTGGGGCAGTCGCCGGTCAGACGGTGTATGATGACCTCCTCGGGCATTCTCGCTACCGCATATGCCGCCGCATCGCAAAATTCATCGAAGGTAGGAGGCGTGTAACGTTTTTCGAGGTACATCCTTTCAAATTCCGTACCCTTCATAACGTATATCGAGTGTACCTTTAAGCCGAATAAAGGAAATCCGGCTACATAGTCGACGGTTTTCTTCATATCCTCGACACTCTCGCCCGGCAGACCCATGATTATGTGTACGATAACCTTAAGTCCGTATTTACTAAGCAGCCGCATCGCGTGATCAAAAACCTCGGTTTTGTAACCACGGTTTATAATCTCGGCAGTTTTGTCGTTTGCCGTTTGAAGACCAAGCTCAACCCATACGTCGTATTTTTTTGCATATTCGGACAATAGCCTGCACGTATCCTCGTCAATACAGTCAGGGCGCGTGCCGATAGCCAAAACCTTGATCCTGTTATCGATCAGGGCGGCATCATATCTTTCTCTCAGGACGGAAATAGGGGCATACGTATTGGTGAAATTCTGAAAATACGCAACGAAAATATCGCCCGGCTTTGATTTTGCAAGTCGGGTTTTAACCTGATCACTTATCGAGCTTGCGGGGTCGATATGCTCGCCTGCGCCTCTCTCGCCGCAATATATACAGCCACCTGTACCGCACTTGCCGTCGCGGTTGGGACAGGTAAAGCCGCCGTCGATACAAATCTTGTCAAGTCGTTTTCCGTACGTTTCTCTTAAGTACGAGCTTAAATTACGGTAAAGCATCGCGCACCCCCTTCGTTTTTATTTGATTGTATCACATTTTTGTCGCATTTTCAATCTTTTTTCGTATATTGACCTGCAAAAAAAGAAAAGATAATCTCACCTAGAATATTTTCAAGGAGATAATCAAATGAAGGACAAAAAGCAAACGTTGAATAACAGTATCGAAATTCCTAACGAGCGCCCCACGGGTGATAACGCTTCGATCCCCGGCATCAACACTCCCGGCATCGAGCTTCCGGCATTCAATCCCCCTGTTCCTAACCGCGCATGGACCGCGATGCGTAACGGTGTTGATATAGATGCGCTCACTCCCGAGGAGCGACGCGACCTTT
>JAZOWT010000027.1:0-8939 GCA_045659365.1 Eubacteriales bacterium | reverse complement strand
GCACAACAATTTTTGCAATATTTTTATCACTTTTTACTATTTACAAATTGCACAAAATGTTTTATTATTAAGGTGTAAATATTTTAATTTCAGAGGTGTTACTATGAGAGAATTTATTAAGGACGAGCTTACTGTAAGAGCTTTTGAGAACCGTACCCTTATGGGCGAGGCAGCTGCGCGTGACATCAGCGCAAAGATCAAGGAGCTTCTTGCGACCAAGGAGACCATAAATATGATATTCGCGGCGGCTCCGTCACAGAACGACGTGCTTAAGGCACTCGTTGAGGATAAGACCATTGAGTGGAACAGAGTAAATGCATATCACATGGACGAGTACGTAGGCCTCGCAAAGGATGCGCCCCAGGGATTTGGAAACTTCCTTCGCCGCGCGATCTTTGATCTTGTACCCTTCAAGAGCGTGAACTGCATTGACACCGAGGCTCCCTGCCCCAACTGCGAGTGCAAGAGATACGGCAATATGCTTATCGAGAACCCCACAGACATCGTGGTGCTTGGCATCGGCGAGAACGGACACATTGCATTCAACGACCCCGGTGTTGCAGACTTCAATGATGAGGCCGTTGTAAAGGTAGTTGAGCTTGATCAGATGTGCCGTCAGCAGCAGGTAAACGACGGTTGCTTTGCAAAGCTCGACGACGTTCCTACCCACGCACTTACCCTTACTGTCCCCACCCTTGTAAAGGCACCTAACCTCTTCTGCATCGTGCCTGCAAAGACCAAGGCAAATGCGGTCAAGGAAACCCTTACCAGTGCTATTGACGAGCACTGCCCTGCAAGTATTCTTCGTACAAGACCGGGTGCAATGCTCTATCTTGACAACGAAAGCTCAGCACTTATATGATAACGAGAATTAAGTGTGACAGGATAATCACCCCGAGCGGTCTTTTTGACGGCTACGTTTATATCGACGGGAGCAAAATCGTCGATATTTCGGGTGATTTGAGGGGCGCAGACCTCGAATTAGATTACACGGGTAGATACTTATCTCCCGGATTTATAGAAATGCACACACACGGCGCCGGCGGCTTTCCCTTCCTTACCGATGATGCAAAAACCGTTGCCGAGGCGTGCGAATACCACCTTCAGCACGGCACGACAAGTATTCTGCCGACCACTCTTACCGCCCCCATCGACGTGATCGAAAAGGCGGTTAAGGCTATAAAGGAAGCACGTGACGGCGGTATGACTCGCGCCAACATTCTTGGTGCGCATCTTGAAGGCCCCTACCTTTCAAAGAACCAGTGCGGCGCGCAGAACACCGAGCTCATCACCCCTCCTATCGAGGCAGATTATAAGCCTTTGGTTGAAAAGTACGGTGATGCGATCGCACGTTGGACCTATGCGCCGGAGAACGACGAGGATGGCAAGTTTGCGGCATATCTCACCGAGCATGGAATACTTCCCTCCGTGGGCCACTCGGATGCTAAATACGAGGACATAAGCGTTGCGCTTGACAACGGATGCAGGCTCGTAACTCACCTTTACTCTGCAACCTCGACAGTAACGAGAAAGCTTGGCTTCCGCTCACTTGGTGTCATTGAGAGCGCTTTTTTGCGCGACGACATGTACGTTGAGATAATCGCAGACGGCAAGCACCTCCCCCGCGAGCTTGTGCAGATGATAATCAAGATCAAGGGCACGGACAAGGTTGCACTCGTTACCGACTCACTCGAGATTGCCGGAACGGACATAGTTGAGGGCGAGATGGCGGGCGTACAGTTCATCGTTGAGGACGGCGTATGCAAACTTCGTGACCGTTCTGCCTTTGCGGGAAGTATTGCTACGGCAGACAGACTTATCAGATTTATCCACAAGGACTGTGGATTCGGCATCTGCGAGGCGGTCAAAATGATGACTGCCGTACCGGCCGAGCTGCTTGGTATCAACAAAGGAAAAATTGACACGGGGTACGATGCAGACCTCGTTGTGTTCGATGAAGATATCAACATTGAGACCATTTTTGTAAACGGAAAAATGATATAAAATTAAACGGCGACTCGCCCTTAGTCGCCGTTTTTTGTATAACGAAAACCCCGCCATAGTGGCGGGGTTCCATATAGGCTATGCCGATAAGCGGAAACCGAATAAAACGTAGGAGCAGAATGCTTTTGTGTCAAAGGCTCCCTTGTGTAAAGGGAGCTGGCAGCGAAGCTGACTGAGGGATTGTATTTCTTTGAATTTTTGCCTTTTTACAATCCCCCCGCCTCGCATTTGCTCGGCACCTCCCTTTACACAAGGGAGGCTTTGGTTTAGTCCCGCTCAAGCGGGTGTACGTAATAATTGCGCGGCTGGCAGGCCAATCTAAAACGCACCCCGTGTGTTGCCAGTAACGTTTAGGGTTTTACCCGAAAATGAAATACCCCCGGTTTGACCGGGGGATTTTTATTACTTACATATTGTATGCCATATTATTGAGTATCGAGGTGACAAGCCAAAAAATTCCAAAGGCCACCGCAGGTGATACCGTTAAAAGCGCGAAATGTATGATATCCCTTTTGCGTGTGGGGTTAGTTTTGCGACAGATGGCAGTTATCAGGCCGGGGAGTGCGAGGATAATGAGCACCGCATCGGCTATTATTGTGAATATAATGATGAGCACCATACCCATTGCGGAATCGAAATCATCCTCCCCCGTTTTTATAAGGTTTTGAAATTCGATTGAAAATTTCAAGCCCCACGCGAGGACACCGACAACGAGCAGGAGAATGAGGATTTTATATATCAGTAAAAACAGGTTAAGCTTTTTCATAGTCAAAGCTCCTTTTATTGATTTTAACACAAAAACCCCACGGCTGTCAATAGTGCCGTGGGGTTTTGTGTTTTTACATATCCTCGCGGAGGTAACGCTCGGACTCGGTCCAATATTCCATAGACTCGACAGGCTCGCAGTCAAGCTGCCAGTACTGTGTCATCATGCCCTCTTTCTGAGGACCTTTTGCCGCGATGGCGGAAAGGTATGCCTTGAGGTCGGAGGTAGAGATCTCAGCGCCTCTACCAAAGTTATCGGTATGACAGTAGGAAACGAGTGCCTTAAGCATCGAAGCGGTAGCGGGCTCGCCCTTTTCCATTCCGGTGAAGTTGAAGCCGGTGACGAGCAGTCTTCCCTTGCCTACTCTTACGTCAAATGCGTAGCTGAAGTTACGCATGGTACGTTCGGGGCGAAGCTCGGAGAACTTAAACTTGGTGGCATCGAAGCGGTCGCGGTTACACTTATCAAGACCGGAGACGATCGATGTGGCCTTTATAGGAAAATCGTCAAGATTGATCTTATCGGAGTCCTCGATGAGGGGATAGTACTGGAAGTTGATCTGACCGTCGGTAACAAAGCCGAGGGCGTTCAATACGTCCTTTTCGTCACGGCCGCCATTGATGGTACCGCGATCCCAGATAACGCCCTTGTATCTTTCCCAGGTGTGGACAAAGGAGTATTTGGGCGCGGGCATAGACTTGTCAAGCAGGTGACGAGTCCAAGCGGTACGGTAAATCAGCATAACGTCCTCGCCTTTTTCGAGCCTTTCGAAGAGCGAGTCGTCGAGCTTGTCGGTAATCGTGAGGGTGGATTTTGGGTTGAATACAACACTCTTGTCGAGGTAATCGGCCTGCATATCCGATGCTGCATCGAGTGTGATAGGCTCGCTAACCGCGGGGAATGCCCAAAGCTCCCAGGTGTTGGAGATCGAGGTGCCGTCGGTGAAATCGAGGGTGCATTCAAGGGTAAGCTTGGTTGCGGTATCGAATACAGGAAGCTTGAACTCAAGGCTACATATTTCATAAAGACCGGAGGCGAAGGTGTCAACGTCGGTGAGCTTGCCCTCGCGGACAGTCTTATCACCGGCGGTGAGCTTATAGCTGAAGTCTGCGCTTGCGGGAGGTGCGATCACGAACTGAGAAAGAATCACCGGCACCTTTACGGTTTCGCCAAAGGAGTAGATCTGCTTCGGAAGGCGGGCAAGCACGACGGTGTCGGCATTGAACTTGCGGAACTGCTCAGGGCTGATGCCGTGGGGGTCATCGAAGCAATCGACAACACCGTTGGAGTTCTCGTACTTATCGGTGTCGGCAAACTGAAGCATATGGAAGCCTGAGAGCAGGTGGCTTGCGCGGATGCCCTCAAGCGCATTCTTCCAAGCGCGGAACTGGAAGTCCTTGGTGATCTGGAGAGTTTCACGGAAGTTGTCCTTATAGCCCTTTGACTCAAGAAGTTTGATCTCCTCGTCTACCCACCATGGTGCGGGACGGCCGTAGCGCTCGAACTTTTCCTTAAGTGCATAGAAATCGCGCCAGGAGGTGTAGTGACAAACCTCGTGAGCGATAAGGGGGCGGGAGAACTTGATGCCGCGACGGATCTTGCCGCCATCGGGCTCGTCAACGACCATCGCGCGGTCACGGACAGTACCGAAGCCAAGGAGGTTGTCGGTGTCGGAGAACATATTGGCATTTCTGCCATAGGGGAAATAGTATCCCATATGCTGAACGTCAAAGTCAACGGTATCGCGGTCATATTCGCCGTGAGCACAGGTATCAACAAAAAGTCTTGTGGGGTCGTAGCGCTTGATGAGGTCGCGGATCTCACGGATCCTGGGCTTCTGACCGGGCTGGCGGATCTCGTTACCTACGCAGTATACCATAAACGAGGGATGGTTATAGAGGCGGTTGATGATCTCCATGAGCTGATCGTCGCTTACGAAATCGTTTTTACCGTAGAGCATTTCGGAGAGGTTGTTGTAATCATCATTCTCCTTACGCATCTCGATATGCACCATCATACCGCAGTCGTCAGCAGCACGGAAGCACTCATCGGTCGGGATTACAGAGTGGAAGCGGACGGTGTTGTAGCCGTACATCTTTGCCATGGAGAAGTTCTTTTTATAAAACTCGTACTCGGTGAGGTTGCAGTTGTTCTGATGCTCGTGAGCGGCGGCGCCACGAATGTAGGCACGCATATAGAAAGGATAGCCGTTGAGGTATATGTACTTCTCATCAGTGCTGATAAATCTATATCCAAAACGGTCAGAAATCTCCTCAAAATCGCCATTTTTATAACTAATGTTTACAAAAAGTGTGTAGAGGTAGGGCTTTTCTGCCGACCAGGGCTTTGCATCGTAAAGTGCCGAAAGGCTTGCCCCGTGTGAATTTATTTCACAGTTTCCGGCGGCAACCTTGCCACCGTTAGCGTCGGTTACATACCATGTAGCGCTTGCTACCTCTCTTTCCGAGAGGATCTCTGCGGCCATGGGTTCGTTTGTCTTGCCGGCAATTATTTTAAGGACGGTATTTTGTGCGCTGATCATATTATTATCTCCTTTATCAGAGCTTTATTATTGCGGGTAAGAGGTTCATAGAAACGAGGGCGGCACACATTATTGCGATGCCGACAACGTTCATGCGAGTGAGCTTTTCCTTGAAGAATATCCAGGAGATAAGCACGCTCATTATAAGGACGGAGGAGTTGTCTATGGTATAAAGTATGGTAGTATCGAAGTGGGGGATTATTATCACTATCAGATTGATAGCAAGGGCGAAAACAATGCTGGTTGCGAGGAGGAAAACAAGCGAGCCCTTTGTTTGCTTGAAAGAGGAAAAGAAGCTTCTGCGCTCCTTCACAAGACCGATAACGAAGGAAATTATTGCAGCCGCGATAAAGGTGGTTATTATCATCTCTCCCCTGTTTCCTTCACCGCCTGCTGCGGCGGTCTGCTGCTGGAGGGTGAGGAATATGCCATAGACACCGTTGCACACGGCAAGACCAAGGCAGGACAAAATGAACGGAAATGTGATCTGCTTTTTCTCGGCATTTTCCTCCGGGCGGTTGCTTACCATATACACTGCAGAAATTATAGCAACAATGCAAACAACGTTGACTATAACACGGAACGTGGTGTTCCACGCCTCATCCCAGCCCATTATAAGGGAGGCGATTATCGGAATGATAATACCACCCGAAAGCGAGAACATCATGAGTATTGAGTAAGGGCCGGACTGCGATGCCTTTACTATAAAGTAGTTGTAGCCATAAAGTGCCACGGCATTAAGCACGCCGATGAGAATGCACCACCGGTTGAAGGTGAAGCTGCAAAGCTCAAAGCAGAAAAATGTTATAACCGCAACCGACACACCCGAAACAACGGTCAGAACAGTGGAAGCCATATCTGACTTTCCGGGGTAACGATCGGTATAAAGCTTTGTGAAAAGCGAGTGCATCGTGTAAAGCATCACGAGCAGGATAACGCCCAGCCAAACTAATAGTTGCATGTATTTGCTCCTAAACATATTATTTCCATTTTATTATACATAAAAGAAAAACAACATTCAAGGGGTTTTGAAAATAAAAGGGAACTTTACAGGAGCAAAAATAGAGGAATAAGAGACATACGCTCTTACTCCTCTATTTTTACCATTTTATACTCGATGTTTCTGATCAGCAAGCCCTCGGTAGTCAAAACAAGTTCAACCTTATCGTCAAACTTCATTCTCTCTCGTATCTCTTTGGGAATCAAAAGCCTACCAACAGGGTCGATTTCTCTTACTATTCCTACGTTTTCACTAGCATTATTATTTGACATTATTATAAAACCCCCTGTTGACATTTACTGAATGTCAACAAGTCTATTCTAACACAATATAATAGATTTGTCAATCACTGAATGTCAAAAAGCGAGGTAAATATGTTTAAAAACAAGAATGACGGTCGCAACAACCTGTGCGGCGAAAAGATCCGCGAGCTTAGGCTCAACCACCCTACCAAGCTTTCGCAGCGTGCGTTAGCTGACAAAATGCAGCTTATCGGCATTGACGTTGACAAGAATGCGATTCAGAGAATTGAGTGCGGAAAAAGATTTGTAACAGATATAGAGCTTAAAGCACTTGCCGAAATATTTGGTGTGAGCGTTAGCGAGCTTATTTAATGGCGCAAATTGTATAGTTTTGCGGCTTGTTTTTGTCCACTATATAATCACATCTTACAAAAGTCCAAAAAAAGCAAAAAATATTCAAAAAAATTCAAAAAAAGTATTGACTTTTCAGAATATATGTTGTATAATAGAAAAGCCGTTGCGGGAGTGGCGGAATCGGCAGACGCGCACGTTTGAGGGGCGTGTGTCTTCGACGTACGGGTTCAAGTCCCGTCTCCCGCACCAACAAGAAGCAAGTCGAAAGACTTGGTTTTTTGTTTTTGCGGTGCGGTGTGACGGGCGCAGAGCCCGTATCACGAGGCTAACCTCAGCCTGAAATTCGCACTTGGCTTTTGCCGAGTGAGGACGTTTGCTCCAAGGCAAACTCCATGCGCTCGCTTTGTTCGCACTATGCGAGCGCTGTTTAATGTCCCGTCTCCCGCACCAAACAGTATAGTACGAACCCAAAGTAATCAGGGTTCGTACTTTTTCTTTACAAGAGATTATTTGGGCATTCAAATTTCTCGGTAAAATAATAACACAAGAGGGTGGGATCTTTAGTCCCACCCTGATTTCTATTTGCTAGTAATACTTATCATTTTTAAGAAAATAACAAAGGGCTCTTTCCAGTCATCATAAAACCTCAAAATTGTTGAAGATGACGGCAAATGAAGTGCAGATAATTGCTTCGCACATGATGGAATAGGATTGCCAGCTTTTAAGTACAAAAGAATCATATCATCCACTTCTTGCTTGGTATATTTAGCCTTTTTGGTATTTGAAATTATTATGTTGGACGCATCTGCAAAAGAGTCGAAAGAGCCAAAACGATTTATTATTACCGATTGACTATAAGGAAATACTTCCCAAAATGCTGCTCTATTTTCAAAAACTGCACCACTTTGGTTGATTATTATTTGAGCTGCACGCAATAATTCTTCTTTGGAAATAAATTCTTGACTTTTTGATACCTCGGAACCTATTTCTTCTTGGAATTTTTGCATAGTTCCATAAAAATTATATATTACTTTAGCGGTGGGTAATCCGTTTTCTTTGCGTAAATCTTTTTGCGTGATTTTGTGATGCGTTTTTAAATATTTATGACAAGCCTCTGCAACTTTTTCTTTTGTCCATAATTCGTAATTCAAGTCTAATCCGAGTGCCATTTTTATATCACTAAAGTTTTTATATTCGGGATAATATGACAATATACAAGGAAGTGAAGGAAGTCCGTTGTCTTTTGTTAAATCTGCTTGTTTGAAATTCGGATTGATTTTTGAATATTCCGTTAAGATGTTCCATATATTTTCCCTATCCCAAACAATATTGATTTTAAGTCCGAACGCCACCTTCAGTTCATTCATTGAACCATAGTATTTTGCAACATATGATACGGACGGCAAACCATTTTTATCTCTGGTGAAATCTACTTTTTTAATGTTACCGTGCTTTTCTATAAAAGCTCCAACTATTGCATCGAATTTTTCTTTTGTTATTTTGCTATCATCTTGGGGGGCTTGCTGTAATGTGGAAGATAAGCCTGGATCAAGCATTATACCAGACATAAATCTTTTAGCTTTTTCTTCTAACATAAAATCGTGCATTTCTTTATCACTTTTTGCCAGATTGCAATCTGTACATAAAATCTGACAATTATCTATTGTCGATTTTCCACCTTTTGCATACGCAACAATGTGGTCAAAGTGACATTCCGATTTAGATACAAGATTTTTACCGCATATAGCGCATTTAATTTGTCCGCTATTTTTTTCCAAGTTAGATAAAACTGCTTGGTATTGAATGCTGTCAGAAAAAAGCCTATCGCTCATAGCAAAGCCTCACTTAAATAATTGGTAGTATTTTTTAACTCAAATATATCGCTTAAAATCAACAGAGTGCAACAGACCACCAAAACAAAGGCACAACAGCGAATAATCTGTTTTTTAGTCATATCTTTTCCCCTTTAAATTAGAATCTGCCGTAGATGAAATCACTGGCATTATAACCAGGACCATAAACACCAAAGAT
>JAZOWT010000026.1:0-9194 GCA_045659365.1 Eubacteriales bacterium | reverse complement strand
GCGAAGCTCGGGATTAAGACGCATCAAAGCCTCTTTGTTGGTTTTGAATCGCATAGCAATCTTATCAAGGCTGTCTGCGCTTTTTACGTTGTAGGTTCTTGACGGTATAAGCACGAGGACCTCGCGTCCCTTAGGTAGTCTGCCCCTTATTTCAAGCTCGTTATCCTCAGCAATTTTTATCGGGGATACCCCATATTTTCCTGCTATATCGTATATACTCTCGTTATTTTCCGTGCGGTATATTTGCATGTTATCTCCTTATTTAGTTTTATACCATTATATGTAAAACTCTCCAACCCGACCATTATACATTTTATAATGAGATTATTCGGTCGAAAGATGTTGCAAATGACTTTTAATATATTTTGAAATACTATTGACATTTTTAAATAAAGATAGTATAATTGAAATGACGGTTGAACAACGGTTCAACTATAAGGAGGCATAATGACAGAAAATATCAGGGAATATATCCCCGAGTGTGAGGCACACGAGGAACATGGTGATCTTATTGCGAAAAGCAGGGAATCCCTTCCGGAAACTACGAAGCTTTATGATCTCTCTGACTTTTTCAAGGTGCTTGGCGATTCAACCCGACTTGGTATTTTGTTTGCTATAGACGGCGCGCCTATGTGCGTGTGTGATATTGCGCTGACTCTCGGGATGACGAAATCTGCCGTATCACATCAGCTCAAGGTTTTAAGACAGAACCGACTCGTGAAGTACCGAAAGGTTGGAAAAAACGTGTTTTACGAGCTTTCCGACGATCATGTGCGCGACATAATTGAAAAAGCGCTCGATCACATAAATGAATAAGATTGGAGAATAAAATTATGAAGATCAAGTACACCATCACCGGGCTCGATTGTCCCAACTGCGCTGCCAAGCTTGCCGCATCCATGGAATCCAAGGACGGAATAGACAGTGCAAAGATAAATTTCCTCACCGAAAAGCTCACTGTTGAAACCTCGCTTGACGAGTCCGCGGCTTATACTTTGCTCAGCGATGCCGCACGTACCTTTGACAAGTCGGTGAAAATAGAAAAGTAATATGAAAAAAGTAATATCGGTATTCAGAAGCGAGCTCGGTCGTATAATAATCGGCCTCTCGCTCTTTGCCGTCGCACTCGCGTGCGATTTTGTATCAAGGCCCCGGCCCGATCACACACTTTATATAGTCGCGTTCATCATATATATCATGGCGCTTGCGGTTGCGGGCTTGCCTGTCTTTTTTGCCGCCATTCGCGGTATTTTGCGCGGCGACCTGCTTGATGAAAAGTTCCTGATGTCTATCGCCTCGATTGGTGCTATGATAATCGGTGAAGCCTCTGAAGGTGTTGCGGTTATGCTGTTCTTCCTCGTAGGCGAATATTTCGAGCATCGCGCCGTAGCCCACTCGCGCAAGTCTATCCGAACGCTTATGAGCATCCGTCCCGATGAGGCAACCGTCCTGACAGACGGAGTGGAGGAAACAGTCGATGCCGAGGACGTTGAGGTAGGCTCCGTTATCATAGTCAGAGCAGGAGAGCGTATCCCCATCGACTCTACCGTTATACGCGGTACTGCCGATATCGACACCTCAGCTCTTACCGGAGAGTCTGTTCCGCGCCCGGCATCTGCCGGCTCGCACGTTGAAAGCGGCTCCGTTGTTCTTGGCGGTGTCATTACCTGCCGTACCGACCGACTTGCCGAGGAGTCTGCCGCCTCGCGCATTCTCGACCTTGTAGAAAATGCAAGCGAGAACAAATCCAGGGAAGAGAGCTTCATTACCAAGTTTTCCCGCTTCTATACCCCTATCGTCGTCGGACTTGCTGTTTTGTTGGCAGTGCTTGCTCCGATCTTCGGGTTTATGAGCCTCCCCGATGCGATATACAGCTCACTCAATTTTCTTGTCATTTCTTGTCCTTGCGCGCTTGTCATCTCGGTGCCTATGGCTTTCTTTGGTGGCATTGGCGGTGCGGCTTCAAAGGGCATACTTTTCAAGGGTGGAAACGTCTTTTCTCCCCTCGTCCGCGCAGACTCCTACGCGTTCGATAAAACCGGAACTCTCACCAGCGGAAGATTCAGTGTAAGCAGGATCATAACGGTTGACGGTATGGATGAAGATGAGCTTGTTTTTCTTGCCGCATCGGCAGAATACGGCTCGACTCACCCCTTGGCAGAATGCGTAAAGGCATATGCAAGATCTACCGTAGTTCCTACTGAATATAAGGAGCTTCCCGGACGTGGAGTTGCCGCAACCGTGGACGGAAAAGCAGTTCTTGTCGGCAATGCCGCACTCCTTCTTGAAAACGGAATCAAAGTCGATTCCGAGGAAATTGCGGGCTCCCTTTTTGTTGCCGTCAACAACGAGTATAAAGGGCAAATAATTCTAACCGACGAGATAAAAATCGAGGCAGAAGCGACAATGCGAAAGCTTAAGCACCTTGGTGCAAAGCGCACGGTAATGCTCTCGGGTGACCGATCTGCCAATGCCGAGCGTGTCGGAAATGCACTCGGGATCACCGAGGTTCATGCCGAGCTTTTGCCCGATCAGAAGTATGCTCGTCTTACCGAAATCATCTCCTCCTCCGGTGCCACCGTATACGTTGGTGACGGCATAAATGATGCTCCCTCGATCATGGCCGCAGACGTAGGTATAGCCATGGGTGCTATTGGCTCTGACAGTGCTATCGAGGCTGCCGACGTTGTCATTATGTCCGATGATCTTTCGCGCATTCCGACCGCCGTACGTATCGCTCGCAAGACCGTCAGAATAGCGAAAATAAACATCGCATTCGCCCTCACCGTGAAGATTGCAATCATGGTTATTTCGGCTCTTGGATATGCAAATATGTGGCTTTCCGTGTTTGCCGACGTGGGTGTTGCCGTGATTGCAATACTTAACTCCATCCGCACTATGAGAGTCGGTGATTAGTATGGAATATTACATGTTAAATAAGCCTGCCGGCTGCATTACCGCGCGTCGCGACCCAAGGCATAAAACGGTTATGGATCTGTTCCCGGAAGAGAAGCGCGATCTACTTTTTCCTGTCGGAAGACTTGACCGCGATACCGAGGGATTGCTCCTTGTAACTGATGACGGAGTGCTTTGTGCCAGGCTTTTGTCCCCCGAAAACGGCATCGAAAAGACCTACTTTTTCTATGCCCTCGGCACCCTTACGGATGACAAAATTCACGAGATCGAAAAGGGCATCAAGCTCTATCCCACCCGTGATGACCGCTCTGCGCCGGCTACTGTTTCCCTCGGCGAGCCCACCACCCTCGGTGCTATAAAGCACCTGCTCGCACCACAGGACGTAAAGCGGGCAAACCGCCGCCCCGACACCCCGGTAATATCCGGTACGGTCACTGTCACCGAGGGTAAAAAGCACGAGGTTAAGCGCCTGCTTTTGTTCGGTGACTGCCGCATCGTGTATCTCAAACGCCTTTCGATGGGAACTCTCTCCCTCGACGAGACACTCCCGCGCGGTACCTATCGCCCACTCAGTGAGCATGAATTAAACGAAATAAAGAGCCTTTGACCGTCCGTCAAAGGCTCTTTATTTTATCTGTTTCTATCCTTCATCGCGCGCTCGATAACTCTGTCTGCGTCGCGCTTTGCCATGGTATCTCTCTTGTCATACAGCTTTTTACCCTTGCAAAGACCGATTGCCATCTTCACGTAGCTTCCCTTGAAATAAAGTGAAAGGGGAACAAGGGTATAGCCCTCGCGTGAAATAAGGCCCGTAAGCTTCATGATCTCGCGCTTGTGCATAAGCAGCTTCTTCGGTCTGAGGGGGTCCTTGTTAAAGATGTTTCCGTGGTCATATGGGCTTATATGTACACCGAGGGCAAACATCTCGCCCCCGTCTATTTCGCAGTAGGAATCCTTAAGATTGACACCGCCTGCACGAAGTGACTTTACCTCCGTGCCAAAAAGCTCGATACCTGCCTCGTAGACCTCCTCTACGAAGTAATCGTGTCGCGCTTTTCTGTTGTCGGCAATGATTTTGTTGTCTTTCTTTTCTGCCATATTATCTCCAAAATTGGTTTAGTAGTAATATTTTAGCACAACAAAACGCCAAAATCAACTCCTTTATGAAAAAGCAGAGGAAATTAACTCAAGAATTTTGAATTTCGCGCGATATCCGTTGCCCGATATCAGCACCCGCTCCTCGTCCGTGTACTTGTCCTTTGCGGTATCGTCACAGGCAACGTCAAGGCACATTGGCGGATACATAACGCACCACCAGTTTTGCCCCTCTCCCTTACCGATAACTATCTTGAGTGAAGTGTAGACTCCGGCGGGCAGGGTAAAGTCCGCATACTCCCGCGTTTCGTACCATTCCTCGGTAAGCGTAACGCTCACCACGTTGTCAAATCCGAGCCTCGCGATCTCCGCCCGACAAAAGTCCTCTATCTCGCCGATCATTCCCGAAAGCGTTCCTCTCGCATCCTCGCCGGACTCCGCCGCCCGAAGCCGCGCCCCAAACTCCGAAAGCACCGCATCGCGCAGTGCGAGCTTCAACGCCTGATCCTCGGCGCTGTCCGACTCGGCAAGAATATGTAGCCTCACCGTGTCCTCGTACACCGCGCCCTCTGCCTCCGTCGGCATTACCGCAATAAACAGCACCGCCATAAGCACCATAACTGCCGAAAAAATAATATTCTTATTCATCTGTTTAACCTCCGATGATTTGAATTTCATAAAAATTCTAACCACCGCCGTTACCGTTTATTCACTCGTTTTTTGAAAAAAGTTGACAATTTTATTTGAGTATGATATACTGAAGTTGTAAAAAATCTACAAACCTACTTGCTAAACTAAGAAACGGAGGAAATACATGAAACATTTGAAATTGTTTGCACTTGCGCTCGTTATGTTGCTTGCCCTTCATCTTATCGCTTGCAGCGACGTACCCGACGATCCCGCGCCCGAGCCTACGCTCGACGAGCAGATAGCTCCCGGTATGACCTACGCCGAGGTAGTGGAGCTTGTGGGCAAAAAGGGAACTCCGTCGGAGCTTGCCTCAAATATATACTTTTGGAATACCGGCGACGTGTTAAAGCTTTACGTTTGGTTTACTGATGAGTATTGTTTTGAGGATGCAGTCGTTATACGCAGTGAGAGAAGAAACGGCATAAGCATTGAGGACGGTATGACGAGCGAAGAGATAGATGCACTTTTATGCTTGAAGGGATGTTGGAATAAACAAATTCCCAACGCTTGTACGTGGCGTTCTTATAGAGGTAGTTTCATTCACTGTTGGTTCGGCGAGGATGGCAGGCTTATAAGACACGAGCTTTCCACAACCTTTCTTAATGTGAAAAAAGGAGATTCTCGCGCCTCGATCAATACTATGTTTATGCGTGCCGGCGAAAAGGTTGAAAATGCTCGCGATCTTTACAGGTGGCCAAGTGCGAAAGAGGGGGAATACGTTTACGTACGCTTTGACAGTAGATATTTAGACGGCTCTGAATATCCTTATGCAACCGAGGTGTTCGAGGATAAGGATATTACAGTTGAGATCGGTATGCCGATCTCTGAGCTGTATAAGCTCTACGGCTTATTGCCAAGCAAGGGCGAAGGAATGCTGTATTCTCGCATTTCCGACGGTACCATCGCTCTCTTTGAAACCATGCCCATCAACGACGTTTTGGTAGTTAAAGAATACGATCTGAACGCATACGACGTAGTCGGAATGACTCTATCCGATATAAATGAGCTAATGGGTGACGAAGGTGTTGATGCGAGTATAACGGTCGATATGTATAAATGGGATACAAAATTTGAGAAGGATTTGTACGTGTGGTTCGATAAGGACGGCGTTGCGAGCAGATCAGAGTACGCAAGTGACATAGGCATAACCGCTCAAATGTATAGAGATAGGCTTATACAAATTCTTGGCGAGCCTACTTACTCCAGATACCGCTCGGATTGGTGGGTTACGTCGGATGATCACGATTACGATATTTACGTGATCTATACAACCGCGCCTATATTTATGGAAGAAAACGAAGTCCTTTACGTTCCGAAGCTCGACGTTTATTACGGTATGACCTTTGATTACGTTGAGCAGCTTATTGGAAGTGAGCCTCACGATCAGTTTTTATCGGGCGAAGAGCTGGATAAGCTGTTTTACGTTTGGGTGGTCGGAGATTCAGGCTTCGAGCTGTACGTTTCGTTTGATGAAAACGGAGCGTGTGATATGGGCTTTCGTCCTGTCGAATAACAATATCAAGCTCGGCTCTTGTAATTGTAGAGCCGAGTTTTTTTAATATTTTTGCTGTTTTCATTGACTTTCGCGCGTTTATATGGTACGATATTCATATATAACATTTTAAGGAGCATAGCTATGATTCCAAACATTCCCGCTATAACCAATCCCGAAAGATATTCCGAGTTTGATCTTCCCCGCGAGAAGATCGAATACGCGCTTGGTGAGGCTATCAAGAAGATCGATTTCGCTCTTCCTCAGTTTACTGACAAGTTTCCCTCACACAGCAGCATTAACAACGTTTATACCCAGGTAGAGAACACCAGCGGCTGGAACACCGGCTTCTGGACCGGTATCCTCTGGCACGCATACGAGCTCACCGGTGATGAGAAGTATAAGACCGTGGCTCTTGGTCAGATCCCCTCTTACCTTTACAGAATAGAGAACAAGCTTGGTGTAAACCACCACGATATGGGCTTCGTATTCTCCCTTTCCTGCGTTGCAGCATATAAGCTTGCAGGCTCCGAGGAGGGTAAGAAGGCGGCTATCCTCGCCGCTGACAACCTCATCTCCCGTTATAAGGAGAACGGCAAGTTCATCCAGGCATGGGGCAACGTAAACGATCCTAAGGACAACCGCCTTATCATCGACTGTCTCCTCAACATTCCGCTTCTTTACTGGACAACCGAGGTTACCGGTGACAAGAAGTATGACGAGATGGCTTGGAATCACTTTAACCCCTCCGTTGGCGTATGCTGCCGTGCAGATGCCAGCACCTACCATACCTTCTATTTCGATCCCGAGACCGGCGCACCCGTAAAGGGCGTTACCCACCAGGGCGCATTTGACGAGTCCGCTTGGGCACGCGGTCAGGCTTGGGGCATCTACGGTCCTATGCTTACCCGTACATATAAGGAAAGCGACGAGGCTATGCAGGTATTCAAGGCGACCTCCTCCTACTTCCTTAACCACCTCCCCGAGGACTATATTCCTTTCTGGGATCTCTGCTTCACCGACGGCTGCAACGAGCCCCGTGACACCTCCTCTGCCGCTATCGCAGTCTGCGGTATGCTTGAGGCAATGAAGCATATGGATAAGAGCGAGGAGCTTTACAGCATCTACAAGAACGCTGTAAACAGAATTATGAACTCCCTTATCGATAACTACCTTACCAAGGACGTTCCCGAGTCTAACGGACTTCTTCTCCACGCTACCTACGCAAAGCCTCAGGGTATCGGTATCGACGAGATGAACATCTGGGGCGACTACTTCTATATGGAAGCACTCCACAGACTCCTCAACCCCGACTGGAACCTTTACTGGTAATGAGAGTCCCCGCTTAATGAGGCTCGCCCTTTGGGAGAGCTGGCGCCATAGGCGTCTGAGAGGGGGTAAAACAAAAGAGCTTGGCAACCGCCAAGCTCTTTTCAATTTGTATTATTTAGAATATTTTTCGATGAAAGGATACACGATCTCGGCAAGACGGTTCTCGCCCTTGTCATTAAGCTCCATAACGTACTGACAGTGGTTGCCGTGAACCATCTGCACGTCAACCTTGCTCATATCGTATCTGAAATGGCGCAGGGTAGAGATCATAAGCTGTGTCTGTTCCGGTCGGTTTTCCATATCGTTATCCGAGTATATAATGAACATAGGAGCATACTTTTCCTGTCTGCCGATATGCCACAGGGGTGCCGACTCGTCAACTATGATCCTGCGCGGATCAATGCCTCTCTCACGCAGCACGTTGAAGTGTGCGGTGGGCTGGCCGGCATCGAGAACGTAGCCGTCGATCTCCGTGTTGTCAACTCCGTGTTTTGCAAGCCAGGAATTGTCGAAACAAAGCATTTGTGACAGATAACCTCCGGCAGAACTGCCTCCGACGAATATCTTCGTAAATCCGTACTCGTCCTTTTTTGCCTTGATCCACGCAACCGCCGCCGCCACGTCCTCGATAAAATCGGGGTACTTAGCGCTCGGGTACATACGGTACTCAACGCTTACCAAAGCCACTCCGCGCTCGGTGAAATACTCCGCCATTCCGGTGGGGGCATCCTTGGTCAGCTCCTGAAGTCCGCCGCCGTGAATGTATACGAAAACAGGGAAGCTCTCACCTTCGGGCAGGTGAATATCAAGCGCCCTGCTAGTGTCGTTGTCGCTTGTGTAGAAAACATCCTTTAAAGTGCGCATCTCTTTTATACCTCTTTATTATTCAAGCCGGGAGCAATACTCCCGGCTTTGAAATTTCGTTTGATTATGCCTTGTTAGCAGAGCCGAAAAGTGCGATCTTCTCGCGTACGGTAGCCTTGATAGCCTCTGCACCGGGTGCGAGAAGCTTTCTGGGGTCAAAGCCCTTGCCCTGCAGATCCTTGCCTGCCTCTACGTAACCACGGGTAGCAGCCGCAAATGCAAGCTGGCACTCGGTGTTTACGTTGATCTTGGAAACGCCAAGAGAGATAGCCTTCTTGATCATATCCTCGGGAATACCTGTACCGCCGTGAAGAACGAGGGGCATATCGCCAACCTTCTCGCTGATCTTTGCGAGAACGTCGAAGTTAAGACCTGCCCAGTTTGCGGGGTACTTACCGTGGATGTTACCGATACCTGCAGCGAGCATGGTTACGCCGAGATCAGCGATCATCTTGCACTCGTCGGGAGAAGCAACCTCACCCGCACCTACAACGCCGTCCTCTTCGCCACCGATAGAGCCTACCTCTGCCTCGAGAGAGAGACCCTTAGCGTTACATACGTCAACAAGCTCCTTGGTCTTTGCGATGTTCTCCTCAATGGGGTAGTGAGAACCGTCGAACATTACGGAGGAGAAGCCTGCCTCGATGCTCTTGTATGCGCCCTCGTAAGAGCCGTGGTCGAGGTGGATAGCTACGGGAACGGTGATGCCGAGACCTTCGATCATACCCTCAACCATACCTACGATGGTCTTGTAGCCGCACATGTACTTGCCCGCGCCCTCGGAAACACCGAGAATAACGGGGGA
>JAZOWT010000025.1:0-17765 GCA_045659365.1 Eubacteriales bacterium | reverse complement strand
CGCTTGGCCTCCGACTTTTTGCAAGTCCTGTTCTTCGCGATACACTTAACCACATTCAAAAGGAAGAGCAGAACCACGGAGAGCAGATATACCAGTATATGTCCAAGAACGGAATGTATAGCTGATCCGCTCTTGGCACATTGGCAAAATACCTTCCTCTGGAGGTATTTTGCTTTACATAAAACTTCGAATAGTGTTGATTTGTGTAAAGAAGTGTGGTATAATTTACACTGTAAGACAAGTCATACATTTTTTGAGGTGCTTATGAACGTTTACGTAATTTATAAATTTGTTGATTTTCCCGAGGTTGAGAAGCAGCTTAACGAGATCAAGGATGCGCTCGAAAACAAGATATCCTTTTTCTACTTCAAGCCCGAAAAGAAGATCACCTGGCATCACACCGCCAGACGTAAGATCAAATCCTGCGATATGGTTGCCTTTTTTGACAACCGCGACGACTACTCCGACGTGAGTTATAACAATATCAAGTGGGAGCTTGATCTCGCGAAAAAGCATAAAAAGAGGGTAGTTATCTTTAAAAATCTCGGTGGCAAGTATGCTCCCCAACTTTACGATAAGGACTTCTCGGAAAAGAAGATCGATAACAACAAATATACTACTTACCAGGCAAGCGAGGCGCTTGACTATTTCAAAAAGCAGACAGGCTGGAGTGTACAGAGAAATATCCTCAACGCCGAAAAGCAGACCGGTTTGCCTGCGGCTTCCATGTCAAATGAGGACAAGCATCTGCTGCTTGAACAGTATAAAATAATGATCGACACGTCCGAAAAGCTGATGGAAAGACGCCAGTCAATGGTCAGCCTTTACATAACCATTTGCACCGCGCTTATCGCATTTATCGGTGCTTCATTTGCTTTTGGAAACCTTATGATCACTGCGGCCATTACCCTTTTGACAGGTATCATAACCATTATTCTTTGCTACAACTGGCGCACCTCCCTTGGTTCGTATGAATTAAACAACGAGGGCAAGTTTGAGGTCATAAACCAGATAGAAAAGCACCTGCCGGCAGATATGTTTGAGTGCGAGTACAGATACAATAAGATGAAGGGTATTCGCTCCTATTCCGCAAGAGAAAAGGTGCTTCCGCTTATCTTCATGCTTGTTGGACTTGCTATGATACTCCTCTCCGGAATTCTGTTCTTTATTCAGTAACTAAAACAAAAAAGAGATAGCATCGTGTGATGCTATCTCTTTTTTTATACCCAATTAATCGGTAAGAGATATTGCGGTCTGGTCGCAGTAAATACAGGACTTGTCGCGGAAAAGCTTCTTTATGCCGCGCTCGGTACGGGTGATGCAGTGGGGGTTGATGCATACGAGCGAGGGGTTCTCATCGCCGGTGCGTGACTTATCCTCGATGTTCTTCTCGCGGAGAAGCTTGAGGATAAGAGCCATACGGATGTATCTGCCGTTTGCTGCCTGATCGAAGTAATGTGCGCGAGGGTCTGCATCGACGTCGGTAGCGATTTCGTTTACACGGGGCAGGGGATGCATGATAGAAAGTGTCTTTTTTGCACTCTTAAGCTTATCAGCGGTGAGTATGTAGGAGTCCTTGAGGCGCTCGTAATCGTCAAGCGATGCAAAGCGCTCCTGCTGTACTCTGGTCATGTAAAGTATGTCAAGCTCGGGGATCGCATCATCGAGGTTGTATACCTCCTTGTAGGATCCCTCGGCAAGAAACTCGTTCTTTACATAGTCGGGAAGCTTAAGCTCATCGGGAGCGATGAGGACAAACTTTATGTTCTTGTATCTGGTAGTTGCCGCGATAAGTGAATGTACGGTTCTTCCGTACTTAAGGTCACCGCAAAGACCGATGGTAAGGTTGTCAAGGCGACCGAACTTGCGCTTGATGGTAAGCAGGTCTGCAAGGGTCTGTGTGGGGTGGAAGTGTCCGCCGTCGCCTGCATTGATGATCGGAACGGAGGAAATTGAGGAAGCGACAACGGGTGCGCCCTCCTTAGGGTGGCGCATTGCTATAATGTCGGAGTACGCGCTAACCATCTTAATGGTGTCGGCAACGGTCTCGCCCTTGGATACCGAGGTCGAGCTGACCTCGGAGAAGCCAAGCACGTTGCCGCCAAGGGACACCATAGCCGAGGTAAAGCTGAGGCGCGTTCTGGTCGACGGCTCAAAGAAAAGTGTGCCGAGTATCTGACCGGAGCAGGCGGTTGCATATGCCTTGGGGTTGGCGATCATATCCATCGCGGTATCGATAAGTCCGTCGATCTCCTCAACCGAAAGGTCGAGTATGTCAATCAAATTTCTCATTTTGCTATTCTCCTTGCGATTTGATCGTTATGCTTGCAGCTATGATTTTCCAATGCACGACCAAATTCTCGTGCATATTATGTCAAAAAGGGTAGGGCCCCATTTTGAGAGAATTTCAAGCGCAAGCAGATGAGGTGTGAATTTGTACGAGGTTATGCTTGCGCCGCACCATAAACAGCAAGATAATTCTTGATTCTGTCTACGTTTTCCTTGTTTTCAGGATTTTCTTCAAGGTACTCGATGATGTCGTATACGTCAACTACCGAGTAAACAGGGAAGCCGAACTGCTCCTCGATCTCCTGCATGGCGCCCTTTTCACTCTGGCCCTTTTCCTTACGGTCAACCATTATGAAGGTTGCGGCAACCTTGGTGCCCTCAACGTGGGAGAGGATCTCCATGCTCTCGCGGATAGCGGTGCCTGCGGTGATAACGTCCTCGATGATAACGATCTCCTCGCCTGCGGTGGGAACGTATCCTACGAAAACACCACCCTCGCCGTGGTCCTTAACCTCTTTGCGGTTAAAGAAGAAGGGAACGTTAAGGCCGTTCTTGGAGAGTGCAACTGCTGCGGAAACCGCAAGGGAAATACCCTTGTATGCGGGGCCGTAAAGAACTGCCTTCTTCTGGCCGAGCTTTCCAAAGTATGCTCTTGCGTAGAACTCGCCAAGCTTTGCGATGTCCTCGCCGGTCTTGATCATGCCCGCGTTGATGAAGTAGGGAATCTTTCTGCCGCTCTTTGCGGTGAAGTCGCCGAATTTAAGCACTCCTGCGCTCTGAAGAAATTCTATAAATTCTCTCTTGTAGCTTTCCATTTTCAAGCTCTCCTTAACCTATAAATTCAGCGCAGCATCTTTCGTATGCTGCTACGGGATCCTCTGCCGCGGTGATAGGTCTACCAACTACTATATAGTCGGAGCCGATGCGCTTTGCCTCAGCAGGGGTCATAACTCTCTTCTGGTCACCGATATCGCCGTCTGCAAATCTTACACCGGGAGTTACGGTAACGAACTCCTTACCGCATCCCTCGTGTACACCGCCCGCCTCAAGGGGAGAGCATACAACACCGTCAAGCCCTGCCGCCTTTGCATTCTTTGCATAGTGCATAACAACGTCGGCAATAGGAGCATCGATAAGAAGATCGCGCTTCATGGTTTCCTCATCGGTAGAGGTAAGCTGAGTAACTGCGATAAGTATAGGACGGGTTCCGTCGGGTTTTGTAAGGCCCTCGATAGCCGCCTCCATCATCTTGGTGGTGCCTGCCGCATGCAGGTTGGTCATATCAACGTCAAGGCGAGAGAGAACTGCCATAGACTTCTTTACGGTGTTGGGAATGTCGTGAAGCTTGAGGTCGAGGAATATCTTGTGTCCTCTTGCCTTGATCTCGCGTACGATCGCGGGACCCTCGGCGTAGTAAAGCTCCATTCCTATTTTAACAAAGGGCTTCTTCCCCTCGAACTTGTCGAGGAAGTCAAATGTTGCCTGTGCGCTCGCAAAGTCGCAGGCGATTATAACGTCTTTTCCCATCAGTGGGCACCTCCTATGATTTCTTCAAGTGAATTGATTTTGTACTTTTCCATTACACGGGGTAGGTCGTTTATGATGTCACGGCAGGCATAGGGGTTTACAAGGTTAGCCGCGCCAACCTCAACCGCAGTCGCACCCGCGAGCATAAATTCAATAACATCCTCGGCACAGGATACGCCGCCCATACCTACGATCGGTATCTTGATCGCATCATATACCTGGTATACCATTCTCACTGCCACGGGCTTGATCGCAGGACCTGAGAAGCCGCCTGTCTTGTTAGCCAAAAGGGGCTTTCTCTTCTTGAGGTCTATTCTCATACCGAGCAGGGTGTTGATAAGGCTGATGCCGTCCGCACCCTCTGCCTCGCACGCCTTTGCGATAGAAACTATGTCTGTTACGTTAGGCGAAAGCTTGATGATAAGGGGCTTTTTTGTTACACGCCTTACGGCCTTTGTGATTTTACCTGCCATTTCGGGGCTCGTACCAAAGCTCATGCCACCGCCATGCACGTTAGGGCAGGAGATGTTTACCTCGAACCAGCCGATGTCATTCTGTGTGTCGAGCTTTCTGACTGTTTCAACGTACTCCTCCTCGGAGAATCCGGAAACGTTTGCCATAACGGGCTTATTAAAGCAGGAGCGAAGCTTGGGAAGCTCCTCAGCGATGACCTTGTCAACACCGGGGTTCTGAAGACCAACCGCGTTGAGCATGCCGGAGGGACATTCCGCAATTCTGGGGGTGGGGTTGCCGAATCTGGGCTCAAGGGTAGTTCCCTTGAATGAAAGCGTGCCGAGTATATTTATGTCGTAAAGCTCGGCAAACTCGTAGCCGAAGCCGTACGTACCGCTCGCGGGGATGATAGGGTTGTCCATCTCTATGCCGCACAGGGTGACCTTTGTATTTACCATATTATCTCCTCCTTTACAAGCACAGGGCCGTCGCGACAAATACGCTTGTTGCCGTATTTGGTCTTGCATGAGCATCCCATACAAGCACCGAAGCCGCATCCCATACGCTCCTCAAAGCTGAGCTGACCGGAGGTGGTTGCCTTGCCATATATTGCCTTGAGCATGGGCTCAGGACCGCAGGTGTAGAAGTAGGTGTACTCGGTGTCCATAGCATCGGTAACGAAGCCCTTGATACCAACCGAGCCGTCCGCAGTCGCTACAAGAACCTTGCATCCGATAGCGGCAAACTCTTCGGTGAAGAATACCTCCTCAGCGGTGTTAAAGCCGAGTATTACAGTGGGCTTTTTGCCCTCTGCTATAAGCTTCTTTGCGAGCATGTACATCGGGGGTACGCCTGCACCACCGCCGATAAGCAGGGGCTTGTCTCCCGACACGCTAGTGTCGTAGCCGTTGCCAAGACCGGTGAGGATAAGATACTCCTCGCCGACCTTTGCCGCTGCCATTTTCTCGGTGCCCTCGCCGACTGCCTTGAATATGATAGTAAGCTTTCCGCCCTCCGCATCGCAGACCGAGATAGGTCTGCGAAGATAGAAGCCGTCAAGCTTTATATTAACGAACTGTCCGGGCGCGGTTATGTCCGATATATCGCCCTCAAGCACCCAAAGATAGGTGTTTTTTGCTATGCACTTGTTTTCGACAAGTGTGAATTTCGTATCTTTCACAGCGTGTGCCTTTCTTTGTCAGATTTATCAGCTGTCTATTGTTGAGATAGTAATAGTGATATCCTCAAGCACGTCGAGAAGAACTCGTACAGTGTCAAGAGAGGTAAACAGGGTAGTGTTTGTTTCTACTGCAAGGCAGCGGATCTCGTAGCCGTCCTTCTGCTCGTCAGATGAGGAAACGTCACTGGTGTTGATGATGTAGGTGATGTGGCCCTGTCTGATTGCATCTGCGATCTCGCGGGAGTCCTCGCTGAGCTTCTTCTTGGCTCTGGTCTTGATGCCGTGCTCCTTAAGGAATGTTGCAGTGCCGGTGGTAGCCTCGATGTTGAAGCCGAGGTTGTAGAAGCGACGGATGAGAGGGAGTGCCTCCTCCTTGTCCGCATCTGCAAGGGTTACGAATACGGTACCGTAGTTCTTTACGTCCATACCCGATGCCTGAAGTGCCTTGTAGAACGCGCGGTTAAGGTCGTCGTCATATCCGATCGCCTCACCGGTGGACTTCATCTCGGGAGAGAGGTAAGAGTCAATGCCGTTGATCTTTCTGAAGGAGAATACGGGAACCTTACAGTACCATCTCTTCTTTTCTTCAGGGTAGATGCTGAATATACCGAGCTCCTTGAGAGTTGCACCCATGATAACCTCGGTCGCAATGTCTGCAAGGGAGTAGCCGGTGGACTTGGAAAGGAAGGGAACGGTTCTCGAGGAACGGGGGTTAACCTCGATGATGTATACGTCCTCCTTGTCGTCAACGATGAACTGAATGTTGAAAAGACCGATAATGCCGATGCCAAGACCGAGCTTCTTGGAGTAGGAAAGTATTTTGCCCTTAACCTTGTCGGAGATGGTGAACGAGGGGTAAACGCTTATCGAGTCACCCGAGTGAATACCGGTACGCTCAACAAGCTCCATGATACCCGCTACGAATACGTCGTGTCCGTCACAGATCGCGTCAACCTCTACCTCCTTACCCTGGATGTAATGGTCAACAAGCACAGGCTTGTCCTCGTCAATTTCAACTGCTGTGTGCAGGTAGTGGCGGAGCTGATCCTCATTGCCTACGAGCTGCATTGCGCGGCCGCCAAGAACGAATGAGGGACGAACGAGAACGGGATAGCCGATTCTCTCTGCAACCTTAACACCGTCCTCGATCTTGGTTACTGCCTGGCCCTTGGGCTGGGGAATGTCGAGGGAAACAAGAAGCTTCTCGAACGCGTCACGGTTTTCTGCTCTGTCAATAGCCTCACAGTCGGTACCGATGATCTTTACACCGCGATCTGCAAGAGGCTGTGCAAGGTTAATAGCGGTCTGACCGCCAAGAGATGCGATAACACCCTCGGGCTTCTCAAAATCGATAACGTTCATAACGTCCTCAACGGTGAGGGGCTCAAAGTAGAGCTTGTCTGCGGTGGTATAGTCGGTAGAAACGGTCTCGGGGTTGTTGTTGATAATGATTGCCTCGTAGCCGAGTCTGCGGATCGTGGTTACTGCGTGTACGGTGGAGTAGTCGAACTCAACGCCCTGACCGATACGGATCGGACCCGCACCGAGGACGACAACCTTTTTCTTCTTTGTAAGCTTGGACTGGTTCTTTCCGGTATAGGAGGAGTAGAAGTAAGGAATGTATGCACCTACGTGCGCGGTATCTACCATGCGGAATACAGGAGCAAGCTTGTTCTCCTTGCGCATATTGTAGATCTCGATTTCCTTAACGTTCCAAAGCTTTGCTATATATTTATCGGAGAAGCCCATGGTCTTTGCCTCGGTAAGAGTCTTTGTGCTCTTATCGGAAGCAAGCTTCTTCTCCATATCTGTGATCTTCTTGATGGATTCAAGGAAGTAAGGAGTGATCTTGGTGATAGATGCGATCTTTTCTATAGTTTCGCCTCTGCGGAGAAGCTCTGCTACACCGAAGATCGTATCGTCGTGGAACTCTGCGATGTACTTTTCAATATCGTCACTTGCCATATTCTCAAATTTGGGCATATAGAAGTGGCATACACCTGTTTCAAGAGAGCGTACCGACTTAAGAAGACACTCCTCAAGGGTAGAGCCGATGGACATACACTCACCGGTCGCCTTCATCTGTGTGCCGAGCTTGTTGGGTACGGAGGTGAACTTATCGAAGGGGAAGCGGGGGAACTTTGCAACAACGTAGTCAAGCGAGGGCTCGAAGGAAGCCTTGGTGCCGGCAACCTCGATCTCGTCAAGGGTCATACCTACTGCGATCTTTGCGGTTACGCGTGCGATAGGATAGCCCGATGCCTTGGATGCAAGCGCGGAGCTTCTCGAAACTCTGGGGTTTACCTCTATGAGGTAATATTCGGAGGAATTGGGGTTGAGCGCGAACTGTACGTTACAGCCGCCCTCTATCTTAAGCTCTCTGATAAGCTTGATAGCGCTGTCGTTGAGCATCTTGAGGTCGTGATCGTTAAGAGTCATAATAGGTGCTACAACAAGGGAGTCACCGGTGTGGACACCAACGGGGTCGATGTTTTCCATGCCGCAGATGGTGATAGCGTTGTCTGCACCGTCGCGCATAACCTCAAACTCGATTTCCTTGTAGCCCTTAACACTCTTCTCAACGAGAACCTGGTTAACGGGAGATGCCGCAAGCGCACCTACTGCAAGGGTGCGAAGCTCCTCCTCGTTGTATGCGAAGCCGCCACCTGTACCGCCAAGGGTGAACGCAGGGCGGAGAACTACGGGGTAGCCTATCTTTGCTGCCGCTGCTACGGTTTCTTCAAGAGTGTTTGCAATATCGGAGGGGATTACGGGCTCGCCTATAGACTGGCAAAGCTCCTTGAAGAGCTCTCTGTCCTCGGCTCTCTCGATAGACTCGCTGGACGTGCCGAGAAGCTCAACACCGTTTTCCTTAAGAATGCCCTTCTTGTCAAGGAGCATAGCCATATTAAGACCGGTCTGACCTCCGATGCCGGGGACGATCGCGTCGGGGCGCTCGTATCTGATGATCTTAGCCACGTACTCGAGGGTGAGGGGCTCCATGTATACCTTATCGGCTATGGTGGTGTCGGTCATTATCGTTGCGGGGTTGGAGTTGACAAGGATAACCTCATAGCCCTCCTCCTTGAGAGCGAGGCAGGCCTGTGTTCCTGCGTAGTCGAACTCTGCCGCCTGTCCGATAACGATCGGGCCGGAGCCGATAATCATAACTCGTTTAATGTCTGTCCTTTTTGCCATTTTCTTAATCCTCCGAATTTATATCAATTTTTTATCAACGTAACAAAGCTTGCCGTCATATGCGGTTGCAAGGCATCTGCCCTTTACAACCGTTCCGGCAAACGGGGTTGCACGACCCATGCTGAGGAACTCCTCAGGGTCGATGGCGTACTCGTCACCAATGTCGAATACTGTGAAGCCGGGATCGGATTTTAGACCAAAGCGCTCGCGCGGCTTTACTGACATAACGTCAACAAGCTTTTCGAGTGTTATGATCCCGGGCTCAACAAGGTAGGTGTAAAGCAGGGGGAATGCGGTTTCAAGTCCGACAACACCCATCGCGCTCTTCTCAAGTCCGCGCGATTTTTCCTCTTTGGAGTGGGGGGCATGGTCGGTTGCTATCATATCCACAGTGCCGTCGATCAAGGCTTCAAGCATAGCCTTTCTGTCACTCGGTGAGCGCAGGGGCGGGTTCATCTTGAAGCGGCCGTCCTCCTCAAGGTTGGAGTCGTCAAGAAGCAGGTAATGGGGTCCGGTTTCGCACGTGATGTTCACGCCCTCGGCCTTTGCCTGCCTTATCGCCTCTATACTTTCCTTGGTCGAAACATGGCATACGTGATAATCAACTCCGGTCTTTCTGACCAGCTCGATATCTCTCTTTATCGGCACGTACTCGCTCGCGGATGAGATGCCCTTGTGTCCGTGGATGCGCGCGTACTCGCCGTCGTGTATATAGCCGCCGAAGAGGAGGGAATTGTCCTCGCAGTGTGCGGCGATAGGCTTGCCAAGGCTCTTCGCAGTTTTCATAGCCTCAAGCATCATTTCCTCGCTCTGTACACCCTTACCGTCGTCAGAAAATCCTGCGACACTCTCTGCCATGCCCTTAAGGTCTGCAAGCTCGGTGCCTGCTTCTCCTACGGTGATCGTTCCATAAGGTATGACCGATATGGTCGCACCCTCGTCGATCAGGTCGAGCTGCTCCTTGAGATGCTCGGGTGAGTCGGGGGCGGGGTTAAGGTTCGGCATTGTCAGAACCGATGTGTAGCCGCCTCTTGCTGCTGCTAAGCAACCCGTTTTGATCGTTTCCTTATAAGAAAAACCCGGCTCACGAAAATGCACATGCACATCGCAAAAACCGGGTAAAATAACGGAATTATCAATAACGGTAGCATCAGAGGGGATAGAAGTAGCGGTAAAATTGGAAAGCGAAGCCCCTGTCATAAGCATATCCTTGATTATGACAGATCCGTTTTCATATACCTTTGCGTTACGGAATATAACCTTCATCTTTTTCTCCGAAGTATCTTAAATTTTTATAGATTATACCATACACGCGCACTAAATGTCAAGGTCAAAAGACATATTTGCGCGAAAATTTTTATCGCGCGCACACATTCTCGTATGTTTGTCGAGATTGTAATGCCAAATGTTTGTTTTTTTGCATCTCTGCGCCCTTGACTTTGACTGAAAGTTATGGTATCGTATAGGTACAAAAGGAAGTGATATCATGACAAACAAAATAAAAATGCTTCAGAATCTGCATACACACTGTACCTATTGCGATGGAAAAAATACACCGCGCGAAATGGTAGAGAGAGCAATAGAGCTTGGCTTTGAGTCGCTCGGCTTTTCCTCTCATGCGAACACACGTTTTGGTGATAACTGTGAGCTTCGTATAGACGTCAATTCTTATGTAGAGGGTATAAACCGTCTGAAAAAGGAATACAGCGACAGGATCAAAATATATCTCGGCACAGAGCTTGACTATTACTCCGCCGGAATGATGCCTGACGATGTTTTCGACTACAAGATCGCCTCTGTGCATTATGCGATGAAAAACGGTGAGAAGATCATCTACGATTACTCAGTCGAGCATTCAAGAGATGTCATTGCACGTCTCTTTGACGGCGACGGTCTGGCATATGCCAAGGCATACTATGACACCATGGCGGACATGCCGTATCGCATCAAGGGTGACTTTGTCGGCCACTTTGATATTCTGACCAAATATGAGGTAAAAGCCCCCGATTTATTTGACACGGGTAGCCCCAGATATAGAAATATGGCACTCGAGGCGCTCGTGGCGGTGCGAGAGAAAATGGAGTTTTTTGAGGTTAATACCGGTCCGATAGGTCGCGGATATAAGCCCACACCTTATCCTGCACCGTTTATTCTTGATGAAATGAAAGCTCAAAAATGCAAGCTTATTATAACAACGGATTGCCATAATAAGGATTATCTTGATTGTGGATTCGATGAGGCGATCGAGCTTATCAGATCTCACGGCTTCACGGAGATATACGAGCTTGCCCCAGGCGGCTTTAAGGGACGTAAAATTTAATCCGAGGAGTATTTATGGACCTTGTATTATTAACCGCGCTTGGCGTAGGCGGTGCTACGATAATTGGCGCGATCATCGGATTTGCCTTCAAGAGCATATCTCATAAATTTTCTGATATAGTTCTGTCCTTTGCGGCGGGTGTTATGCTTGCTGCGGCGGTTCTCGGACTTATCGTTCCGTCGGTTGAATACGGTGGAAAATGGGGCATCGTTATAACCGTGGTCGGCATATTCACAGGTGCTCTTTGTCTTAATCTCGTGGACAGGATAGTTCCGCATCTGCACAAAATGGCCGGCGACGATATCGAATCGCACAGAAATTCAAGCCTTAGCAAGGTTATGCTTTTTGTCACTGCAATAGCGATACACAACCTGCCCGAGGGTATTGCGGCGGGTGTAGGATTCGGTGCCGGTGATACCGCAGGTGCCTTGGTTATAGCGGGCGGTATCGCACTTCAGAACATCCCCGAGGGAATGGTAATTATCTCTCCGATGCTTGCTGCCGGAGTGAAGCCTAAAAAGACGTTTTTGATAGCGGCACTGACCGGATTTGTCGAGATTGTCGGAACGCTTATAGGATACTTTGCGGTCAGCCTCGCATCGGCTATTCTGCCTTTCGCTCTCGCCTTTGCCGGCGGCACGATGCTTTATGTCATAAGCGATGAGATGATACCCGAAACTCACGCCCACGGATCCGAGCGCGGCGCGACGTACGCACTGCTCGTGGGATTTTGTCTGATGCTTGTCACAGACGTTTTGTTAGGATAAAACGCATACGTATAGCGAAAAAATGAGCCATACAGCACCAATTTGTGTGCTGTGTGGCTCTTGTTTTTATTAATTAACGAGGGATTTGCTCTCTTTTTGCTTCATTCTCGTAAGAACGGATTTTAATACCGGAGTATTATACCGAAGCGCCAGTGTTGGCAGGATGTTCAAAAATACGTTGACGATGGCAACCGGTAATGCTATTGTCAAGGATGTGATATCCGGTAGAGTAAGCATGGCTAAAAATCCAACAGGGTAGGACAAGCGGTGTGTCATAACACCCTTGTTGCACTCAACAATGAATTTTTCGATATACTTGGGGTTGCTCGGCTCCTTCAGCTCCTTTTTACTGAAGCCGCCAAGTCCTCCAAGCTCCCAGACCATATCCTTCCAAGCTCTGACTCGCAGTCTTTTGTAAAACGCTCGCTCCGAGCTTGTCACATTATAAAGTGGGTTATCCACTCCAAACCAACGCTCAGGCATCTTGTTGATCACAATAGCTATGAAGCCGTCCAGGGCAAACTGAAGCGCCGTACACCAGACGACCGCTATGATCACGTAATACCATGATGCCACGCCAAAGGCAATATTAAATGCCGATATACCGAGCATGGCGATACATATAACCGTAAGATAAAGCCTCATTATTCACCGTAGATGAGGGGCTTTTTGTAAAAGTCCTCATAGACTTTTACCCATGCCTCATAATTTGCCTTTCTCATTTTTTCCTTTGCTTCAACGCGTGTGAGAGTTGGATCGGGATATATGGCCGGCAGAATGTGAATCGTATACTCCTGTACGAAAAATCCGTCACTGTCAAGCACGTCGCTATCCTCCATTGTGATAAATATCGGTACGATCGGCGCGTTGTTTCTCACGGCCAGGCTAAAGGCACCGTCCTGCATTGGCTTTGGCTTGCGGTAATTCCACCACATGCTCTGCTCGGGGTATATAAGTATCGTTTCTCCGCGGTTGAGAAGTGTTTTTACGGCCTTCAAAAAAATTTTCATCGTTGCCGTCTGGCTTGACAGGGGGAGGGTGTTGCAGTGGCGCATGATCAGTCCGAAAGGCTTTGGTGGATTGGTATAATTTCCCTCGCGGATAACCTTGTAAAGCATCCTTTTTTCCATGTGGTCGCGAAGCGCGATCCATACGGCATAGTTGTCGCAAACGCTGAAGTGATTGCAGGTAACGATCCTGCCGCCCTTTACCGCTATAAAATTTTCGATCCCTTTGATCTCCTTGATCACAAGCTGGCGGTTGGCGATCATCTTATCAAAGAATCTGGCACCGGCTATGTTAGCGATTTTGGTTTTGATTTTGCTTGATAGCCGTTCGTTTAAGTAATCCACCTTGTTTGGCATAAGAGGATAGGTTTCGGGATCGTCCTCTACGTCGAGGTGCCATAGCTCCTTTGCTTCAAGCTCGGCAATGCGGCGAAGCAGCTCTATCTTATGTGCTGATTTTTCCATACCGTTATACTCCATTGGCAGATAGCACCTGTGAAAAGGTGTTCTCCGATGCGACTATCCTTTTCGCGTGCTCGATGATCTCTCGTGCGGCGAGTTCCTTTTTCGCCATTTCTGCTGCACTGAAATTGCGCCTGTTTGTACAGATCTCCTCGTAAAAAGGCGAGTCGGCTGCATAACGCCAAAAGTATTCTCCGTCCATAACGTCGTCATATTGCCAAGGTTTCTTGTAAAGCGCATAATGCACGATGTTCTTTTTGCCATCGCATTCAAGCGGCATCGGCTCCTTGTTCCAACCGTTGGGAAGCACGTAGATCTTGCCAAGACAAAGATAATTCAAATACGCCTGGTCGGGGTCTAACAGATCAAAGTCGTGCTCGGTTATTAGACTTACGAATTTCTCCTCGATCCTTTCCTTTCTGAACTGTTCAAGATTCATCAGAAGCACACCCGCGTTTACATACCCGTCGGGGTCAACGCCAAGCGCACGCTCAGCATAGGCTCTGAACTCCGACGTATTTTGTACGAACTGCTCTGGGGCGGCACCCAGGATATTATCGCCGAGCTCCACACAGTAAAGCTCAGATATATCCCCAAGCACCACGAGATCGCAATCGAGATATATGACCTTGTCATACTGCGGAAAGAGGGAAGCGATAAAGAGGCGATAGTAGGTGACGATCGAAAAGTGATACACGTCCTTGAATCTTGACTTGATCTGCTCGATGTCACGCGAAATGTTGACAAAATCTATCTTGACTCCACACTTTTCATTTCTCTTTACCTTGGCGATGTTTTCTTCGCGAAGTCCGGTGTTTAAAACTATGATCCTGTATCTGAAATCTTTCGATGCATTAGCGATAAGGGATGATATCGCAACGTCTAAGTATGAAATGTAGTTATCGTCAGTTGAAAAGAATATTGGTATTTCCTTAACCATTTTTATTGCTCCTTTGTGCCGGTGGGGTGGTTGTCTTAATTATATCGTCACCTGTCGAAAAAGGCAACCTACACGTGCGGCCGAGCCCTCTACATATAATTTGCGCGCGGTAGAGAAGGGGGGATTTGACTCTCCTGACAGTAGAATTTCAACAAAAAAGCCTCACTTTCTGAAGAAAGCGAGGCTTTTTGACTACTTTTATTTACTTTTTGGTATGCAAAAATTAAACTCTGTAACGGTTGTTACGTGAATACGACTGGCGGAAGTCGATCTCAACAGGGGGCTTTGCGGTTTCCCAAGCCTCGTCGATAAGCTTGTCGAGGTTCTCGGGGGTAAGCGCGATGCCGCGCTCCTTTGCCCATTTACGTGCCTGTCTTTCAAACCAGATGTCGGTCAGTGAGTCCTCGCCCTCGCGGATGTCGTAATGCTCCTCTGAGAAAAACTCGTCAAGGAAATCATCCTTACCAAGCTTGAGTGCCGCGCCCGAAACTGCGATTCTGATGCGGTCGGCCTTGGTACAGTTAGCGGGAAGAGAGGTGAAGAATGCCCACATCTCTTCGTGTTTATTGAGCTTGTTGAGTAAGTCGAGGTATTCTGATGCTAATGCGTAGTCGTCAAATGCACCGTCGCATGCAAGTGCAAGCTCGTAGTATTTGCTTGCGCCCTCAATGTTGCCGCGCTGATTTTCAAGCACTGCAAGGTTGCGGTATGCAAGATACGAGGGCTTCTTTGAAATCGATTCCAGCCATGCGCGCTCCGCTTCGTTTGTTCTTGCGACGCAGTCCTCGTCTGTGTAGGCGTCGGTCGCGTACTTGGTGTTGTCAACGCCGTCATATACTGCGATGCCGTAATGCAAAAGGGAGTACCAGTTCTTACCGCCGCGCTCAAAGGAGTCCTTGATATGGGTAAGCCACTTGTCGCTTGTCATGAACGTGGGAGTGTAGTATCTCGTGTCCTCGTCGGGAAGAATTCCGGTTTCGATAAGGTGGCGCCAGGGGTATTCCTTTTTGCCGATCGTGAACTCGGGGAAGCACATTGTCGTGGGGACGGCACCGTCGCCGTCCTTTGCCATTCTGATGGCCTCAACTGCGCCGAAGCCCGAACCCGTGTGAATTATTTTGTCCTCTGTGACGGGCATATTTGCAAGTTTTTCAAGCTTTTTGTCAAGCTTCATGATGTCGTCTGCGGATATATCGCGGTCGATAACCGAGTCCATATGTGCAACCGCGCGGATATAGTCCTCGTCATAAAGAGCCCGGATGTCGGTTTTCACACCGCCAAACACCTGTGTCCACTCGTAGGTGGAGTTAGCAGGGAAGAGCTTGTCGTGGAGCTGTGAGGGGGCTATACCTGCTTGAATTTCGGCATAGTAGCCCTTGCCGGGCTCGGAGAGGAACTCCTGCCAGTGCACGCCTGCGGGGTGTGTTCCCCAGCAGTAAAGCTTCTTTGCGGAAAGAGGGGGAGTTGAGCGCTCGTAGAATACAACGCCGTTGTCGTATGCCGATGCCTCCCAGGTGCATTCCTCCTTGAAGTTAGGCTGAATGAAGAAGTCGTAGGAGCGATTTGCAATAGAGGGGTATGAAGCATCGCCCGGCATTACCTCAAGATAGGGAAGCGCCTCAAAGCTCATCTTTCCGTCGGCAAAGGAGAGTACGTTTTTACCGGATGCAAGAATTCTGGTCTTGCCGTTGTCGGGTACTGCAACGTTGCTCCACCAGTAGGTGGTGGTATCTTTCGGGAATGGGTTGATAAGTCTTACGTGAGTGATAAGATGCTTTGAGCCTGTGGGGAGGTGAAAGTCTACCTGCCAGAACACGCTCTTAAGTCTTTCAAACTCGTAGATCCTGATAAAGGTGTTGCCTTCGCCGTCCTCAAGCTTTGCGGTAAAGACGTTATCACAGGTGGTAAAGGTGTGACCGAGCGAGCCGATGTTCCACTCAATACCGCCGGAGAGCCACGCGTTTCTTATCGCAAGGTTTCCGGGCTGGATCACAGTGTTGGTGAAAAGGAGCTCCTGCTCGTTTACCTTATCATAAAGGGAGTGAAGTCTTCCTCCGTACTCCGGCAAAAACTGTGCCTTGAGGTACTCGTTCTCAAGCACAAAGCACTTGAGCTTCAGGGGGATGCGCTTTCTTGAATAGCGATCCTGCATGGTGTAGGGAAGCACCTTGATATGAGAGCCGAGGCCCTCCTTCATCTCCTCCGGAAGATCGGATGCGATCTCGGGGTAGTTCGGCTTTCTCTCTCTGAATTTCGGCAGGGGATTTTCGCCCTCAAGAGGAGCGCCTAAAATCGTGAGTATTTCATTTGAAAATTTCATTTATTATTCCTCGTCTATCCATGCGGTAACGTTGCAGTTGGATTTATTCCACTCTGAACCAGCAGATGCGTAGTCAACGGCATTTACGCTCACACCGTTGGAGAAGGTAAGCTTGTATGCCTCGCGTGTGGGGAAGCTTGTAGTGATAGGCTCAACACCGGTAATCTTGTCGGTAACCTTAACGTTGATATCCTGGTTGCGCTCATCAAGTGCCATAACGATTGCACCGTAAATTATACAAACCTTGCCGTTAAGACGCATGGTGGTGAACTCTCTGGGGATCACGAGCTCAACAGTGTCACCGTCACACCACTCGCGATCGATGGTCGCATAGCCGAGCTTGTTTACCTCTGCTACCTTGCCATCAATGGTCGCTGTGCCAACGGTATAAGAGGGGATTCTAAGGTCAAGCGCGAAGCTTACAGGGGCACCCGTGTGAACTTTTATGCTGATTTTCTCGCCGTAGGGGTACTTTGTTTCCATCTCAATGGTAACACCGCCTGCGGTGAACGTACCGTTCATATAGTGGTTGATAACGATGCCGCCATTTTTAAGCATTACAGACGAGATGGGCATTATTGCAATACCCGAAGCACCAATACAAGCGCAGCAGCCGTAGCTCGTGCCACCGGGCATGACCTTGAAGCCACCGATACGTCTTGATCTCTTGTCCTTGTAAAGAGGAGAGTAGGAGTCAAAGGTAAAGCCCTCGATAAGTCTGACGAACGGTGCGGTCGAAACAAACTCTTTCGCACTCGGTGACTCCTTGTCGTTGGGGGCGGAATAAAGCTTGTTGAAGTTTACCGAGCCGAGCATTGCGTTGTAGCCGGAGCGCTCCATAGCCTCTGCGTACTTCGACTCACCCGTCAGGCACAGAGCCTGGTAAAACGCCTTCATAAGCGTTACGGTAACGCAGGTCTCCTGCTTGACCTCGTCGTTGACCTCGGTCTGTACGAGGGAGGAATGGTCAAACAGCTCGTGAGTACAACCGGAGCATCCGATAACGGTAAGGTCGGTTTCTACAACCTTTGCCATAAAGTTGATGTATGCTGCCTTGGCATCCTCGTCACCGCTCGCGCGGTAATATTCAAGCACGCCCTCGAAGAAGGAGGTAGCCTCGTAAGCCTTGGTTACAGGGTACTCGTAGGGTGCTTTGATGCCCTCGATCGCAAGCTGGTAGATGTTGCCCCACTTGCTTCCGCCGCGCTTTACGATATAAGCGGCAAAGTCGAGGTACTTCTTCTCGCCGGTCAGCCAGTACTGGCGCACGATGGGCTCAAGAATGGAGCTTGAGTTAAGCGC
>JAZOWT010000024.1:0-2358 GCA_045659365.1 Eubacteriales bacterium | reverse complement strand
GAATCGATGTCGTGCGAGCACTCCTGTACCATGACCGAGCAGGTCGTATGGTGCGATGCCACGCAGCAGGTTCCGTTCTTTATTCCCGATGCCTTTACGATCTCGTTTACCTCCTTGGTAACGTCGTGGAAGGTCGGTATCCAGCCTCTCGACTGAAGCTCAAGCTCTTTCTGAAATACTTTGAATTCCATTGTTTTTTCTCCTGATTTTAATTTACTGCTTTAATTTATAGTCATTTCACATATGACCGGCATATGATCCGAGGCGTATCTCCAATATCCTTCGTTCGCCGCAAAGTTACGGTAAAGCACCTCGTAGGTCTTCGGCGTGACCGAACCGTCCGGCGTGACGAACACGAAGTCTATTATACGCTTATCCATACCGCTGGTGTAATCCTCTGCGGTTCCGTCGTTCGGGTAGTCCTGTCTGTAGGCGTTGTTGATAAGGGTATACGGCTCACCGGGATACCATCTGAAATTAGGCATATTCTCGGCAATGAACTCGACTCCGTCAAACTCCTTTGCCCACTTGAAGCGAACTCCGTCGTTCAAAACGTAAAAGGTGCTCTCGGTGGGGTGGTAATAGCTATTCTCGCTATTCTTTCCGGCATTATAGTCTACGTTCATATCTCCACAAAGGATCTTCGGAAGGTCCTTATACTTGGTAAGTTGCGAATCTATCTTCTCAAATATCTTTTCCGCCTGAGCTGTTCTTACGGCGGGATCGCTGCCGTAATCAAGGTGAGCGTTCAAAACAACAAACTGCTTTCCGGTCTCTATATGCTCAAGAACGGCATAGGTACAGTATATGGTATGTCTGGATGCCGGTCCGTAGGGTCCGCCAACAGTATCACCCTTCTTCATAAGCTGCCAAAATCCGCTCTTTATATGCTTCAGTACCGATTCGTTATAATATATCGCGCCATCCGGCTCCTCAAGAGTCACCTTCGTACCCTGAGCGAGCTTATATCCTCTTGCGATCAAATTCACGTTAAGATCAGTCATCCATGTATCGCACTCCTGGAAGCAAAAAACGTCCATCTGATTTTCCGTAAGGATAGTGAGCACGTTTGCGGTTCTAGTCTCGTCCTTGTCCGAAGAACGAAGGTTGAAGGTCATAAGCTTAATGTCAGCCGGCTCGCCGGTGGGTTTGTCTTCGCTGCCCTGCTGCTGAGTGGTCGTGTCAGCCGCGGTCGTGTCCTCGGCAGTAGTGTCGGCTGCGGTAGTGTCGGTAGGATCGCCTGTGGTGTTACACGAGACGAGCGTCGTTGCGATCATCAGCATCGCAATAACGATGCACAGTATCTTTTTCATCGTTTTTTCTCCTTAACGATTTTTCTGTCGCACGCAGGTACGTAGCCTCTTTTCTCGGGCTCCCGTTTGCCTGCTTTTTCCTTTTTATTTACGTTCGTATTATACCATACAAAACCTTCTCTGTCAACACTGCCGCTCACTTTTTTCGCTTTTCCGTTCTCCTTTTTCCCTTAAAGCTATTGACTATTTTCCCTCTCAATGTTATAATTCTTGTGTGTGTAATTCGGCGTTGATGGCAGTATCGCAACGTGATAACATCAACCCCCAAATCCATATGAGGAGATATGTACATAATGTTAAATTCACCGTATGCAAAGCCTCCGGTTGCGCCCTGCGGAGCGCGTCCGCGTTTGATGTTAAATCCCGACGATGTTGAGCGGGTCAGAAACAATTTGTCGCGTTATCCTTCGGTCACTGCACGTTGGAACGAGCTTTGTGACTCGGAGCTTGCAAAAGTTGGCGCAACTCCGGATTTTGGTAGCTATCATCTGCGCGACTGCCTTATTATCGAGGCTCGCGCCCTGAAAATGCTTCTTGATCCCGACGAGGCACAGATCAAGCAGCTCATTTCCGATCTTTGCGAAATGCTCCAAGACTTTCACGTCAAGGACGGAATCATGGGAGCCCGTTGGGGTGGTCATCTTATCTTCATTGCCGCCGAGGTCTACGACTGGTGTTACAGCTATCTGACCGACGCCGATAAAGAGCTGATCATCTCGTTCTGCGAAAAGACTGCCGAAGATTATATGGAGATGGGATACCCCCCTTCCCGTCAGATGGCTATCGCAGGTCACGGCGGCGAGTCCCAGCTTCTTCGCGACCTTTTGGCGTTTGCTATCGCAGTTTATGACGAGCGCCCCGATGTATACGATTTCTGCGCCGGACGTATTTTTGACGAATACGTTTCGGAATACAACTTGATGTTTGCCGCAGGTGCATCTCCGCAGGGTCCCTCCTACGGTGCTTACCGCTTCACCTGTATGCTTTGGTCCGAGCTGCTTATGCGCCCAATGCTCAAGGCTCCGCTTTACGAGTCAAGTCGGAT
>JAZOWT010000023.1:0-2878 GCA_045659365.1 Eubacteriales bacterium | reverse complement strand
GTTCGGTTATCCCGGCGGACAGGTGATCAATATTTACGATGCTCTTTACAAGTACCGGGATGAAATAAACCACTATCTCACCGCACACGAGCAGGGTGCTTCCCATGCTGCGGACGGATATTCGAGAGCAACCGGTAAGGTTGGTGTATGTATCGCCACCTCCGGCCCCGGTGCAACCAACCTTGTTACCGGTATTGCAACAGCGATGCTCGATTCCATTCCTATGGTTGCGATCACGGGCAACGTTCCTTGCTCGCTTATAGGAAAGGATAGCTTCCAGGAGGTAGACATCACCGGAATCACTCTTCCCATCACAAAGCACAATTACTTTGTAAGCAAGGTTGAGGAGCTTGCGGATACCATAAGAGAGGCATTTGCAATAGCAAAGTCAGGCCGTCCCGGTCCCGTCCTCGTTGACGTACCCAAGGATGTCCAGGTTGCTACCTATGAGTTCGAGGATATGGGCGTGGTTGCAAAAACTCCTCTTCCTAAGGCATCCGACGACGAGATAAACGAAGCAATAAAGCTTATAAACGAGGCTAAGCGTCCTTACATATACGTCGGTGGCGGCGCCGCAGGTCTCGGTATGGGCAAGGAGATAATAGAGCTTGCAGAGAAGATAGATGCCTGCATCGGATGTACTTTTATGGGCATTTCCGCAGTTGATGATAAGCACCCGAGATTCCTCGGTATGCAGGGAATGCACGGCCACTTTGCTTCATCTGTTGCACAGAAGCATGCCGACCTTATAATTGGTGTCGGTGTCAGATTCAGTGACAGAGCAACCGGAAATACCGCTAAGTTTGCCAAGGGCACAAAGATCCTTCAGCTTGATCCCGATATAGCGGAGATAAATAAGAACGTAAACGTTGATCTCGGCATAGTTGCCGACGTCTCCGACTCCTTCCTGAGGATTCTGGCAGGAGTTGATCGGTCTGAAAAGCCCGAGTGGCAATCAGAGGTAGAGGCGCTCAAGGGCAAGGAGCAGGAGATCGCCAACAAGGCAGAGAAGCTCTCCGGTGACAGAATGACTCCGAAAATGGTATTCGATGTTATAAACGAGTACAAACTTCCGAGAACGGTTATTGCAACCGACGTTGGACAGCATCAGATGTGGGCGGCACAGTATGCCTCGTTTGATACCACAAGACGCTTCGTATCCAGCGGCGGTCTTGGTACCATGGGCTTCGGTCTCGGCGCGGCTATCGGCGCTCGGGTCGCTACCGGCGATCCCACCGTACTCATTACCGGTGACGGTAGCTTCGGTATGAACCTTAACGAGCTTGCTACTGCAGTTACGTATAATATTCCTCTTGTAATCGTTATTGCAAATAACGGTGTGCTCGGAATGGTACGTCAGTGGCAGAGACTCTTCTTTGGAAAGAGATTTTCAAACACCGTGCTTGAACGCAAGACCGACTTTGTTAAGCTTGCCGAGGCATTTGGGGCAACCGGTTATAGAGCCACTACGATCAAGGAATTCGAAGCGGCATTCAAAAAGGCAATCAAGATCAGTGGCCCTGTCGTTATCGACACTTACATATACAAGGACGAGGTAGTCCTTCCGATGCTTCCTCCAGGTGGCTCGGTCGATGATATGATCACCGAAATAGAGAAGTGAGGTAATCGTAATGGAAGATAAGAAAAGATTTGTTATCGCGGTTTACGTAGAGAACAAGGCCGGTGTGCTTACTCGAGTCAGTGGAATGTTCACCCGCCGTGCATTCAACATCGATGCACTTACAGTTGGTGAAACCGAATCCCCCGAGTACTCACGTATAACAATTACCGCAACCGGCGATGAGTATATGAGAGATCAGATCGTTCACCAGCTTCGTAAGCTTTATAACGTGAAAAAGGTCGAGGTTCTCGTTGACGGCTGTATTCAGCGTCAGCTTATGCTTATCAAGGTCGCATATGACTCAAATACACGCGCCGAAATACTGGCGGCGGCTGAGGTGTACAGAGCAAGTATCATTGACTACACCGCAGACGAAATGTGTATCGAGGTTACCGGACATCCCAACAAGATCGATGCGTTTGTAAAGCTCATGCTTCCTTACGGTGTTCTTGAGATGTGCCGTACCGGTATAGTTGCTCTCGAAAGAGGCAGAAAAACACTCTTGTAATTTTTTTAAAAAAAATAATTGACTTTTACTTTTAAGGAGAATAGAAAAATGAACAACGCAAGAATTTACTATCAGCAGGATTGTGATCTCAATAAGCTCAACGGCAAGACCGTTGCAATAATCGGTTACGGCTCTCAGGGTCACGCGCACGCGCTCAACCTCAAGGATTCCGGTGTAAACGTTATCGTAGGTCTTTATGTTGGCTCCAAGAGCTGGGCAAAGGCAGAGAAGGCCGGACTTACCGTTATGACCGCTGCTGACGCTGCAAAGAACGCTGATATCATCATGATACTCATCAATGATGAGAAGCAGGCAAAACTCTACAAGGAGAGCATCGAGCCTAACCTTACCGAAGGTAAGACTCTTGCATTTGCTCACGGCTTCAATATCCACTTCGGATGCATCAAGCCTCCCAAGGACGTTAACGTAATTATGATCGCTCCCAAGGGACCCGGCCACACTGTTCGCTCCGAGTACCAGGTAGGTAAGGGTGTTCCTTGTCTTATCGCAGTACATCAGGATGCAACCGGTGATGCACTTGACATCGGCCTTGCATACGCTCTTGGTATCGGCGGCGCAAGAGCAGGTGTTCTTGAAACCACATTCCGTACCGAGACTGAAACCGACCTCTTCGGTGAGCAGGCAGTTCTTTGCGGTGGTGTATGCGCACTTATGCAGGCAGGCTTCGAAACTCTTGTTGAGGCTGGCTACGACCCCAGAAATGCATACTTTGAGTGTATCCACGAGAT
>JAZOWT010000022.1:0-8462 GCA_045659365.1 Eubacteriales bacterium | reverse complement strand
AGACCGTTAAGGATAACGCGGAGGGGGTTGGTTCTAACCTTGTTAGCGTTAAGAGCGATCTTGATCGCGCCCTCTGCAGCTGCGAAGGACTCGTGACCTGCAAGGAAGCAGAAGCACTCGGTCTCATCGGAGAGGAGCATTGCGCCAAGGTTACCGTGGCCAAGACCAACCTTACGGTTCTCAGCAACGGAGCCGGGGATACAGAATGCCTGGAGGCCGATACCGATAGCGGCAGCAGCGTCAGAAGCCTTCTTGCAACCCTTCTTAATTGCGATAGCAGCGCCTACAACGTAAGCCCACTTTGCGTTCTCGAAGCAGATAGGCTGAGTCTCCTCAACGATCTTGTAGGGATCGATGCCGTATGCATCGCAGATCTCCTTACACTCGTCGATAGAGTTAATGCCATATTCCTTAAGAGCAGCGAGGATCTTGGCCTCGCGTCTTTCATAACCTTCAAACTTTGCCATTATACATTACCTCCTTATTAGTCCTTACGGGGATCAATGTACTTTGCAGCATCGTTGAATCTGCCGTACGTGCCCTTGGATTTTTCATAAGCCTCGTTGGGCTCCATGCCCTTCTTGATGAAGTCGGTCATCTTGCCAAGAGATACGAACTCGTAGCCGATAACCTCGTTGTTCTCGTCAAGTGCCATTCTGGTGCAGTAGCCCTCGGTCATTTCGAGGTAACGAACGCCCTTCTCCTTGGTACCGTACATAGTACCTACCATGGAGCGCTCACCCTTACCGAGATCCTCCATACCTGCGCCGATTACAAGACCGCCCTCAGAGAAGGCAGACTGGCTGCGGCCGTATACGATCTGAAGGAAAAGCTCACGCATTGCGGTGTTGATAGCGTCACAAACAAGGTCGGTGTTAAGAGCCTCAAGAAGAGTCTTGCCGGGAAGGATCTCAGCAGCCATTGCTGCGGAGTGGGTCATACCCGAGCAACCGATGGTCTCAACGAGTGCTTCCTCGATGATACCGTTCTTTACGTTGAGGGAAAGCTTACAAGCGCCCTGCTGGGGTGCACACCAGCCCACACCGTGGGTGTATGCGGAAATATCGGTGATCTGCTTTGCCTGAATCCATTTGCCCTCTTCGGGAATGGGAGCGGGTCCATGATCGCAACCCTTGGTTACCTTACACATGTGCTGAACCTCAAGGCTCTGTGCGTAAGGCATTTCACTTACATTGCTCATTGGTTTTATCTCCTTTATTAAATTAAACTTATTTGATAAGGCAATCTACTGCCTTTGCATATGCCTCGCCAATGAGTTTACGGCCGTTTTCGTTCGGGTGAACACCGTCGGCAGAATAGTACATAGGCTCAGGCTGTGTCTTCATAGCCTCGGCGAAGATCTCGTCAAGGGGAATATATACGTCTGCATATTCCTTGGCAAGAGAACGCACAATAGGAAGAAGAGTTTTAAGATCCTCGTTAAGATATGCGTTATCGGGACAGTCGAGATAGAAGGGGGCGAGGATAACTATCTTCGCACTGGTTTCATTTTTTATTCTCTCGAGGATACAGCGGTAATTAAGCTCGATCTGTGCATCGGTGGTAGCGATGTGATGATCATGACGGTGCCATGCATCGTTGATACCGATGAGAATAGAGAAAATGTCGGGCTGGAACGCGATGCCGTCCTCATAGAGTCTATCAAAAAGCTGGCAGGTGCGGTTACCGCCGATGCCAAAGTTGATAAATTCGAAATCAACGTCGGGATGCTTGGCAACTATTCCCTCTTTAGCATATTTAGGATAGCCGGGGCCGAGGTCGTGATAGTTTCTTTTATCTCTGCCGCAGTCGGTTATGCTATCGCCCTGAAAAAGAATTTTCATGTTTTTTACCTTACTTTACGATTTCTCCGTATACGGTACCGAAAGCGCAGGAAGCATTAGCCTCGTCGGTATCGATGTGCATAGCGGGAGCGAACTTCTCGCTTACTCTTACAACAACGTCACCGAAGATGGTGGTGCGCTCGGAATTGATCTTTACACAAACGATCTCCTTATCTGCAACGCCCATTTCAGCAGCGGCAGCGGGAGTGAGGTGGATGTGGCGCTTTGCAGCGATAACACCTTCGGTGAGCTCGAGCTCAGCACCGGTATCGGGGTTAACAAGCTTACAGCCAGCGGAGCCCTTGATATCACCGCTCTCACGAATGGGAGCAGACACGCCGATAGAACGAGCATCGGTAAGAGAAAGCTCAACCTGAGATGCAGGACGGGTGGGACCAAGAATGGAAGCCTTTACAGAACCCTTAGGGCCTACTACTACAAGCTTCTCTGCGCATGCAAACTGGCCGGGCTGGGAAAGCTCCTTCTTATTGGTAAGCTGATAGCCCTTACCGAAAAGGACCTCAACTGCCTCCTCGGAGAGGTGGATGTGTCTTGCGGATGTTTCAACCAAAACTTCTTTCATTTTTGAAAGCTCCTTGTGTATATATTTTAAAAAATAGTCGATATTTAATACCATCTTATATTCTAACACATGGAAGTGAAAAAATCAATGTATAATTTAAAATATTTGTCAACAAAATAACAAAAAAATATTCACGGAGCGGGTATGGATAACAAGGACGAAAAAAAGGAAAGCATAACCGAGCTTGGAAGCGCGGAGATACACAGCGAGGACGGGACGTTTTATTGCCTTACGATCATTGGTCAGATCGAGGGACATTACGCGCTTGATCAGAATCAGAAGGCAACGAAATACGATCATATACTTCCCCTTCTTGTGGCGCTGGAGGAGGACGAGAGGATCGACGGGATAATCATACTTATCAACACGCTTGGCGGTGACGTGGAGGCGGGACTGGCGATCGCGGAGCTTATTGCCAGTCTGACAAAGCCGACGGCATCGATCGTGCTTGGCGGTGGACACTCGATAGGTGTCCCACTGGCGGTGAGTGCAAAGCGATCTTTTATCGTACCAAGCGCAACGATGACAATACATCCCGTCAGGACAAGCGGGCTTGTGCTTGGGGTACCGCAGGCATTTAATTACCTCGAAAGAATGCAGGACAGGATCATAAAGTTTGTCGTCGGACACTCCTCTATCAGTGAGGAATACATGCGCAAAATCATAGCTCGCACCGATATGCTGGTTAACGATATCGGCTCGATACTTGACGGATACGAGGCGGTAGAGTGCGGGCTTATAGACGAGGTCGGAGGGATCAAGGAGGCGATAGCCTATTTGTGCAGCGAAAAAGAGGCAAAAAGCAGAAAAACCAAGGCAGAAAGCAAGCGCGGTAAGAGTTAGCGCGGTGCTTAAGCACCAAAAAAGGAGACGAGTCGGACATATGTCCGACTCGTTTTTTTATCTTTTCATTATTTCGGGGAAATCGATAAGCAACTGGGAGTAGAGTGCGGCGGCACCGGGGGCGGCGGGGTGTACACGGTCGGGACAAAGCATTCCGGGATACCATTCCTTCGTCTTGTGCGCGCCTACGGCACGGTTAAAATCGATGTAGCGGTAGCCGGAGGATCTTACCCATTCGTTCTTCGCTTCATTTATTCTATCGGGCACACAGGGGATTGTGGAGAGAATGGGGGTTATTCCCTTTTCCTTGCAGATCGCGAGAAATTCCTCGGTTGCGGCAAGCCATTTTGCCTCGGGAGTATCGACGTCAGGGTCGGAATTGTTCATGCCGAGAAGCCAGAGCGCAAACTTAGGCGTACCTTTCTCTATGGAAAGCTTAAAGTCGGCAAGACCGCGCTGTGTGTTCATTCCGGGATAGCCGGAGAGGAGTACTCTGTCATAGCCGTCACGATAGAGGTAGTAAGGCCAGCGCGCCGCGTGACCGTAGCCAAGGTAGGAGTCGCCATAGATCCAGATCGGGAACGCGAAGCCGTCATAGAGCCAGTTAAGCTTGCAGTTTTCAAGCTCACAGCCCTTGGCAGAGGCGAAAATCTTACCGTCGCAGGCCGAGTATCCGGGACAAGGAAGCTTGATAGCACCACCGGCGGTGCTTACCACGATAAAGCTACCGTGCTGCTTGTCTTCATCGATAACTACGGTGAGAAACTCTGAAATTTCAAGGTTGTGCTCTGCCTGAGGCTCAAGCACGCGAAGCTGGGGATCGGTATAGTAAAAGTACGTAAAGGCGCGCACGTGGGTTTTGGTAATCTCTACCCAGCAACCGCTGGTATACATATATCCACGTCCGACGGCGATCATAAAATCGTCGTCAAGGCTTGCAATATCGCAAGTGAATGAGAGGTGGGATTTATCCTTCACCGTGGGCTCGTGCATCTCGAGACTTTCGCCTGAGGAAAGCTTTGTTATTTCTGCGGTGTACGGTGAAACCGTTCTCTTCTCGTAATTTAAAAGGTCCATTGTATACTCCTTAAATTGTTGTTACGTTCATTCTAACACACATAAAATATAAAGTCAATACGTGCGCAGGATTAATTCGACTGGCGCTTCCCTGCATTTTTGAGTTTTTCCAAAAAAGGTGTTGACAAATGCAATACTTCGTGATATGATGTATTCACAAATACCTCGTAACGTGAGGTATAGATCAAATGAAAGGAGCGAAATATGGACATACAGTTAAAGCGCGGACTTCTCGACGTGTGCGTATTGGCTGCGATCAAGAACGAGGACTCGTACGGTTACAAGATCATCAAGGACATGAAGCCGTATATTGAAATGTCGGAATCCACACTATATACAATATTGAAGCGACTGGAGCTTGCCGGAATGCTTACAGTACATACTGCTGAGCACGGTGGCAGACTAAGAAAATATTACCACATAACCAGGGCGGGACTCGGACGAATTGAGGATTTCAAGGAGGAGTGGCGCGAGGTTATGTCGATTTACAAGTTTGTTATGAAGGGGGATCAAGATGAATAAACAAGAGTTTCTGGCCGAGCTCAGGCGCGAGCTAAAGGGACTTCCCAAAAGCGAGATCGATGAGAGAATCAACTTTTACAGCGAGATGATAGACGATTATATTGAGGAAGGTCTCGGCGAAGAAGAGTCAATATATAAAATAGGAAATATCAACGATATTTCAAGGCAGATTATATCCGATGCAACAGTGACAAAGCCAAATAGAAAGAAGACCGCGGGTGAAAATGCACTTTTCTGGGGAGGTTCTCCTCTATGGTTTGCCCTGGCAGTGGCAGCCACCGCAGTCGTTATCGCACTCTATACTTCGCTTTGGGCAGTGATTGTTTCTCTCTGGGCATGCTTCGTTTCACTTGCAATTTCCGGCGTTTGCGGAGTGGTCTCGTCGGCTGCCTTTATAATCAACGGAAACCTAGCCTCCGGACTTGTTATATTCGGTTCGGCACTGATGTGCGCGGGCCTTTCAATATTCGTACTTTACGGATGTAAGGCAGCCACTAAATGGGCTTGGCAGTTCACAAAAAAGGTGACCTGCATCAAAAAGATGTTTGTTAAAAAGGAGGAGATATGATGAAAAAAATCAGAACTAAGCTGATCATAGCCGCCTCCCTTATACTCCTCGGAGCTATTATATTTGCCGGGGCGATGACTTCGATCAAGTGGGATTTCAGGAGATTATCAACCGTGAAAATGCAAACGAATGTTTACGAAATTTCCGAGCAATTCGACGATATCAGCATAATTTCAAGCACTGCAGACATCGTCTTTGTGCCTTCGGAGGACGACGAGTGCAAGGTTGTGTGCTATGAGGAAATCAAAATGGCACATACCGTTAACGTTGAGGACGGCACACTTAAGATTGACTTTAAGAACGAAAAGAAGTGGCTTGACTACATCGGCTTAAACTTTTATTCTCCGAAGATTACAGTCTTTTTACCGGCAGGAGAATACGGTGCTCTTAAAATAAACAATAGCACAGGTCACATTTCCCTGCCCGATAGCTTTAGCTTTGGCACTATCGATGTTGCGATAAGCACGGGCGACGTTGAGTGCAAGGCTTCGGCAACCGATACTATTAAAATCAAGACCTCAACAGGAGATATTGGTCTATTGAACGCGAGTGCCAACAGTATTGAGCTTTTGCTTTCCACCGGAGATGTAATGGTTTCGAACGTCAGATGCGACAGTTTTACATCGACCGCGAACACCGGTGACATCATGCTTGAAGACGTAATCGTTGCAGGAAAGCTCACTATCGAGCGCACGACGGGTGACGTAGAGCTTGAGGATTCTGACGCGGGTGAGATCTGGATAGAAACCAACACGGGTGACGTTGAGGGTACCCTGCTCTCCGAAAAGATATTCATAACCAACACAACCACCGGCGACGTTGACGTCCCGAGAAATACCACCGGCGGTGTTTGTGCGATCACGACGACCACCGGAGATATTGAGATTAGTATTAAGAGCAAATAAAGAAAAAGAGCCTCTTTTCGAGGCTCTTTTTTATTATACTTGATTTTTGTTTTCTCTGAAACGGAAAATACCGACGGTGAGGGAGATGAGTGTTAAGATCTCGCAGATTATACCACCGATAGCTCCGATGCCGATATTGATATTAAAGGAAAGCCAGCAAACGGAGTCGCCGTATTTCCACGCGCGGTAAAGATTGACGCTTTTGGAAGCGAAGAGAGTGCCGATAGTACCGAACAGTGCGCCAATCACAGGCAGCGCGTTCCAAATGTTTTCAGCAAGCGACAATCTCGCAATCGCTGTGTAAACACTATATGACACAACGTATGCGACCATAAGACAAATCGCGGTTATTCTCTCAAGCTTGCGGTTGTTTTCCTTTACAAATATGTATATAACGTTACGTGTAAGGTTGATGACATTGATAATAACACCTATACCGCTGGCATTGAAGAAGTACGACACCATAAATAGGAGCATGCCGATGATCTGAACCAGGAAAAGCGGTATTTTGTTTTTGATCTGGAATGATACTACGATGAAAACCATCGCTATTATGCTGATGATCATCGCAATTATTTCGTTTGTTACGTTTGGCATAGTTACCTCAATCTTTATAATCCTATAATCGGCTTTTGCAAAGAGAAATTTCGCAAGACAAGGCAAAGCAAGCGAGAAGCCCGATGGCGTAGTTACCTACGGTGAGGGCGACGAGTCGACGCTTTAACGCAGTATTGCGGAATTTATCGAAGCAAAACAAAAAGGCTCGCTTTACGCGAGACCCCCGTATATAGAAAGGTTCATAGAACCTTGGTTGCTACTATGTAGCATTTTAAATACTCTTTATATAGACGGGTGTCTTGCTTAAATTGGCAAGACATTTTTGTTTTATGGGTATAAATTTCCGTACACGTCGTTAAAGCATCGACTCACTCGCCTCGTCGTAGGTAACTACGCCGTCGGCTTAGTCGCTCGCTTTGCCTAGTCTACGAAAATTTCTACTCCATAAAAAATCTAAGGGCAAAAATTTCCGTACACGGCGTTAAATCATCGACTTGCTCGAATCACCGTAGGTATCTACGGCTTCATTTCTCTCGCTCGATTTGCCTTGTATATGAAAAATTCTCCTCGAAAAAATCGGGATAATTCTCCATCTTCTGCGTTAGATCTTCGCTGGATTTTTCTATTAAAAAACACTTTCCCGTTATTGACAAACTCTCGGAAATATATTATAATGGTGTACGATAAGGCGTACACTTTTTTATTTAAGGAGGCATTATGGCAAAGAGCGAAAAACAGAAGCAGAAGCTTTTCAGGCTTCTTGAAATATTGATGAGAGAGACCGATGAGGAGCACGGACTTTCTATGCCTGAGATAATTTCGCGCCTTGGCGAGTACGGAATAAGTGCCGAGCGCAAGAGCCTTTACGACGATTTTCTCGTATTAGAGGATCTCGGATTCGAGGTTTCGCGCACAGAGACGCGTCCTCCGAAATACAAGCTTGACGTGAAGATATTTGAGCTTGCGGAGCTTAAGATGCTCGTTGATGCGGTGCAATCATCAAAGTTTATAACCGCGAAAAAAAGCAGGGAAATAATAGAAAAGCTCGGATTATTTGCAGGCGCGCACAAGTCGCGTGAGCTTTCGCGACAGGTATACGTTGAGGACCGAGTTAAAACGATGAATTCCGCCGCGCTTTACAGCATAGATGCGATACACAGTGCGATCAATGGCTCGCGAGCTTTATCCTTTAAATACTTTGATTACAACGGCGAGAAGAAAAAAGTTTTGAGGCATAACGGCGCGCCCTATCAGGTCACCCCGTGCGCGCTTATTTGGGATGATGAAAAGTACTATCTTGTTGCTTACGACGAATCCGAGGGAATAATAAAGAACTTCCGCGTTGATAAGATGCAGGACGTAATCGTTCTTGAAAGAGGCGGCGTTAAGACCTCCGATACCGAGAATTTCAACCCCGCAGACTACTCGCGCAAGATTTTCGGAATGTACGGCGGTGAGGAAACTCTAGTAACGCTCGAATGCCGAGAGCATCTTGCAGGCGTTATCATAGACAGATTTGGTACTGAGAGTAGCTTCTTTTCTACTGATTTTGGATTTAAGAC
>JAZOWT010000021.1:0-7414 GCA_045659365.1 Eubacteriales bacterium | reverse complement strand
CTATAATTATACCATATTTTTATGAATAAATCAAGGCAAAAGCCATATAATGGGTAGAGTTTTATATTTATCTTACGCGTGTTTTTATTTTATTTTCTAGATGCAACATTTTTGCAAACACGGCAAAAACGCATTTACAATCATCAAAAAACACGATATAATACAATCACAGAGTTACAATATGTTATAAGACAGCCTGAGTTTTGACCGAAAGTACAAAATCTTTTGCTCTCGGACGACGGCCTTATAGCTGTAGGGAAACAGATTAAAAACAATAAGACACTCTGTATTTTGCAGGGTGTCTTTTTTGTATTCTTTTTTAGCCCCAAAGACGCCCGACCGAAGCACAAAGAAATCCACAACCGAAAGTCTAGCTTACATAAAACATCTTTAAGATTTATTCGAAATGTCAATATAAAATATTGTTTTGCTACTTGAAAAAATCATGGTTGTATGATACAATCAAAGAAGAGCAACTCGTCCTCCTTGTAAGGAGTTATACCATCACCGAGAGTATTCCCGCAAATAGCCGTATAATGACAGTTATCAATGAGGTTTGCAGATGCAGAACCGAGGTTGTAACACTTAGCTTAATTCGCAGACTTTCCGAAACTATTCACGTTTTCGACGAAAGCTTCGCAAATTACAAGAAATGAGGTATAGTCAATGTATCCAAGATTACGAGATCTTCGCGAGGACAGAGATTTAAGCCAAAGTGCTTTGGCAAAAATCATAGGAATGTCGCAAACCGGATATTCGAAATATGAAACCGGCGAAAACGATATTCCGACCGGAATTCTCATCGCCCTGGCAAGGTATTATGACGTGAGCATAGACTACCTCTTAGGCGAAACACAAGAAAAAAAGAGATATAAATAAGCAAAGCACTCTGCAATCAAGCAGAGTGCTTTTTATTAGCTTTATGCTTTCCTTGACAGATACGACGAGGGGGTTCTGCCGGTTATACGCTTAAAGATGGTTGAAAAGTGCTTTGCATAGGCAAAGCCTGAAAGCTCGGCAACCTGCTCGACCGAATAGTACCCCGACTCAAGCAAGGCAGTAGCATGACGGATCCTCAGGTTTATCAAGTACTCTTTAGGCGAAGCGCCAAGCTCTTCCTTGAAAACACGGCGAAAATAGGACGTACAGTATCCTGTTTCTGCGGCAAGCGAGTCGATCGAAAAGGATGCATTGGCTATATTTTCGTGCATTAAATTCACGGAATGCTGAATTCTGAACTCCAAGGAATCACTATGTATCTCTATGGACTGTCGTTCAATTTGCTCTAATATGGACAAGAACAGCGAGTCCATGCGATAGACAAAGCCGCACGGACGAGTCTGCCACGCAACAAGAAGCTTGTCAAAAAGAAGCGCGAAGGCTTCTGGACGGGTCGAGTGCATATTCATTATGGATCTTGCCTTCTCAAATGAAGCCTTAAAATGAATTACAACGACTTCCTCTTCTCTTAAAGTGTTGATAGTATAATCATATCCCTCGGGAACAAAGGTTATATCGTTTTTACTCAAACGAATTTTGTCGTCTCCTTTAACGACCTCTGCCTTGCCGTGAATACGAAATATCAACGCGTGGTACGGTCTTGACGGAGAATATCTGACCGATACCGGAAAGTTAAGCCGCAACACCGAAAGTATTTTGAAATCAAAGCGTTCATTGTTAAACATACCGATATTATACACTATGTTTTGCATTTTGTCAACCCGATCATGTAGCGAAAAGTGAACCTTTAAGATTGTTTTGCGGTTGTGTATTTTTTCGCCTGTTGATATAATTAAATTGTAATTATATTAAAAAGGGAGTTATCACGTATGAAAAATATGATCTTAAAGCCTACTTCGTCAGCAAATATACAAGGATGGAAGAAAATCGATTTGTCTGGAGAGATCACAACAAATATCACATCTCGCAAATACGATTATCTTCTTTCACTTCTTTCACTCAGCTCGGCAAAGAATGTAGCGAAAAACGGACTTTTGTTCGTCGCGATCGGCGATGCTGACACCACTGCTGAATGCACTGACAACGAGGTTGTCGTTCGCATAACGGAAAAAGGCATTGCGGTTATCGGAAAGTGTGAGGATGCAGTTTCCAACGGTGTGAAGATGCTTATCGATATGAAGCGCGTTGCTCCTAAGTGTGGCGAGTATCCCGTAGGTGAGTTCCGCTACACACCCAAAATGAGCTTCAGAGGTGTACATATGTGCATATTCAAGCCAAACGACGGCACAGAAAAGGATGATACCTACGTCGCTGACGTTCGCCGCCGAACAGAGCTTGCAGCACTTTGCGGTTACAACTACATATCTTATGAATTCTGGGGTATGTTCCCTTACGAGAAGCGCGAATACGCGCATTGGCCGAACGCTTGGACCCGCGAGGAGACCGAGTCGCTTATATCCTTCGCAATAGACGATCTTCACATAATTCCTTTCCCCACTCAGAATCTTACAAGCCACGCGGGATGGAGCCGTATCACCTCACGCCAGCACGTTGTCCTTGATCAGCGCCCCGATCTGCACGAAATGTGGATTCCCGGTGGCTGGTGCTTTGCTACCACTCGCGAGGACACCAAGGAATATCTTCGCGACATAATCGATGATCTCGTTAAGACCTATCGCACACCTCCCATTCTTCACTGCTCATGTGACAAGTGCTTCGGCTTTGGATCTACCGAGGAGGAGCGCACAGTACCCGCAGACGATCTTTACACCAATCACCTTAACTTCCTGCATGATGAATTGGCCGCTCGCGGTGTACGTATGGCAATGTGGTCGGATATGCTCTACTCCTCTCTTGACGTTAAGTATTGGAAGTGTGATCCCGCTGTTGCGGACAAACTTCCCAAGGATATCCTGATGAACGTATGGACCCACAAGGATATCGGTGAGGAGAATTGGCAGGACGTTCCTTACTTTGAAAACAAAGGATATCAGACCGTATATTCTCCCTTCCTTGATAAGAACGGTGCAAAGAATATGATCGAGCAGTGCTTCAAGAACGGATCGCTCGGAATCCTTCAGACAACCTGGCACCGCCCTGAGCTTGCGCTTCCCACCGTTGTTTACTCCGGTGCATATATGTGGACCGGTGATGAACCCTCAGAAACAACAATAAACGCGTTTTTGAACAAATAAAAAGGAGCAGAAATATGTCTATTAAACACACTGCCGTAAGCTACTACGGTCTCAATTACGTTGAGCATGCTGAAAAGGACTTTATAGAGATGAAGGAGCACGGTTGCGACACCGTCATCCTTGCTATCACCGAATTTGATATGGACTTCTGGTTCCCTAATATCAACAACATCGTAAAGACTGCACACAAGGTAGGTCTTCGTTGTATTGCAGATACATGGGGCATCGGAAAATACTTTGGCGGCGAGCAGGTTTCCCTGTTCCTGCAGAATAACATTCACCACAGACAGGTTTCTGCTTATACCGGTGAGGTTCTCAACGCGGCTTGCTTTAACACCAACTCCTTCCGCGATTATTTCACCAATATATGCATGAAGCTTGCAAGAGAGACCGAGGTTGACGGATTTTTCTGGGACGAGCCCCATTATGCTTATCCTAAAGCTTATGCTTCTATCACCGGTGGCGCCGGTGATGACTGGGCATGCCGTTGCCCCGAATGTATGAAGAAGTTCGAGGACTATTACGGATACGAGATGCCTAAATTTATGAACGACGACGTAAAGCAGTTCAGATGGAGAGAGGCACTTAAGACTCTAGCTGATTGCTCCAAGGCGCTCAAGGAGTACAACCCCGATCTTGAGATCACCTGCTGTGTTCATGCAACAAAGAATACATATTACGTAACCGAGCTTCGCGGCTACGACAACTGGGAGATGGTTGCGGCTTGCCCCTATTTCGACGTGTTCTCCACCACTATCATCAACTGGTCGCTCCCCGAATCCTTCTTCAAGGAGATTACCGAAAGAACCGTTCGCATTGCTAAAAAGTACGGTAAGCAGAGCGAACGTTGGCTTATGGGATACTGCGCACAGCCCGATGATTTCTCGCAGATCGACAAGGTCGTTGATATGTATGAGTCTATGGGTGTTGACCGTATTGCGACCTGGACCTATCGCGGAGGCCTTGGAACTGTTGTTGCGGCTCCCGACCCCATAAAGCTGTGGGATGCTATCGGAGAAAACTACAAAAGGGTGCTTAAGAAGTAATTATGAGTGAGTATCTTGAAAAAATAATTTGCAATCTTAGTGCAATAGAAAAAGAGGAAGCCGATGCGCTTGCCGAGGCAACTAAAAAGGTAGCCGAGGTTATCGCGAATGACGGATTGATATTCACCTTCGGTTGCGGTCACTCTCACCTGCCCGGACTTGACGCGTTTTACCGCGCAGGCGGTCTTGCCAACGTTTCACCCATGCTTGATACCGACCTTATGCTGCATAACGGTGCGGCAAAGTCAAGCAGAATGGAAAAAATGAGCGGTATTGCCGGCGAGATATTCAGACGGTATACTCCAACCGAAAAGGATATGATATTTATCTTTTCCGCATCCGGTAAGAACACCGTTCCCGTTGAGATGGCTGATGCAGCGAAAAAGGCGGGTATAAAGAGTGTCGGAATATCCTCATCATCCTATTTTGAAAAGGGCGCAAGACTTCACGAGCACGTTGATATCTCCATTGACTGCAAAGTTCCCTACGGTGATGCTTGCATGGATGTTGGCGAAGCTAAAATGGGTGGACTTTCCACCTATGCGGCCTGCTTTATTCTCAACACTTGCTTGATAAACGGTGCAAAGCTTGCTCTCGAAAACGGAAAAATCCCTCCTGTTTATCTGAGCGGAAACGTTGAGGGCGGCAGAGATCACAATATAACGCTTGAGGATCTGTACCTTGGAAGGGTTAAGCATTTATGAGTAACATTGCCGTAATTGGTATCATTGGTAACTCGGTCTTTCTGCCTGTGGATCATTTTCACAAAGGAGGAGAGACTATCGAAGCCACATCAGTTCACTTTGAACCCGGAGGAAAGGGCTTTAACCAGGCTGTAGCCGCAAAAAGATGCGGTGCGGAGGTCTCCTTTCTTGCTGCCGTCGGATACGAATACCGCAAGGAGTTTTCCGATTACCTTGATAACGAAGGAATAGATCATACCCTTGTTTTCAAGGACGAGTCAACGGCGTTTGCCGCTATTGTAACAGATAAGTCGGGAAGCAATCACGTAACGGTTTATCAGGGAGCTCAGCTCTCCCCTGCCGACGTTCTTCTTTTCGAGGACTCTATCAAGAAAGCTGATATTCTGCTTCTTAATAATGAGGTTACCGAGGCAGTCAACGTCGAGGCGATAAAAATTGCAAAAAAGCACGGAGTTAAGTGCATACTTAACCCTGCGCCTGCAAGGGTGACGTCCGATCTTGTGCTTGATGGCATAGACCTTTTCACCCCCAACGAGCACGAGCTGCTCGGAATTGAGGAAAAGAAAAATGTAATAGTAACCCTTGGAGCAAGCGGTTGCCTTATAAAGCCGACCGGTGAAAAAATACCGGGCGCAAGCTTCGGTGCGGCAGTCGACACCACCGGTGCCGGTGACACGTTTAACGGCGTGCTTACGGCAATGCTCGCAAGCGGATATACCCTTGAAAATTCCGCGAAAATAGCAAACAAGGTGGCGGCACTTGGAGTTACGAGAAAGTACGCAGCTTCATCCATTCCCACCGCTAATGAAATCAAAGAAATTATAAACTGCAAATAACAAAAAGATCCGCGGACGAGGGATATTCCCCATCCGCGGATTTGTTTTTACATTTCAATATCCTCAAAATAGCCGTGGTACTCAATGTGTACACTGCTGTTCGGGAAAAGCATGCTGTAAAGCTCTGCACAGTAGTCGTCGGTCATCGATGCCATGTAGTCTACGACGATCTGATTAGGCTCAGTTTCGAGGTAAGGCATGCCTGCGGCATAGTGGTTTTCGTTGACAAAGTCTACGTGATGCTTGAATATAGGCGAGGACCTGTCGCCCGCCTTAAGATCCTTAAGAAGCTTTACGTACAGGCGCTGCATCATGGGCTTTACACTGTTGTCAAGCACCTGGGATATCTTTTCGTTTCTGTATATCTGCTCGTAGTTAACGCGCTTCGCTTCCTTAAGACCGCGATAATGCTCCTCATCGAGCATTATATAAGGCTTGCCGTAGCTGTGCTCTATTATATTTACCTCAAGGTTGTTGATTATCTCGGCATTTACAGTGCCTATAGCACCGCCTCTTGTATACGAGGGGGTCAGCTGTGCTCTTATGGCATCCTGTCTATCCTTACCGAGGTAGGCAATTATATCGCAAACGCGTACTACACATCCCTCAAGAGTTGAGGGGATGATCTTCAGGATATTCTGCTCGTCTACGTAGCAGCCCTCGACCATCTTGTCATACTCCTCAAACGAGGTCATAGGAGCGGGACGGTATTCGCTAAGCTCGAACTCACCGTTGTGTGAGATTATGCCATTCAGGGTATCCAAAGAGAGGTTATGATCAAATATACCGTCGAGAACACGAACACTATGGACGTTGTGGTTGAAGTATCTGCCTGTTTCAGCGCGGTAGACCTCGCTAAGGTAACGCTCACCTGCGTGGCCAAAGGGTGTGTGACCTATATCGTGACCGAGCGCAATTGCCTCGATAAGATCCAGGTTCAGATTCAGTGCCGAGCCGATCGTACGTGCAATTCTCGAAACGAGCTGAACGTGCAGGGCGCGCCTTGTAATATCGTCGTTCTTGTAGAACGAGAACACCTGAGTTTTGTCGGTATATCTATTGTAATAAGGGCTATGCATGATCTTGTCGGCATCGCGCATATACGCAGAGCGCCAGACCGATTCCCTATCACTGTCGGGATTACGGCGAACGGCTAACGAGCCCTTTGCGGCAAAGTCGGGGCGAGTGCCGTTTTTTATATCTTCTCTTATTCTTTCGGCCGTTTCAGCAGAGAGCTTCTCATATTTTCTTTTTTCCATGTTACCTCCTTATTTACTCTATACTAGCTTTATATAATAATAGTAACATAAAAATGCAGAATAGTCAATAAGAATAAAAAAAGAAGATGGCTGCGGGTTAACAGCCATCTTTTAAATTATGCCATTGCGTTGTACTTAAGAGTGAACTGGGACTTCTTGTGAGCTGCGTTGTTCTTGTGAAGAATGCCACGAACAACTGCCTGGTCAAGCTTCTTAACAGCAACCTTGTAAAGCTCGGATGCTGCAGCCTTGTCACCTGCCTCAACTGCTGCATTGAACTTCTTGATAGCAGTCTTGAGCTGGCTCTTAACCATCTGGTTCTGAAGTGCCTTGGTCTGGTTTACGAGGATACGCTTCTTTGCCGACTTGATGTTAGCCATTTTAATTCTCCTTATTTAAATGAAGGCAATTTTG
>JAZOWT010000020.1:0-10164 GCA_045659365.1 Eubacteriales bacterium | reverse complement strand
GTTGCAGGTTTTACCCCAAGTATCGAAACCGTCAAGAGATACTATATCCTCGTTCTTCCACTCGTTATTCATTCTTTCTATAACGATCGAGGAAAGATAGTCGGTAAGCTCCCTATTGCTTACACAGAACTGTGTTTTCAGTGCATTGTCAACGGTTATCTCACCGCTTTCACGTTTTCCGTACCAATCTCGATGCGTTTCGATAAATGGACGGCCGTCCTCTGCAATATTGGTGGGAGCGAGTATTTTTTCAAATATATGACCGCCGCCGGCAAAAACCATACCGACTTTTTGCTCGAACGACCTCAGGTGCGGAAAGGAAGCATGGGTATTCATTCTGTTGCGAGCCATCCACAAAACCAACTTTTTGCTTTCGTTTTGCAGATCCTCAAAATGAAATCCGCGGCCCTCGTTAAGCGCATATTTATAGTGGCGGAGCTCCGGGTATGTGAATTCCCTGCCCGAGGGAACGAAATCAAGCTCGGGAGAATACCATCTGACGCCCTGAGCCTCAAGCAGCTCGTATGAGCCGTAAAGCACGCCGCGCCTTCCCTCGCCTATGATCTCTATTCCGTTATCGGTTTTGACGATGTCAAACTCCTCGCTTTCCTTACCGAGAGTTTTAAGCGATACGTTTATAGCATCGGAAACGGCGGAATTGGAAACTGCAGTCGTGTGACCGAGCCTTGTAAGGTAAGTGACAAGCTCGCTTGCCGCGAAAGAAACCGTACATCTTTCAGCACGGTCAAGGTCGGTCAGAAAGTCAATTTTTTCTTCCTCGTTTGCCCATCTTTCATAATATTTATCCGCACCGTGATAAGGCAACAGTAAATTTATTTTCATAGTAGAGTATCCTTTGTTTCTGCATTTATTATACAACAATCGGTAGTCAAAAGGCGATGGCCGTTCCGCAATAGTTAACAGCCTCTACCGATTTACACCACAATTTTATCATGAGTGTCAACGAAAGTAAATAGTTTTATATAAAAAAGATGGTTATCGCGAGAGCGGTGGCCCTTTTTTGTACCGTTTTGCCAGTCAAACGTTGACGGGAAGGCGCAAAAATAGGTTTTTATGTTTTCTCTTGCAAATTTTGTAATTTTCTGATATGATATTAGTAGTTGTTGTATAAAAGGAGCTATGCGATGAAAAAGATACTGGCGCTTTTGATTTTTACAGTTCTGCTTCTCGTAGGATGCGGTGATCAGACACCGGATGCGGCGGGCGAGCATAACTACGTTGCTACTGTAACAGATGCGACCTGCAACGATGCGGGTTACACTACGTATACCTGTGACGATTGCGGAGATTCTTACGTATCCGACATTGTCGAAGCACTTGGTCACGATGAGGCGGTGATCCAGTCTAAGGAGCCTACCTGCACAGAGGACGGCAACACCGAGGGATTGAATTGTCCGCGATGCGGATTAGTATTTGATGAGCCCGGCAAGGTCCCGGCGCGCGGACACAGCTATGAAGAAACCGCGGTCGAGCCGACATGTGACAAAACCGGATATACCCTGCACGTTTGCATTGTTTGCGAGGACTCGTACAAGGACACTTACGTCAGTGCTAAGGGTCACACATGGGACGGCGGTGCCGACACCTGCTCCGATTGTGGAAAGAGCCGCGCCGAGGTAGGCGATGCTCCCACTCCCCTGCCCACACTTACGGTTACCTACGTTGACGTTGGACAGGGTGACTGCATACTTATCAGACTTGACGATTGCGATATTCTTATCGACGCGGGCAAGCCCGACAAAGGAACTGTAGTCAGTAAGTATCTCAGTGACGTCGGAGTTGACGACATTGAGCTTATGATCAACACCCACCTTGACAACGACCATTACGGCGGACTTCCTCAGGTGCTTAAGGATTTCGACGTTGAGGCCTTTTGGGGAACTCCGTATCAGAAATCCGGCTCCGCAATTACCTCGCTTAAGAAAGACATAGCAAACGAGGGCATTACATATGAAAGCCCTGCACTCGGCACACAGTTCACCTATCTTGAGCTCAAGCTGACCGTTATTTACGACGGTGTCGGTGCCACCAACTCCAACGATTCTTCACTCGTTGTTATGCTTGAGTATGGAGAGCACAAGTTCCTATTCACCGGTGATATCGGACAGAAGGTCGAAGCGAAGCTTGTCAGCAACGGAACCGATCTTGCGTGTGACGTTCTTAAGGTTGGACATCACGGAAGCAGAACCTCCAGCACACTTGATTTTGTTAAGGCGACCGGTGCTAAGTACGGTGTAATCTGCGTAGGAACGGGCAACTCGTACGGACACCCCACGTCAACGGCACTCACAAACCTTGCAACTGCGGGTATTACAGTATACAGAACCGATCTTTCCGGACATATCATATTCACCACTGACGGCACCACTATGAATGCACCGAGCGAAACCTCGAGCACAGCTGTGGCAGCAGTTACAGAGGTGGTTATAATACCCGAAGCAAACGAGATTCTCAGAAAGAGATACCTCGTAGGTGCGGTACTTTCTTACAACAAATAAAAACACCTATAATGGTGAAAAACAAAGAACGGCGCGGTAAAACCGCGCCGTTTTGTTGTACTTTTTGCGTTTTTTCGTAAAAATCAGAAGCCGAACTCTTCCTTGCACTCGGCAAACGCCTTTACGCACTTGTCGATATCTGCCTTTGTGTGTGCGGCAGACATCTGGGTACGGATACGTGCCTTGCCCTGGGGCACTACGGGATAGAAAAATCCGGTAACGTATATGCCCTTTTCAAGCATTCTGGCAGCAACCTTCTGGCTAAGGACCGCATCGTAAAGCATTACGGGAACGATAGCATGATCCTTGCCGGCAAGGTCAAAGCCATGCTTTTCCATTTCGGAGCGGAAGTATGCCGCGTTATCCATAACCTTTTTAACGAGGGAGTTATCGGCGGTGAGCATCTCGATAACCTTAAGAGTGGTAGCACAGATTGCGGGAGCAACGGTGTTGGAGAAGAGGTAGGGTCTGCTTCTCTGACGGAGGAGGTCGATGATCTCACGACGACCGCTGGTGAATCCACCGCTTGCGCCGCCGAGTGCCTTACCAAAGGTACCGGTGATGATGTCTACTCTGCCCTCTACACCGCAGTATTCTGCAGTTCCGCGACCGGTAGCGCCTACGAATCCGGTAGCATGGCTATCATCAACAACAACGAGCGCGCCATACTTCTCGGCAAGGTCGCAGATACCCTGAAGGTTGGCAATAATGCCATCCATAGAGAATACACCATCGGTTACGATGACCTTGTTCTTTGCGCCTGCGGCATCAGCCTCGATAAGCTTTGCCTCAAGGTCCTGCATATCGTTGTTCTTATAGCGGTATTTGGTTGCCTTTGCGAGTCTTACACCGTCGATGATGCTGGCATGGTTAAGTTCATCGGAGATGATTGCATCCTCTTTGGTGGTAATGGTTTCAAAAAGACCGCCGTTTGCATCAAAGCAGCTACTGTAAAGGATGGTATCCTCGGTGCTAAGGAACTTAGAGAGAGCCGCCTCGAGCTCCTTATGTACAGTCTGGGTGCCACAAATAAAGCGCACACTGGACATGCCGTAGCCGTATTTCTCATAGCTTTCTGCCGCTACCTTCTTAAGCTCCTCGTTGTTTGCAAGGCCGAGGTAGTTGTTGGCACAAAAGTTAAGCACTCCGTCTGCCTTTGTGGTATCTATGGATGCGGACTGGGGGGTGGTGATGATTCTTTCTTCCTTCCAGAGACCGGCATCCTTGATCTCGTCAAGTATGTTCTGATAATATTCTCTATTGATCATTGTGTTATCCTCACTTATTCCAATTCATTATGACCTTACCCGACTTGCCGCTATGCATCATTTCGAAGCCGGTGTTGAAGTCCTGATAATCGATCTCTGCGGTAATGATCTTGCTGATGTCAAGTCCGGACTTGATCATAGCGGTCATCTTATGCCAGGTTTCGAACACCTCGCGGCCGTAGATACCCTTGATGGTGAGCATATTGAAGATTACCTTGTTCCAATCAATGGTGGTATTGTTGCCCTGAACTCCGAGCATTGCGATCTTACCGCCCATGATCATATTATCGATCATTTCGTTAAATGCGATGGCGCTACCGCTCATTTCAAGGCCGATATCAAAGCCTTCGAGCATATTGATCTCGGTCTGAACGTCGCGAAGACGCTTGTTCATTGTGTTGACGGTGGTGATGTCGGGACAAACCTTTTTAGCAAGCTCAAGACGGTAGTCACTGATGTCGGTAAGAACTACGTTCTTAGCACCTACGTGGCGGCAGATCGCCGCAGCCATAATACCGATGGGACCGGCACCGGTGATAAGCACGTCCTCACCAACCATGCCGTATTTGAGCGCGGTGTGAGTCGCGTTGCCGAGGGGGTCGAATATAGAATAGAGCTTTTCGGGGATCGCCTTAGTATCGCAAAGCCAAAGGTTGCTGATCGGAATACGGGCATACTCGGCAAAGATACCGTCACGGTTTACACCGATGCCCATTGTGTTGGGGCAAAGGTGCTTTCTTCCGGCACGGCAGTTACGGCACTTGCCGCAAACGACGTGTCCCTCTGCACTAACGATGTCGCCGACCTTGAAATTGTCGGTAAAGCCCTTGATCTCAACTATCTCGCCAACGAACTCGTGGCCGATAGTCATAGGGGGATTTATGGTTTTCTGTGCCCAGTCGTTCCAGTCATAGATATGAACGTCGGTGCCACAGATCGCGGTATAATGTATTTTTACAAGTGCCTCGCCAAACTCGATCTTAGGCACTTCCTTTCTCACAAGCTCAAGTCCCGGAGCGCGCTCGGGCTTGATGATAGCATCCATTAACATTTGCAAGCTCTCCTTATGTATGTTCATAATAGGCGGGCGATACGCCCCCACTATCCGTAGTATAGCACAAGATAATGCAATTTGCAATACGTTTTTTTGAAAAAGTGTAAAAAGAATACGGACTAATTTTGAGGTTAGTCCGTATAGCAAGGACAGGTGTATTTTGTTGGCAATAAAAAGCACGTGAGCACGCAAAAAAGGTGTAACAACACTTGAAATTATCAAAGCAGTGTGATATAATGGTGGAAAAGCAATCAAATTCACACGAGGTGAACAAATGAGCAAGTTTGAGAAATCACTTTACTCCGTGACAGCAGATCCTAAAGAGGCTGTTAAAATCATCGCGGACAACATGATCAAAACGCGTCCGAGAGGCGAGGTGGTGTACCGCCCTTATCACAAGAGTGAGATATACCGCGATCGCCCTATCGTAGGACCGAGATGTATTGATATCAAAAAGCTGCACCCGGAGGTTAGGTGCGGTGACGTGGTATACATAAGCGCTATTCTTGACAGCTGTGACGATGCAGAGGCAAGGATCAACTTTTGGGGTGATGCAAAGGTGTTCCTTAATGGTGAGGAGATCTTTGATGCGATGGGAAGCACCGAGCTTAACCGCCCGGTTGTGACTCTTAAAAAAGGAGATAACCCTATCACGTTTGCCGTTAAGTGTCACTCTGATGATACGTTTGAATTCAAGTTTATGCCCTCTGTAAGATACTACGTCATGTGGGCAAAATACTACCTGCTTAACGTACGTGTGAAGTCTCCCCTGCCCGAGTATGAGGGTGAGGACGGTGTAGCAATCTCCCGAGTTTATAAGGATGGCGAGGAGTTTGACGGCGAGTACGTTTACCCTACCGCGCCCACCGGCAAAAAGGTAATAGATTTCAAGGAAAGCTATGCAAATTGTAAAGGAAAGTTTGCATATGCTATGACAAATGCGACCTGTGACACCACCCTTTCGATCAAGCTTTATGGCGACGGCAAGGTGACGGTTAATGGGGAGGCGTGTGAAATTTCAGACAACATTTCGCTCAAAAAGGGCGATTCCGTTCTCGTTAAGTGCGAGCGCGGTGACAAGTGGGGATTTGAGTTTAAGGGTGAGGGCATAAAGCCGGATATAATCACCTCGAACCGCCCTGCCGGTGACGAGTGGATCACCGTTGGCGCATTTGGAAACGATGGCGATATTGACACTGCTTTCGGTCCTGAGTGCGGCATAGATTTTGCAAAGCCGTTTACCAACGCAGAGGGCGAGGCAACCTATTGGAAGCTCGCGGAAAAGAACGAATATATGCGCCCGAGCCTTGCAACAAGATTCTTCGGTCAGTGGTTCTACGCGCTTATGGTTGGTACACACGGCCTTTTCAAGGCACATGCGGCAACCGGTGACGAGAAGTACCTTAACTACTTTGTGGAAAGCACCACTACACTTGCGGAATATTACGAGTACGTGCAGTATGATGCAAGGGTGTTTGGACAGGCGGCGTTCCTTGAGCTTGCGACAAACCTTGACAACCTCGATGCAATCGGATCGATGGGCAGAAACCTGTGTGAGCTTTACAAGATCTCACCGCGTGAGGACGTCTATAAGCTTATCGAGATATTGGGCGATGCAGCAATGAATAAGATTCCTCGCTTTGAGGACGGAACATATCACAGAGAAACAGATATGTGGGCGGACGACCTCTTTATGAGCTGTCCTTTCCTTGTGCGCTATGCGGCACTCAAGGGCGATAAAAGGTTTGCCGAGGAGGTTGTAAGACAGCTGCTTGGATTCAGAAAGCGCCTTTGGATGGCGGAAGAGAAGATAATGTCGCACATCTTCTTCCTTGACACGAACGAGCCGAACCTCGTTCCGTGGGGCAGAGGCAACGGCTGGGTATACGTTTCCCTGACCGATGCGCTTGAAAATCTGCCGCGCGACACTGAGGGATATGACGAGCTGATGAAATTCTACCTCGAGTTTACCGAGGGTATCGTTAAGCTTCAGGACGATGACGGTCTTTGGCACCAGGTACTGAATCTTCCCTACTCTTATCAGGAAACGTCTTGTACGGGAATGTTCCTGCTTGGTCTTTGCCGTGGAATCAACAACGTCTGGATCGGTGCCGAGTATAAGAAATACACCGACAAAGCATATCTCGGACTGCTTAACAAAAAGATCTCCTCTGTCGGAAACGTTTATGACGTTTGTATGGGATCGAGCAACTCAAAAAATGCTGAGTACTACGTAAACCTCGGTGCGGTCGATAACGACGACCACGGCACAGGTGTTATCCTCACCGCATTAACCGAATATATAAAAGCTACCGAAAAATAAAAGGAAATCCGGAGAACGCGAGGTTCTCCGGATTTTTCTATGAAAAGATGTTTTAACTTTGGCATAAAAACTATAAAGATAATTTTTGTTTAGCATTAAATCTTCATAGTAAAGGTGCCGTAGGTTGCAGAGCCCCAAGTGATACTGATGGGAGCACCGGTAGCATCGAAAGTAACCTTAACGGTAGTGTCTGCCGCAACGACCTGCTCGCCCTCGGATACGGTGCAGGTGATGGTAGCGGTGTTTGCATCCCAACCGCCGTACACATTGGAACGGGTAAGAGTTACAGTGCCGGTTATGATATCGATCTCAACCTTTACGTATCTGCCGTTAGAATGTCTTGCAGATATATAGGTGATTACGAAAGCCTCGTCGCTGCCGCCTTCGCCGTCGCCCTCGTCAACACCTTTCTCGGTGAAGGTGATGGTGTAGGTATATGACTCGAGATCGCCCGTAGTCCAAGGATTGAACTCTATGAGCTGACCTGCGGTAACCTCCATGGTCCAGGTCATAGCATCTCCGTCCTTAATAGCATTGGAAGGAAGACCGCTGATAATACAGCCTTGGGTATAGGTGATAACGATAGTTCCAGTGCCGGGAGCTGTAAGCTTGCAATATACGTCGTGAACGGGCCCCTCGGTAAAAACTGCTGGAAGCGAGAGGATAACGTAAGGATCACTCGTAGTGCCGGAGCCGGTCATACCGCCCTCAGATCCGCCCTCAGATCCGCCGCCAACAGAGGGAACGGTCGTGGATACAGTAACAATAACGTTGCCTGTTACGTAACTCTCGTTAAGAATAACAAACGCTACAGACTCGCCGCTGGCAAGAGTGATGGCGACAACATCACCCTCAAAGAAGTTCTCATAGTTGTAGCTAACAACTGCATTGGTGCCGGGAAATATGTAATAAGTTCCCGTTTCGGTAGCAGTAAGAGTTGCATTAGTGCCATTGAACGCATCATTGATGGTGATAGTATTTTCACCAACAGTAAGATCATGGCCGGGATCAACGTATGGAGTGATGCTGATACTAACGGTGCCTGCCGCATAGTTAGGAAGGTAAACCCTGATTGTGCCCCGCGTATTGATGGCAATTATGCCACCGTTATCAACAGGAGTGTTGGGTGCCCCCCACGGGCGGAACTCTACGATAGCGTCCGCATTATCCCAAATGATGGCGAACAGACCGTTACCTATGATATTGAGGGAAACAAAGGTGTTGTCTGCAATAACGACCTCGTTAGCGGCACTGCCGTCAATGATTACGTCACCCTCGTAGTAAACATCAGTAGCATCTGTCTTCGTAGTAGCAACAAGTGGGTATTCGGTGTCATTAAACATAAAGCCTACGGGGATTCCGTCGACTCCAAATATGATGTAACCGAAATATGTAGCCATAACGGTGCTGGTTGCGGTGTATGGATCATTACCATTTAGAGAGTAGTATACGGTGTCGCCATCGATAGTGTATGTATAATTGTGAGTTACACCGTCTACGGTGAAGGTCATCGTGCCGTCATTGTTGATAACCAACTTTACCGAGTTGTGGGTGGCGGAGGTGTAAGTGCCAACGATGTTATCAATAGCAGTTTCACTGTCGTCACCACCTTCGAGGTGGATCGTAGCCGATGCGAAATACGAGTCTAGGCCAAGTTTTTCCCACTCTGATTTTGTGCCATTGAAATAGACGTCTTTTACGTTTACACAATTATCAAAAACATGCTCTCCGATTGTAGTAATGCTCTTAGGTACAGTAATGCTTAAAAGACCTGTGCAACCATAAAAAGCATTGTAATCTATTGAGGTTACGCTATCTGGTATAGTTATGCTCGTAAGACTTGTACAATTGTAAAAAGCTTCGGCATCGATGGAGGTTACGGTATCGGGTATAGTGACACTTGTGAAGTTTTTACAAGAATAGAACGCGGAGTTACCTATACGCGTAACAGGAAGTCCGTTATAAAAAGAAGGAATGGTTACCGTTTCTTCTGTACCTATATACCCTGCTACCGTATAACCATCTGCACAACGTTCGTATGTGAAATTATCACTCCACATTGCAGTAAGTGTTATGTCTTCTGTTATTAAATAACCAACAAATGACCAGGCTTCTCCGTCGATGTACCAGCCATCAAAGCTATATCCCATTTTTGTGGGAGCATCCGGTCTGTTTGCCTTTTTGAATTTTTCAACACTTTGTGAAGGGACATATGAGCCGCCGTTCGAATCAAAGGTTACTGTATAATACTTCTTTTGGAGAAGTGCATCGACCTCGGCTTCGAGCTCGGCAATTTTATCGTTTTGCGCACTATCCGTGTTGCCGATCTGTGCGATTAAACTCTCGATTTCCGAGACGCGAGCATTGTAAATCTCATCCAGATTGTTAATCGAGGCCTCAAGCACGGTTATATTCGCTTTAATCTCATCTTCCGAGGAAGAAATTTTGTTTTCGAGCTCGGTGACCTTATCGGTATAAGTCTTGGTAAGCGCCTCGATTGCGGCGGTGTTATCCTCGTCCGCTTTGTTGAGTGCGGCGAAGTCTTCATCGTACTTGGTCTTAAGAGCCGCAAGTTCATCGGCAGTGGCCTTATCTGCTGCTTCAAGCTCGGTTACCTTATCGGTATAAGTCTTGGTAAGTGACTCAATTGCGGCGGAGTTATCCGCATCAGCCTTGTTAAGTTCGGCTAGGTCGGTCTCGTACTTGGTCTCAAGAGCCGCAAGTTCATCGGCAGTGGCCTTATCTGCTGCTTCAAGCTCGGTTACCTTGTCGGTATAAGTCTTGGTAAGCGCCTCGATTGCGGCGGTGTTATCCTCGTCCGCTTTGTTGAGTGCGGCGAGGTCTTCATCGTACTTGGTCTTAAGAGCCGCAAGTTCATCGACAGTGGCCTTATCTGCTGCTTCAAGCTCGGTTACCTTGTCGGTATAAGTCTTGGTAAGCGCCTCGATTGCGGCGGTGTTATCCTCGTCCGCTTTGTTGAGTGCGGCGAGGTCTTCATCG
>JAZOWT010000019.1:0-21236 GCA_045659365.1 Eubacteriales bacterium | reverse complement strand
ATAATTTCAAAAAATCCCGAGGCTCTTTCGGGATTTTTTTGATATTTTCTCAAAAAATGTAACCTTTACCGCAAAAATCCTGTCATTTAAGGTGAAGGCGCCAAAATTTTGCAAGGAGGTGTTGAGTATGGACGACCGTGCGATTATTGATCTGTATTTCAAGCGCTCGGAAAAAGCGATAAGCGAGACGGATAAAAAATACGGACGTTACTGCCGATATATAGCAAGCAACATACTGCGCTCGGACACTGAGGCTGAGGAATGCGTGGACGACGCGTATATGAACACGTGGTCTGCAATACCGCCTGCAAAACCCAATTCCCTGCGCACCTTCGTGGGTAGGATCACACGCAATCTTGCACTAAACCGCTATGAGTATAAGCGCGCGCAAAAGAGGTATGCAGGAATCGAGGCAACGCTTGACGAGATCGAACAGATCATCTCGGCTCCCGAGGAAAGCTTTGTCGACACGATAACACTTCGCGATGCGCTGAACGAGTTTCTTGGCTCCCTATCGCGCAAGGCGAGGATAATATTCGTCAAAAGGTACTGGTATCTCGCCTCGGTGAAGGAGATTTCCCAAGAGATGGACTCCAGCGAGAGCAGCGTGAAGGTGTCGCTTCACCGTACAAGATGCGAGCTTAAAGAATTTTTAGAGAAAAAAGGAATAGTGCTATGAAAAGAGACGATATTTTAAGAGCCGTCGGCGAAATTGACGACGAATATATCGCCGAGGCCGTACCCGTGCGAAAAAAACGCTTCACGGGACTTACAAAATTTGCCGCAATCGCGGCGTGTATCGCAATCATATTCACATCGCTCGGGCTTTATCTTTTCCTGCCCGGTGACATATTCACCCCGGACGTAACGAGATACGAGGGTAGCGAATATTACGAGATAATAACCCGAATCGAGCCGTTTTACAGAAGAGGGCCGTCCAATAAATTCGATGAGATTTTCGGAGCAACAATGGACGAGGATATGATCTTTTCGCCTTCTGCCGGCGGTGACGTCGCCGAGGACACAAGTAACGGACAATACGTTGAGGTGACCGACAATCAGGTCGCAGGAGTTATAGAGGGTGACCTCATAAAGCGCTCTGACTCGCACATATACTACCTTTCGGACGAGGTCCTTTACGTCTACTCGATAGAGGGTGAGGAATCAAAGCTTGCGGGCAGCTATAAGATCGAAAAGCCGGATGGCGCGCAGTTTGTATACTCATATAAGCAGGAGATGTTCCTCTCCGAGGATGCAAGCACTGTAACACTGATATATCCCTACCGCAACAATGACGGAGAAACTGTGGTTTCCATAATGGCGATCGATGTTTCGAGCCCCGGCGAGATGCGTGAGGCAAGCTCGGTAGAAATATACGGCAGCTACCTTTCGTCAAGGCTGACCGACGGCAAGCTCCTTGTGATCTCGTCATACAGACCCGAGTCACCAAACTACAAAAAGCCCGAAACCTTCGTGCCTAAAGTTGACACGGGTGCCGGTGTAGAGCTGCTACCCCTCGATTCTATCACATATCCCGACGAGCTTAGCAGCACGACCTACACGGTGGTAACAAGCCTTGATGCAGCGACTCTCAACATTGACGGCACTCACGCCTTTCTCTCCTATTCGGAGAATCTTTACGTATCCACCGATGCTATATATGCAACGCGCGGATACACCGACAGACAGGAGGTTGACGGCGGTGCAGTCTATACTCAAAAGACCAACGTATCCAAGCTTTCATACGCTGAAGGCAAGCTTGAATTTGTCGGAACGTTTACGGTTGACGGTGCGGTGAATGATCAGTACAGCCTTGACGAGCACAAGGGTGTGCTTCGTATGGTGACGACCACGAATAAGTACGGCACAAACGTTCCAAACCTCTCTACAAACGCCAACCTTTACTGCATCGATGCTACGACCTTCGAGATCATCGCAACAGTCGAAAGCTTCGCCCCCTGGGGTGAGTCGGTGCGATCGGTAAGATTTGACGGCGACACAGCGTACGTTTGCACCTCGATACAGCTCTCCGACCCTGTATTCTTCTTCGACCTGTCCGACCTTGACAACATAACCTACACCGATACAGGCACGATAGACGGATTCTCGACCTCGCTTATCAACTTCGGCAACGGATTTCTTGTCGGCATCGGAGTCGGCAGTCAGTCAAGCACGCTTAAGATAGAGGTCTACACCGAAGATGGCGGCGTTGTCGTTCCCCTCTGCTCGTACGAGCTTGAAAACACCCACTATTCCACCGAATATAAGTCCTATTACGTTGACCGCAAAAATCAGCTTATAGGCCTTGGTGTAAGAAGCTATTCGGGTGAGAAATTCAACAATAAGGGTGGTACGGGCTACATTCTTTTGAGCTTTGACGGCTTTGCACTTCACGAGCTGCTCAGCGTAGCAATCGACGGCGAGCCGAGAGATATGCGCGGTGTTTATATAGACGACTGCTTCTATGTTCTCTCAGACGCAAATTTCACTGTTAAAAAGATATCTTAATTAAAAAGGGCTGAGTTTTCACTCAGCCCTTTGCTTTTACTTTTTGATCATTTTGAGTATGTTTGACTTGTACTTTGAGCGAGCATCCTTGAACGCGAGCTTTTCAGCAAGAGTGTAAAGATCATACGCGTAACGCTTGTCGCATCCGACACCGCAACCAAACTCGTAAAGGCATCCGAGAGTGTATATCGCCTTAGGATGCTTGAAATTGATTGCCACGGTAAGAACCTTGACGGCCTCCTCAAACTTCTTGTTGTATACAAGTCGCATCGCCTGGGAGTAAAGCTTATCACCGAGGTGGCGCGTTTTGTTTTCATAGAGGCGTACAAGCTCTCTTTTTGCGCGCTCCTCACCGTTTTTGTATGCACGTGTGAGATTTTTTACCGCCATATCAAAATCAAATGCCACACCGACACCGCGGGAATAACAAACTCCGAGCGGGAAATATGCCTCCTCAAGGCCGGCATCCGCACTCTTCTGATAGAAGCTGAATGCCTGTGAGCGATCCTTTTTTGTACCTATTCCGAGAGCATAGCATTCGGCAAGCTTGAGCATAGTCGGAGCACATCCCATCATAGCCGAGATAGCATAGCCGCGGAAGGCTCTCACAGGATCGGACTCCTCATCGCGGGTCGCATGGTAATAATAGCCCTCGCGTGATGCACGGATGCTTTCCACCTTTTCCTGAGCGGATACGACTCCACCCCTTGCGGCAAGGTCATAAAGCTCGTAAGCCTTAGCTATATCCCTACCCGTGTAGCCTTTTGAGTGGTAAATGTCACCCATATGCTCGTATGCCTCGGGATTACCAAGCTTGCCCGCGTGGTCGAAGTAGTCGAGCGCAAGCGTAATATTCTGCGGAACCATAGCGCCACTTTTATAGATAAGACCAAGCATAGTGTAAGCGCGTGCGCTTCCTGCGGCAGCCGCACGAGTCAGGATGCGGATAGCCTCGTTCGGATTTTTGTCCTCGGCATCAAACATATGATGCTCTGCCAGCTCGCACATCGCATCGGTATCACCGCGGTCTGCCAAAAGCCCGTGAAGATAAGCCTCAGCGGTCAGGAAATGCGATTTTCTTGCTTCACCGAGAAGCTCACGTATCATGCCATCCAAATTCTTGCAGACAAGAGATGGGGCCTCGGATGCTCTCGCCGAGCGAAGCTTATATGCAAGCTTCAATGCGTGAAGAGGGGGGAACGTAAGCTTTTCCATATACCACTTCGCATAGCTTTCGTTCTGCTCCACACCCTCGCCATAGTAATATCTTGAGGCGAGCTTGACGATCGCATCAACGTCATCACCCGATGCGGCGAGGTAGTAATAATGATTTGCATAATCATGCTTGCCGATCTCGGCATAATTCTCTGCCACTGTAAGATAAGCGGAGCTGCATCCAAGCACCGCGGAAAACGCGAGCCAGAATCTGCCCGCCGCGTCATTCATGCGCGAAACGAGGCGAGAATATCTGTAAGCCGAGGTAGGATCGTTTTTCTTTGCCGCGCGATAAAAATAGTCGGTTGCAAGATCTATATCTCTCGGAACGAGGGAGCCCTTTTCGAGCAGCTTTGCATACTCGCGCTCACCGGTCGTATCTCCCATATCCGCGAGAATGAGATAGTTTTCCACAACAGTTTCATACTCTCCGGCTTCCTTGGCGGCCTTTATTTCTTTTTTAAGGTCAAGAAGATCTCTTTCATCGAGGCGAATGCGCGCGCCGCACTGCGAGCAGTGTACACCGGTATAAATTCCCTCATATCCACATTCCTTGCAATAAATCATATTTTTTCAATCCTTTGCCCTAAAATATCGCTGTTCTTATATATTAATTTTACAACAACGCGCGGCTTTTGTCAACACACGTAAATATTTTTTCCGCGCGCGGGGAAAATATTAAAAAGCTCGAAAGGAGATAAAATATGCTTTTCTCAAAGGATGGAAAAAAGTCCTGCATGCACAAGGGCTCATGGATGGTGGGCGCGCTTGCATTCGTCGGTGCGGCAGGTATTGTAAACAAGGGGCGCAAGGCCGTAAAAAGTGCCTGCGACAAGATCAAAAGCATAATGCATAAGTGCGACGACTGACCGGACGAACAAGGAACAGAGCAGGCGCATAAAATACAAGTGTATCTATGATACAAATACATTTGGAGAACGACAATGAAAATTGAAAACTACGGCACCGGTGAAAGATGCGCCGAGACGATGCGTCTTCTGATCGATTGGTCAAGCAAAGAAAAGGCGCCCGGTGTCGAGCGAGTGATCCTGCTACCTATTCCGACAACGCGTGACGGTATACGGCTGTGCGGTAGCGAGATCGTACTTTCCGATATACTTCGCGACGTCGGGGCCGGGGACCTGGTAGTAGGATATTCGCTCCCCAACGGTGCGACCGAATATATAGCATCAAGGGGCGCGCGCCTGTGTGATGTTGCAAAGGACGAAGAGTTTCTTGACAAAAACGCGGAATTGACCGCTGTCGGAACAGTCGAATACCTTCTGACAGTATCAAGTCGAGCACCGGCAGATATGACCGTCGGCATTATCGGATACGGCAGAATAGGCGGTCACCTTGCAAGAATTCTGCTCTTTTTAGGGGCAAAAATCATAATTTACACCTCGAAAAACTTGACACGGGTCGAGCTTGGAGCTCTTGGAGTGGAAAATCGTGGGATCGATTACTCCGCCCCCGATCTTGGTGATACGGATACGCTTGACGTGTTGATCAACACCGCACCGACAAGGCTTAGTGCATGCTTTCCTGACGGCAAAATTCCTCCGAGGCTCGCGGTAATCGAGCTTGCGTCGGGAAACAATTTTGCAGGAGTTGAGGGCGTCGTCAGGCTTCCGTCCATACCCGAGAGGAGCTATCCGAGGAGTGCGGGGCGTGCATATTTCCGCGCAATCGAAAGATGTATGCGAGGTGATTTCTGATATGATCGGCTATGCTTTTTGCGGTTCCTTCTGCACCATTTCGGATTCACTGAAGCAGCTTCAGGCTCTTGTGGACCGTGGCATTGACGTAGTGCCGATAATGAGCGAGCGCGTGTATTCGACTGACACGAGATTTTTTTCAGCAGAGGAGCTGCGGCGCCGAGTTAAATTGATAACCGGACGCGAGATAGTACACACCGTCGAGGGGGCGGAGCCCTTTGGACCGAAGCCACTCGATGCGCTCATCATCGCCCCCTGCACCGGAAACACCCTTGCCAAGCTTGCTCGAGGAATAACCGACACCTCTGTAACTATGGCGGCAAAGGCGCACATGCGCGCCGACGGAAGGATCCTTATTGCCCTTGCATCAAACGACGCAATGTCACAAAACCTGAAGAGCCTAGGAATGCTGATCACCAGGCGCTCTTTGTATTTCGTACCGATGAAGCAGGATAACCCAGTGGCAAAGCCGCACTCTTTAGTTGCAGATATGACTCGGATCTGTGAGTCATACGATGCTATGCTGGAAAATAAGCAGCTTCGCCCGTTGTTTATTTAGATAATAAAAAGATGGAAAAACGCGTTGTTTTTCCATCTTTTTGTGTTGTTTTTGATGTTTATATCCCTACCCGTGTCACTTTTTATCAAAAAAGCGGTAGCATAAGCACCATTGTCGGCAGTGTCAGAACCGACATAATGGTAGAGAGAAGAACCGATGCGGCGGCCTCCCTTTGTCCTGCTCCGCAAAGCTCGGAGAAGTTGAGCACAACGGATGCTGTCGGACAGGCACAAACGATAAAGAAGGTCTTCTTTACCTCGATCGGCAGGGGGAGAAAATAGACGATACCAAACGCGATAAGCGGCATCACGACCGCCTTTACTACAACCGCAACGTATGCCTTTACCGAGGTGAAAACAGACTTAAAGCTGGTTGTTGCGAGTCGCATGCCCATGATAAGCATCGACACAGGAGTCGTCATTTTTCCTATTACGGTGATTGCATCAAGCAAGGCCGTGGGAAGCTCTACCGAGAAGATAAACAACAGTATACCGATTGCTATACCGATCATCGCTGGGTTGATAAATATCTTCTTAAGCGAGATGTTTTTTACATCGCCGGTTATGATAGCAATTCCGATCGCCCAGCCAAGTATATTCATTATGGTCGCGTAGACAGTGGTATATACGATCAGGCCGCTTGCCACCTCGGGCAACACCGCCTCGATGATCGGAATACCAAAAAATGCGCAGTTTGCAAATGCCATTGCAAGAGTCAGAACGCGGTAGGATGCATCGGCAAACCTGCGGCGAAGCACAAGCACCGCACCACCGAGCATAAGTCCGTTTATAACGAGAGTCGCGAGTGCGAAAAGACCGATATCCGCAAGCTTTTCAACCGAGAACTCAGCGCTTGAGAAGGAATACACCGCCAGGCAGGGCTGACATAGATACAAAAGCACCTTTGAAAACGAAGCAGCACTATCCTCGCCAAGCATTTTCTTTTTAACAAGCACAAAACCCGGCACGGCTTCAAGAAGAAGTATCGAAACAGTGAAAAGTGTAATAAGATACATGCTCATCACTCAAACCTCGGCACAAGCTTTGTGTTATTGGGTATTGCGACAAAATCGATCTCGGCAAGCTTGTCGGAGGTTGTTGCATTACCTATAAGTGTCGCAACCGACTCCACAAACAGATGCTCGGAGGCATTCGAATAAAAGTCGGAGAACCAGGTTTCAAGAGAAGAGATCTTGTATGCGCCTGTGGTGGGTGCATATTTATAAATGAAGCACACACCCTCCATACCGATGAGGTTGTCCTCGTCAATAAGAGACGTGCTTACCTTACGGAACTCGCCGGTCTTCATTTCAAGCGCGGCCTTTACCACCTCGGGAAAAGCCTCGCTAAGCTCGACAGTGCTCTCGGCATCCTTGTGGAAGTAATAGCCGGTGGAGTTCATAGAGGTATCGCCGTCGTTGTATTTTGCATCGAGATAAATCTCAAACATTGCGGGGGTCATCTGGCCGTCGGAGTCGTTCTTGATTGCATCGATAGCTGCAGTAAGCATGTCGATAAGGGCGAGTCTTTCGCTCTTTTCCGCATCGGTCAGATCCTCAAGAACAGTCTTTCCATCGCTGTTCGTGGTCAACTTTTGCTCGGTACGTATGAAGATCAACTGAACATGAGAGTATTCGGAGAGGTATTTCTCACAGCTTGCCGTATCTCCGTAAATACCGCTACCGTCCTCACCGTATATCACAGAGTATGAGCGGGAGGATTTGTAAAGCAGCTCGACCGCATCACAGAAGTCGTCATAATCAAATCCGTATGCCGAGGCGATCTCATTGAATTTGTCCTCATCACCGTCAGCCTGATAATCAAGCACCTCAGAGCAGGTCTTTTTTATGCTCTCTTTTTCTTCCTTTGTAAGCTTTGAATAGCGGTCAAAAAGGTAGGCGGTAGCAACTATTTCCTTAAGGTACTGCTCCGCAAGATGGGTGAATTGATCACCGTAGGTTGCACCCGTGTCGTCTTTTGATGTCCAGAACGCGTCTGTATCGCTTGCATTCACACCCGAGGCGCGAAGCGCGGAAATGTATTCAACCTTAAAGCGGCTTATGAAAAACGAAGCGACAGGCTTGTTCATTGTAATGCCCTCGTATGAGACAACACTCTGCGCCCTCTTAACTATCGTGATGATACCGAGAGTAGCACCAAGCACGAGAGCAAGCGCAACAAACACCGCAACAAACGAAAGAAGCGAGCGCTTTTTCTCTACCCTTTTTATCTTTTTATTTTTCTTCATTCTCTGCTCCTTTTGCTTCCTCTGAAAGAAGCCTTTTGTATTCCGTAAGAACGGATATCGCCACGTCGAGCGCCCTGTCACCCTTCAATAGCTTATAGGTTACCGAGGGTGTAAGCGCCGCGCGGAATGCAAGGGAGGGATACTGTCCGAATAGCTCGCTCCATATACCAAGCTCCATGCGCTCGAGGTGGAAGATGATCTGATTTGTGAACTCGACCTTACCGATCCTGCAAGCGGATGCAAGCGAGCGCACAAGAGAGATCTTTATAAGATTTTCGGTTTCGCGCGGGGGCTCACCAAAGCGGTCTATAAACTCGTCAAGTATGTCCTCGGCATCACCCGTGTCACAAATAAGGGATATTTTCTTGTACATTTCCATTCTTTGCGCATTGACGGAAATGTACTTGTCGGGTATGTTTGCGCTCACGCGGATATCAACCACTGACTCAAACGGAGCCTCGTTTATTTTGCCGGTTTCCTCAAGCACCGCCTCAGAAAGAAGCTTGATGTAAAGGTCGTAACCGACGCTCTCGATATATCCGTGCTGCTCAGCTCCGAGAAGATTTCCGGCACCTCTTATCTCAAGGTCGCGCAGTGCAACCTTAAAGCCGGCACCAAAGGTTGCAAACTCGCGTATTGCAACCAGTCTTTTGCGCGCGATGTCAGAAAGCGCCTTACCCTGTCTGAACGTGAAGTAGGCATACGCCTGTCTTTCGCTTCTACCAACGCGGCCGCGTATCTGGTGAAGCTGAGAAAGTCCCATTCGGTCGGCATTTTCAATTATGAGTGTATTTGCAGACGGCAGATCGACACCGGTTTCTATAATGGTAGTAGACACAAGAATGTCTATCTCCGCCTTGACAAGTGATTGCCAGATATCCTCTATCTCGTCCTTGTCCATCGCTCCGTGAGCCACGGCAACGCGGGCATCGGGCAGTGCCTTCATTATTCTTGTCGCAACCATATCGATGTCCTCGATCTTATTATAGATGTAGAACACCTGGCCGCCCCTTGCAACCTCGCGGCGCATAGCATCATAGATGACCGCCTCGTCATATTCAAGCACGTAGGTTTGCACGGGTCGGCGCTCACCGGGTGCTTCGTCAAGTATGGACATATCACTGATACCGTTCATCGCCATGTTAAGCGTACGCGGAATGGGGGTTGCGGAAAGGGTGAGAACGTCAACGTTCTTTGCCATTTGCTTCAGCTTTTCCTTTTGCGCCACGCCAAATCTCTGCTCCTCGTCGATGATGAGCAGACCGAGATCACGGAACTTTACCTTGCTTGAGAGAAGCTTGTGCGTGCCGATGAGTATATCGACCTCGCCACGTGCCACCTTGCGCAGTATCTTTTCCTGCTGTGTCGGGGTGCGGAAGCGGGATATCATCTCGATAGTTACCGGGTAGTTTCGCATTCTCGATATCGCGGTTTCGAGATGCTGAAGCGCGAGAATGGTGGTCGGTACAAGTATTGCAACCTGCTTGCCACCCATTATTGCCTTGAATGCCGCACGAAGGGCAACCTCGGTCTTACCGAATCCAACGTCACCGCAAAGAAGACGGTTCATCGGTGTCGGCTTCATCATATCGCGCTTGATCTCCTCAATAGCAACAAGCTGCGACTCGGTTTCCTCATATTCAAACGATGCGGCAAACTCATCCTCAAGCTCGCTGTCGGCCGGGAATGCAAAGCCCGGCATTCTCTGTCTTTCGGCATAAAGACGGATAAGATCCTTGGCAATATCCTTTGCGGCACTTTTTGCGCGCGACTTAGCGCGGCCCCAGTCACCGCCACCCATTTTGGAAAGCTTGACTGTGCCGTTATCATCCTTTTTACCGATATACTTTCCTATCAGCTCAAGGCGGTCACAGGGAACGAACAGCTTATCCGTTCCTGCATATTTTATCGTTATATAGTCCTTGGTTATACCGTCAACCGTTACGGTCTCGATACCCTCAAAAAGACCGATACCGTAATTGGCATGAACCACGTAATCTCCAACAGAGAGGTCGGCATAGCTCATTAATCTTTGACCTGCGCCACCAACCTTTTTGAGAATGCGCTTTTGTCTGCGCTTCTCCATAAGCACGCGGCCCTCCGGCCTTGCCATGGACAAAACGGCAATCTTCGGTGCTATAAGCTCAAAGCCCTCAAAGCTACCGACACCGACAAGAACGCGACCGCCATCGCAGGCGGATATGTCAAAATCGGGATTGTCATAGATAGGCTGTGCGGATATATCACTCTCGGCAAGCGAGGCGATAAGAGAGTCTGCACCCTGCTTATTTTCGGTAAGAATGAGAGTGCGGTAAAGTCCCTTACGGAAGGCAAGAATATCCTCAAAAAGAAGGGAGGGGTTGCCACCGTAGGGTGTCGCACGTCTGGTGCGGAAGCCGAAGAGCCCCGCCGCGCGCATGTTTCCAACGCCACCGGCAAACGCATTTATGTGAATTGGCACATTTTTTGCCAAAAAGTCATCAAAATCCGCTAACGTACCCGAATATTTCGCACTACTATCACTTATAAGCCCCTGCTCTGTCAATTCCCTTGCAGTGTCGCGCAGATAGGCAAGACGGGTATTTACGTTTTCCTTATTTTCGTTTGTTCCGAGCACAAATGCCGCTACACGGGGTAGGTCGGAAAGATGATCAAGCAGACATTCGCGCTCCTTATATATTATGCTTATATATCTGTCTCTTGAATCAAGAAGCAGTCCGGCATCGACGATAGCGCGCTCACTTGCAAGCTTATCCTTAGCCTCGTTGCTTTCTGCCCTTTTGATAAGGCGATCGATCTCCGCCTTTACCCTTGCGGTAGCATCCTTATCCATGACGACCTCTCGCGCAGGGATAAGCAAAAAGCTCTCACACACACCGACCGAGCGCTGTGTTTCGTGGTCAAAGCAGGACATCCTATCGATTTCATCACCGAAAAACTCTACACGGGTAGGGGATGAGGAGGGCTGGTACCATATATCGACGATATCACCGCGCACAGAAAACTGTCCTGCCGCCTCAACCATATCCACCCTTGCAAAGCCAAGACTTACGAGCTTTTCACACAGTGAATCGCGGGAGATCTCCATGCCGGTCGTAAGAAGCACACTGCCGGCATCAAGCATGGCGCGGGGCATAGTATAGCCCAGTGCCGCCGACGGAGTTGTAACAACGGCATCGCACTCCCCATGCCTTACAGAGAGAAGCACCGAAAGCCTCTCGCGGTCTATGTCGCAAGAGGCTGATACGTTATGAAAAACAAGATCGCGAGGCTTGAACTCTCGCGCGTCAATTCCCCATGCCCCAAGCAGTGAGGCAACCCTTGTTCGTTCCGCATCGTTGCCGACAAATATAGCAACCGGTGCGCCGCTTTTCTCCCTTGCCTCTTTGACCGCCTCAATAAGATACGCATCAGCCGAGCCACCGGAGAGTCCGTTTATAACAATAGGTAACGGGGTCTTTGCCGACAGCTGATCGACGAGTGCAAGAACCGATGCCTTATACTCGCTATCCTGTCGGATGATGGACGGAATTCTCATCGATTTCCTACTTTGAGTATTTATTCATCGCTTCCTCGATCTTGCCCATGACCATGAGCTCCACCGAGGAGTAGATATCAGGATATTTTGAGCTTATAAGCTCGAGATCTGCCTTAGGGAACTTACCAAGCACCCAGTTGACAAGATCGTAGTCGGGGCTGGGCTTCTGACCAACACCGATCTTTACACGGGGAAAGGCATCGGAGCCGAGCTGAGCAATAATGCTCTTGAGTCCGTTGTGACCGCCGGCACTTCCCTTTCTTCTGATGCGGAAAAGTCCGGGCGCGAAGCTTATCTCATCGTGCAACACGATCACGTTCTCAGCAGGCACCTTATAGAAGGTAGCGGCCTCACCGATAGCAACGCCGGAGCTGTTCATAAAGGTGGTAGGCTTCATCAGAAGCACGCGTGCATTACCGATGCGCACCTCTGTAGTGAGTGCATGAAACTTGATTCTGTCAATACGCGCACCGCACTTCTCAGCGATATAATCTATTGCAAGAAATCCGATATTATGTCTTGTGAGCTTGTACTCATCTCCCGGATTTCCGAGGCCGGCAACGATATAAGAGATCGGTGTCGGATCCTCCTTTTGCTCTATTTTCTTAAAAAGGTCGAAAATGTTACTCATTCCTTGTCACTCCACACGCTTTTGCGCCACACCGTGCTCGATATATCCGAGGGCATCTGCCATGCTCCGCGGGGAGAGAGCGATATAGGGCTTACAAGCGGACCGTCAGGCATGCAGGAGCGCTTGAACTGCTGTGAATAGAAGCGGCGCACGAATATCTCAAGATATCCGCGGATCTCGTCCTCGGTATATTCTCCATCGAACACGTGCTTAGCAAGCTTCAACACCCTTGCAGGCGAAGCACCGCTCTGTACCGTGTGCCACAGGAAGAAATCGTGAAGCTCGTACGGGCCGACTATTTTTTCGGTGTGCTGTTTATTTTCAGCTCCGTCAGCAGGCAAAAGCTCGGGGCTGACGGGTGTATTTATAACGTCGTAAAGCACGCGGGAAAGTCTTTCCTCTCCACGCGCAAGCGCCTTGTCTGCGGCATGAGCTATGATGGCGCGCATAAGAGTTTTAGGCACCGATCCGTTCACGCAATACATCGACATATGGTCACCGTTGTAGGTGGCAAATCCAAGCGCTAGCTCGGACAAATCACCCGTACCGACAACAAGACCGCCCTCGGCATTAGCCACGTCCATAAGTATCTGGGTGCGCTCTCTTGCCTGGGAGTTCTCGTACACGACGTCGTACTTGTCCTCGGGGTGGGATATATCCTTAAAGTGCTGTGTTACAGCAGCCTTAATATCTATTGTTCTTGCCGTACAGCCAAGCTCCTCGGCAAGGGCGAGCGCATTACTCTTGGTACGCTCAGTAGTGCCGAAGCAAGGCATAGTTATAGCTATAACCGCCTCTCTCGGGCGAGAAAGTATATCCATTGCGCGTGCGGCAACAAGCACCGCAAGAGTGGAATCAAGACCACCCGAAACACCAAGAACCGCACATTTTGAATAAGAGCGCTCGATTCTGAGTGCAAGCGAGCGTGCCTGAAGCTCAAGAGCAAGGCTCAAGGCCTCATCGCGCTCCTCTTTATCCTCGGGAATAAAGGGAGTTTTTGTTACACGGGTGGTGTCATCGGCCTTTTTCGGTGCGGAAACCGAACTATCAAGGTCGATCTCGCACACAAGCGCATCAGCACAAAACAGCTCCGCCTCAGAGATAACACTACCACCGGCACACACTACTCTTGCACCTGAATATATACCGTCCGTACCGCTCTCACCGTCACCCGCGCCAACGTAGGCATACGCCACGCCAAGCGAAAGAGATGCATCGCAAATTGCCTTGCGGCGCTTTGCGGCAAGGGTTATATATTCGGGAGATGCCGCAGGATTTATAACAAGGTTAACGCCATCCGGAACGGGCGCCTCATCGTCACCGATCTTAACGAATATTTTAACACGGGAGTCCCCCTCACCCACGGGAGCACTGTAAACGAGATCTCCGCCAAGCAGGGTCTGTTGACCGGCTACGGTTATCTCTGTTCTGCCATCCGGAGCGGGAGAAAATCTTTTCGATCGGGAGGAATATCCGCATGCCGCAGAAACTCCTATGATCTCACCGCCGTATATTGCGGCAACCGCGTTGTAAAGCCTGTTCCCCTGTCTTACGGGAAGACCGACAAGGCATACCGCCTCGATATCTGCCGTAGCATCACAAAGCTCTGAAAGAGCCGTATCCGCAGCATCGGTAAGCGCCTCCTGAAAATAAAGGTCACCTGCCGTCGCGCCGGTAAGCGCAAGCTCAGGAAAAGCTATTATTCCGGCACCCGACTCAGCGGCAAGTGCCGCCTCCTTTGCCAGGAGGGTGGCATTATATTCGGGATCGCAGAGGGCTATTCTCGGCGATACAAGTGCAACCTTAACCTTTTTCACTTAAAATTACTCCTTGACAAGGATCAGATTTTCGGCATAGGGGAGCTTCTCTATCTCGTCACAAAGGGTGCGCCACTCGGTAAGCTTGTGAGTGCGGCGAGCATAGTATATACCGATAAGAACCTCGTAATTCATAGTTACAGTACGAAGCTGATTGTAGGAGGTGGGCAGAAGCTGGATCATGTTCATCCAGTGCGCCTTATCCTTGGTCTCTATATATTTAAGTCTTTCAGACTCAAGACAGTCGATGATCGCCTGCATAGCAACAGCGGCATCACCGGTGAGCGACTCGATCGAAAAATCGCCGGGCTCGAAGGTCTTTGCATGAATCTTGTGCATGGTAGAGGTAGAGTTTGCAACAGTACCAACCTTATAAGTATCAAACTCCTTCCACCAGTAAAGAGGTGCGGTTATATCCATGCTTACAAAAATCTGGCGAAGATACTTTCTGTGGTCACTACCCGCCTTTGCAAGTCTTGTAGCAAGAGAAAGATCGTTCTCACCGAGAACGAAATTGCCATTTTCATCATAATAGCTATCCATACGCGCCCAGCTGTTCAAGGGATTGCGCGCACCTCTGATAGCATTTTCCATATTCATTACTGAAATCTTTTCAACCTTAAGCATAAAAGATCACCTCATAAATTTATTTCCACCCTATATTTTAACACACGCGCACGCGCCTTGTCAATACTTGGCACCCTTTTGCGCGCGCAAATAAAAAGAAAGAGTCGGGCAAATCAAATGCCTGACTCTTCTCTATTGCAATTATTTCAAGTAAATCAAAATTAGTCCTTGATACCGCCGGTAACATCGTTGGACTCAGAACCGCCAAGAATGTCGCCACCGCCTACAAGAGGACCTTCAGAAGTGTCGTAAGAGGTCGTCAAAATGTCGGCCACGTCTATTTTATTTACAGAAATCTCTACGGGTTCCCACGCGCGCATCACATATACCTCCTGTTTTGAAAAATATTCGATACTTTACCAGTATCCATTCAATCAGATACTAGCAGTATATCACAACATTTTTTATTTTTTGTCAAATAACCTGAAACAGGTTAATGGAACTAAATATATAAAATATTTCACATATAAATGGTTTTTATTAATATCTGATTAACAAAAGGATATTATAATACAGTATAAATATTAAAAACGGTCGCTTTTTGCGGCCTTTTGGAGTAATATATGAAAAAAACATTCAGATCTATACTTTGTTGCCTTTTGATAGTGGCATGTGTGCTTCTCACAGCATCATGCATGCCGTCAGATTTTCTTCTTGGTGATAACACGCAGCAGGACGGAGGCAACAACATCCCCGACGGCGCAACGGTAAACATTAATGGCGGAGATAACTACAACGTGACGATAGAGGGCGCCACGTCATCTACCGTAGCGGCGGCAAACAAGGCGCTTTTGTCCGCGGTAAGCATTATTTCTTCTTTTGAAGGAACAAACTCAGGCTGGGGTGGCTTTGGCGGATCGTCAAACTCATCGACCTCGGCATCCAGTGGCTCCGGTGTAATATACAAGCTCGACAAGAACAGCGGCGAGGCATACATCATCACCAACCACCACGTTGTATACGATGCAAACAGCGGTATAAGCAACAACATAAAGGTTTTCCTCTACGGTCAGGAGGGCTATGCCGATTGCGCTATGAGTGCAACCTACGTTGGCGGCTCCCTTTCCTACGATATCGCAATACTCAAGATCACCGGCAGCACCATCCTTATGAGCAGCATAGCCACCGCGGCTACCTTTTCAGACTCCAACAAGGTTGCAGTGCTTGATACCGTTATTGCGATCGGTAATGCACAGGGCAGCGGAATTTCGGCTACCGTTGGCTACGTAAACGTTGAAAGCGAGTACATCTCCCTTACTGGTGCTGACGAAAAGACCGAGATCAATCTTCGCGTTATCAGAACCGACGCGGCAGTTAACCCCGGTAACTCGGGCGGCGGACTTTTCAACGAGAAGGGCGAGGTTATCGGCATTGTTAATGCAAAGAGCGCCAGCGACTCGGTGGACAACATCGGATACGCGATCCCCTCAAACGTTGCCAAGAGCATCGCGGAAAACATTATCTATTACTGCGACAACACCACAAAGAGCTGTGTATACAGATGTATGCTCGGTATCTCGATCACCTCTGAAAGCCCCTCTGTAATGTACGACACCGAAACCGGCAAGATATATAAGAGTGAGAGCGTTACCATCACGGAGGTAACCGGCACCGCACTTAAGGGCAAGCTTCAGGCCGGCGACGTATTGAAGTATATAACCATCGACGGCAAGAAGATCGACATCACACTCCGCCACCACGTTGTGGACAGCATGCTCGATGCACGTGAGGGATCAACCGTAACGATCACCTTTGATCGCGGCGGCAAGGAGCAGAGCGTGACCGTCACAATAACCTCAAATATGATAGAGGCATACAAGTAATATGTATAACAAAAATCAGTCCCCCGAGGAGATAAAAAAGCGCAAAAGGACAGATTTTTAATAACGTCTGTAATTTTTTGTGTCTTTATAATCGCCGCCGCGGTTGCAATATTCTTCGTTCGCACCAATCCGGTAGGCATTGTTGTGGGTGTGGGTTGCCTTCTGTGGCTTGTATATAGCTTTGTAAAGCAGATCAAAAAATACAAGTCCGAGATGAGCGAGGATAACAAATAAAATAAGAAAAAGGACAGAGATTTTACTCTCTGTCCTTTTGCATTTGTTGAAAACGATCGGTTATTGCGCAATTTGCAGCAAGAAGCGGCGTTCTTTTGGCCGAAGGCGTAGAAGCCTACGTCGAGTGTCAAAAAACGACCGGTTATTGCGCAAATTTCTTCATATTGTCGCAGCTCTTTTTGAGGTATTCGCGCCAGTCACAGGGGAAGCCCTCGACCTCAAGAATAAAGAGGTCTATTCCCATATCGAGTGCGAGCTTCATTGATGCCTCGCAATCGGCCTGTCCCTCTCCGATAATTGCACACGGGTAGGCGCCTGCCGACTCTCCGGGCTTCCAATTTTTATCAAGCTCCTTGATATGCAGGCAGGAGAGCTTGTCACCGTATTTCTTCATAAGCTCGGTAGGGGCGTAACCGCCAACCTTAGCCCAGAACAGGTCAAGCTGTGCGGTATAGCCCTCAACCTCGGTGATAAGGGTGTATACACCGTCCTTGCCGTCTGCATACTCGTGCGCGTGATTGTGGTATCCGAAGATAACTCCGCGCTCATCAAGAAGCGCCTTTGCCACCTTGAGCTCTTCGATCGCCTCAGCGTGCTTGTCACCAAAGAGAGCATCCACACCCATCCACGCAACATAAACGCGCTCAATACCAAGCACATCTATGTACTCGATGTTCTCTATAACCGCCTTTGCCGACATGTGTGCGGAAACACCCTTAAGACCGTGCTTTTCAAGAGTGGCCTTCATCTCATTAGGGGTAAGACCGTAAAATCCGGCAAACTCAACACAGTCATAGCCGGCTGCCTTTATCTCGGCAAGAACGGTATCAAGACCGTACTCCTTTATTTCATCCTTTACAGAATAGAGCTGTATTCCAAATCTACTCATTATGCCCACCACATTTCCGCGGGGCCGCCCTCAATAACGATGCCCTTTACAAATTCAACCGCCTTTTCAAGACCCTCCTTGGGACTCATAAGGCTATCCTCATGCTCGATAGAGACGGTTCCGTCGTAGCCAACGATACGAAGCGCGCTTATTACCTTTTTCCAGGAAAGCTCATCAGTACCGTAGCCCATGGTTCTGAACACCCAGCTTCTCTTCGCAAGCTCACCGTAGTGCTTGGTATCAAGAACACCGTTCTTGCGAACGTTGTGTGCGTTCATTTCGGTATCCTTTGCATGGAAGTAATAAATAGCATCGCCAAGCTCATAGATAACGTCAACGATGTTCATTCCCTGCCAGATAAGATGAGAGGGATCGAGGTTTGCACCGATCATGGGGCCAACCGCATCGCGAAGCTTGTGGAGTGTTTCGGGGTTGTAAACACAGAAGCCGGGATGCATCTCAAGACAGATCTTCTTTACACCCTGTGCCTCAGCGAACTTAACCGCCTCCTTCCAATAGGGGATAAGCACCTCGTTCCACTGATAGTCAAGCACCTCAAGGTACTCAGGGGGCCAAGCGCAGGTTACCCAGGAGGGCTGCTTTGCACCGGTATCAGAGCCGGGGCAACCGGAGAAGGTAACGATTCTCTCAACACCGAGCTGACCTGCAAGAATACAAGCCGCGCGGAAATCCTCCTCAAAGGATTCAGCAACCTTGGGATCGGGGTGAACGCAGTTGCCGTGTACAGCAAGCGCGGAGATCTCCATACCGTATTTTTCAAACGTCTTGACAAGCTCGGCTCTTGCCACCTCGTCTTTTATAAGCACCTTTGCATCTGCGTGCTTTGTGCCGGGATAACCGCCAACACCAAGCTCGAACTGCTCTACACCTATTCCTTTAAGATAAGCAAGGCTCTCGTCAAGTGTCATTCCACCGAGAACACTGCTGACTACACTGATCTTCATATTTTTTGCTCCTTTCCGGAAAACGTATTGACATTATATGTCTTCAATGTTATAATAACACCAGATATTGATAAATTCGTTTCATTTATATATAAATGTTTATCAAATATTGACATTTACTATTTTAATCAAGTGAGGTTGTGGAATATGAACAACGTGTATTATGAATATTTTCACGACAAAAGCGACGATCTCTTGCTTTCCCGTGGCATCAACACCAACTGCGAACTGCACTTTCACCGCAGTATCGAGGTTTTGTACCTGCTTTCTGGCGAGATGAAATGCAAGGTTGGAAATGAGGAATTCACCGCCACAGCAGATGATATAATCTTCGTGCATAACTATTACCACCATTCCTTCTCCCCGCTTGCCGACTATGAAAAGATATTTCTGATCGTACCTCACAATTACGAGGGTGACTTTGATACAGCGCTTTCTCAGGGCACTCTCCCCGCACTTATGGCAGACAAGGAGTTCAACCGCCTGCACCTGCGCCCGATCGTGAAAACAATGTACGACAACCGCAAAAGCGCAAGCCCCCTGGTCAAAAAGGGTTATCTTAACATTGTGATCGGCATGCTGCTTGATCATTACCCCACTGTAAAGCTTGAGCAAAACAGTAGCATAAACTTCCTTGTAAACGTGCTTGCATACATTGACGAGAACTATTCAAAGCCTCTGACACTGGATATGATCGCGCACGAGTTCGGCTACAACAAATACTACTTCTCCCGCCTTTTCAACACGTACATCGGTGAGAACCTGAACAACTACATCAACCTTGTGCGCCTGCGCAACTTCGTGTCCCTCTCAAAGTCCAAGGACAAGCGCTCGATCACCGAGCTGGCATACGAATGCGGATTTGACTCACTCACAACGTTCTACCGCTATTTCAACAAGATCTACGGCAAATCCCCATCGGAGATGTTTAATAAAGAAAAATAACCGTATGGAACGACCTCCCGGGCGTCCCGATACGTGCAAATGCGGGTCGCCGAGGACGGCACCCCTACAAAACCTTTTCATTTTCCTGCAAAATGGCACAAAAAAATGAGAGAAGCACAAGGCTTCTCTCATTTTTATTATATGGAGCAAATCCGGATTACTTAGCGTACTCAACAGTACGGCTCTCGCGGATAACGCTGACCTTGATCTGACCGGGATAGTCAAGCTCGTTCTCGATCTTCTTCGCGATGTCGTGAGCAAGGATCTTCATCTTGTCATCGTTGATCATCTCGGGCTTAACCATTATGCGCACCTCACGGCCCGCCTGGATAGCGAAGGTCTTTTCAACACCCTCGAAGTCACCTGCAACCTCTTCAAGCTTCTGAAGTCGCTTGATGTAGTTTTCAACGTCCTCGCGACGCGCACCGGGTCTTGCCGCGCTGAGTGCATCGGCTGCCTGGATGATGAAGTCAAGTGTGCTCTGAGGATCAACATCATTATGGTGAGCCTCGATAGCATGGATAATGTCCTTATTCTCGCGGTACTTGGTAGCGATCTCGACACCAAGCTGGATATGTGAGCCCTCTGCTTCTGCGGTAACGGCCTTACCGATATCGTGGAGAAGTCCGGCTCTCTTTGCCATAGTTACGTCAACACCCATCTCATCGGCAATAACACCTGCAAGCAGGGATACCTCGATAGAGTGACGAAGCGCATTCTGACCGAACGAGGTGCGGTACTTCAAGCGACCGATGAGCTTGATAAGCTCGGGGTGAAGACCGTGAACACCGGTTTCGAATACTGCCTTTTCGCCCGCCTGCTTAATAGAATTCTCTACCTCGCGGCGTGACTTTTCAACCATCTCCTCAATTCTTGCGGGATGGATTCTACCGTCACTGACAAGCTTTTCAAGTGCGATTCTTGCAGTTTCACGTCTCACGGGGTCGAAGCCGGAAACGGTGATAACGTCGGGAGTATCGTCGATGATAAGCTCAACTCCGGTAAGGTTCTCAATGGTTCTGATGTTTCTACCCTCGCGTCCGATGATACGTCCCTTCATCTCATCGCTGGGGATCTGAACAACGGAGATAGCAACCTCGCTTACGTGGTCTGCAGCATAGCGCTGGATCGCAAGCGAAAGAATGTCCTTTGCGCGGTTCTCGGACTCGTCCTTAAACTTCTCCTCATACTCGGAGAGCTTAAGTGCGGTCTCGTGTGCAAGCTCACTGTCAAGCTTTGCTACAAGCTCTGCCTTTGCATCCTCCTTGGTAAGACCTGCCACTCTCTCAAGTGTCTTGATCTGTGCATCAAGGGTGGACTGAACCTGTGCCTTAAGGGTGTCGGCCGCCTGGTGCTTTTCGGTAAGCAGTGCGTCCTTCTTCTCAAGTGCCTCGAGCTTTGCATCGAGGGTTTCTTCCTTCTGTGTTACTCTTCTTTCAAGTCTGGAAACCTCCTTGCGACGCTCCTTTACGTCGAAGTCAGCCTCCTTCTTCATCTGGAATATTTCTTCTTTTGCAGAA
>JAZOWT010000018.1:0-6195 GCA_045659365.1 Eubacteriales bacterium | reverse complement strand
CCCTGCATCTATAAGAGAATTACCGGCTGTGGCTCGGGAACCGAGTATATGGCAGTTACCCCTTGGGGTGAGCTTTATCCCTGCCACCAGTTCGTCGGTGATGAAAAGTATAGCCTCGGTAATATCTGGGACGGTGTCAAGAACACCGCAGTTCAGGATGAGTTCCGCGGCTGCAATTCGTACTCCCGTCCTGAATGCCGCGACTGTTGGGCAAAGCTTTATTGCTCCGGCGGTTGTGCCGCTAATGCCTACCACGCAACCGGTAGCATAAACGGTGTATACAAGTACGGCTGCGAGCTTTTCAAGAAGCGCATCGAGTGTGCCGTAATGCTCCAGGTCGCTGAGGCTGAGGAGTAATGAATACCCCGATCTATGATTTTGTCAAGGGGTATGCAAGCGGCCATACCGCTCGCTTTCATATGCCCGGTCACAAGGGTAGGGAATATCTCGGATGCGAACCGCTTGACATTACCGAAATAGGCGGTGCCGACGTCCTTTATTCTCCCGACGGAATAATAAAGGAAAGCGAGGATAACGCCTCATCGCTCTTCAAAACGGCACATACCTTTTATTCAACACAGGGCTCCACCCTCGCCATTCAGGCTATGCTCACTCTTGCTGTAAACGGCAGAAAAAGTGACACGCCCCCCACCGTTCTTGCTGCTAGAAACGTACATAAGGCGTTCGTTAATGCCGCGGCGCTTCTTGATTTTGACGTTGAATGGCTCTATCCCGAGCACTCGGCACACATATGCTCAACACAGATAAGTGCTGAGGCGCTTGATAGCGCACTTGCCACTCAAAGCTATGCCGCAGTGTATATCACCTCGCCCGACTATCTTGGCAATATTGCCGACGTTAAGTCACTCTCCGAGGTCTGCACTCGTTACGGTGTGCCTCTGCTTGTCGATAATGCCCACGGTGCTTATCTTGCATTCACCGAACCGTCTATGCATCCCATAGCTCTCGGTGCGGCAATGTGTGCCGACTCCGCACACAAAACTCTTCCCGCACTTACCGGCGGCGCGTACCTGCACGTATCAAAGGACTGGGCGCAGTATGTCGATGGCGCACGTAATGCGCTCTCGCTTTTTGCATCAACAAGCCCCTCTTATCTCACACTTGCGTCTCTTGATCTTACCAACCGCTATCTTGCCGACGGATATCCTGCCGCACTCCGCGAATGTATTGACCGCATAGCCGCGATCGAAGGCGAGATCGATATTCCCGTGCTGTCATCAGAACCCCTTAAAATGGTCTTCAAATGCACGGATTTTGGATATACGGGTAACGAATTTTGCGAACATTTGCGCACGTTTGGTATTGAATGCGAGTTTTCTGACGATACCTATGCGGTTCTTATGCTGACTCCGTCAAACACCTCGCTCGAGCTTGACCTTTGCCGTGATGCACTGATGGCGATCACCCCGCGTCCCGCGATAAAGGATCATGCCGAGCCGTCACTTGCACCGACAGAGCGGGTGATGAGCATTCGTAAAGCGATTCTTTCTCCCCACGAGATCATTCCCGTAGAGGATGCGATCGGTCGCGTGGCGGCAACCCCGACGGTTTCTTGCCCCCCTGCAATTCCGATCGTTATAAGCGGTGAGCGTATAACCGACTCCTCCGTCGCACTCTTTAAGCGCTACGGTATTGAAAAAATAGAAGTAGTAAAAAATGCTTGAGCCACCGCTCAAGCATTTTTCTTTTTGATGTATATTACCTCGCGCTCGGTTACAACCGCATCCATACGCACGTCATGCTCCTCGGTGGGCAGAGCGTCTAATAGCTGTAGGTCGTAGCACAACCCAATTTTATATGCACTGATTCTGCCAAGAAATCCGTCATAGCACCCCTTACCAAATCCAAGTCTGCCGCCATCATGGTCAAATGCCACACCCGGCACGATCACAAGGTCTATCGCTCCCGAGTATACGTCACCTATCGGCTCCTGAATTCCAAAGCCACCCATCGCGAATGTCGTGCCATTTACGACCTCTACAGGTGTTATCTCGCAGTTTTTTTCGTCGGTCATCGGATATATCACACGCTTTTTGTCGGTGTGCGCTTGCTCGGCTATCCTTGTCGTGTTAACCTCGTTTCCGATAGGGAAGTAAAGCATAATGCTTTTGGCATTCCTGTATTCCGAGGTATCAAAAAGCACCTCGGCAGCACCCAGGCTTTTTTCTTCTCTCTCGGCTGCACTCATTACCTTCCGTGCGCTCCGCATATTTTCTCTTATCTCGTTTTTCGTCATACACAAGCTCCTTGCTGCCTTGCCTTAATATACAGCGCCGTAAAAAGAATCACTTGCTCTTGCATCTGTCATACTGATATAAAATTGAGGGAAAAAGCAAAGTCGGGCGCGGTAATGACCGTGCCCGACTCCGTATAAGCAGCTTATGCCGCCTTGGACTTCTTCTTCGCGATCTTGAAGTAGATGAAGTAGAAGAGCGAAATGTACAGGAAGAAAAGCAAAACGACTACGATCGGATAAAGTATGGGGCTACCGCCAACCATATTGTAGAATATGTCGTAGGGAGTGCCGTCGCCTCTCATAAGGAACATGTAGTTGTAGTCGATCAATATGTTCGTAATGTATGCCGCGATGCAGAATCCCGTAAGTATCGAGAGTGTGATCGGGATGTTTCTCTTCTTCATGCTCGCCATACCGGATATAACTATGTAAAGGGAAGCGAATCCGGATATCGTATGCGTGATTCCTGATACAACGTTATCAAAGGAAAGCACGGGATAGCAGTTGTAGTTCTGACCTGCGCCGTACGTACCAAGCACCGCACCGAGAATGCCGAATATAAAAACAAAATCGAGCGAAGCATCGCGTACTCGTCCCTTCGAGAATGCCGCAAGGGGAATAGTTATAAGCTGAATGCTGCAAAGGAAAAGGGGAAGGTTGAGCAGCCAAGCCATAGAGTTGTTTGATCTGATGCACTCAAGCACGATCTTGAAAAGCTCAAATCCGTCGATAAGCAATGCCGCCGCGATAAGAACCCGGTTCTTAACCCTATCAGAGGCGTTCTTGTTCTTAATTCCAAGCAATATTGCAGTCGCGACCATTATAACCATGAGCGAGCTGACAAATGTCAGATGCTGCCAGGATAAAAAGCCATCGGCGGGTCGCTGATATCCGCCAAATCCAAAAAATTCTCGCATAGTGAACTCCTAATTTTTAAACACGGTAAATTATAGCAGATAAATCGCTGTTTGAAAAGATAAAAAGCAAATAGTTAAGAATAGTTCACAAAATCTCATTTTCCGACATCTGCGGCTACCGTTGCTTGTGACGTATTATATTTTTGCCTGAAAAGACTTGTGGGCCCACGGTGAATTATGCTACAATAATAAAGCAGTACTCTTGATCGAAAATGCGTAAAAACATGATGTTTCGTGGAAAAATTAGACAACATTTCACAATACAAATACTGAATTTTGCGTATTTTTGAATAAAATGTGCAAGAAAATATGCCATCAAATTATTTTTAGAAGAATATTTTAGTATATATAAGGACGATTTTCAGTTTACTCGCGCACGAAAAAAATGTATTATTAAAGTGTAATAGTATTAGGAGATTTAGTTAATGAAAACATATCTTCGTCATAGGACCCTTAACGTTATTGATGTTAAGGAGCTTATCGCACTTGAATACCTCGATTTCGAGGGTAAATACAAGGACTACGTTGAGGAGCACAACTTCTATGAATTGTGCTGTGTAGAGCAGGGGGAGATAACCCTCGACATCGACGGCTCCGCACATGCGCTCTCTACCGGTGACCTTATAGTAGTTCAGCCCGGATGCCGCCATTCTTACTCCTCGAGAACCGGTAATAACAGCCGCGTTTTCGTAGTCTGCTTTGAGTGTACCTCACACATTCTCCGTATGCTCTCCGGTGTTGCCTTTGCCACTAATAATGACGAGGCATACTGTATCAAGAGAATAATCGAAGAGTGTAAGGCAACCTTCAGGATGAATGACAGAGATCAGCTTGAGCTTCTTTCGTCCCCCAGCTTTGGCGGTCAGCAGGCAATAATCCTGCAGCTGGAGTACCTCTTCATAGGTCTTTTGCGCCGCCACCTGTCCGATAAGCGCTCCGACGTTGTCTTTTTAAGCAGGGAAAAGTTCTATCCCGACCTTGTCGATATCATAACAGGCTACCTGCGTGACAACGTACGTCAGCGCATATCCCTTAAGGACGTATGCGAAAGATTCAACTACTCCCGCTCCTTTATCTGCAAGATATTCAAGGAGCAGACCGGCGAGTCGCTTATATCCTACTTTAACCGCGTCAAGATCGAAGAGGCAAAAAGCCTTCTTGCCGAAACCGATATGACGGTTATATCCATTTCAGAGCTGCTCGGATTTTCTGAAGCAAAATATTTCGGTGTAACCTTTAAAAAGCAGGAGGGAGTATCTCCCCAGGCCTACCGCACCGCGGTGCGCCAAAATAAGAAAAAAGAAATCAAAGGAGAAGATCAATGATACAGACAGTGTTAGGCCCGATCAGTGAGGACCGGCTTGGTGTATGCTCCTCGCACGAGCATATATTCATCGATATGCGCGGCTGCGTTGACGTAACAGGAAACGAGCCCCCCATCTTCCACGAAAAAATTGATATGTCAAACCGTGCAGAGGTCTTTTCCGACCCCTATGCAATACTTGATAACGCGCTTCTTGAGGGCATTGACGATGCCGTTCGCGAAATGGAGTACTTCAAGGCCCACGGCGGTAATACGATCGTAGACTGTACTCTTGATGAGATCGGACGCGATCCCGTCGCACTTAAGGAGGTAGCCGAGCGTTCCGGTGTAAATATCATCGTTGGATGCGGTCACTACTACCACAAGGCGCACCACCCCTACGTTAAGCACGCTACTGTTGAGGAGCTTGCCGATGAAATGCGTCGCGACATTCTCGAGGGCATCGGTGATACCGGCATTAAGGCGGGCCTTATCGGTGAGATAGGCACCAGTGCCGTGATGAGCGATGACGAAAAGCGCGTGCTCGCCGCAGCAGGCAGAGTTTCTGCCGAAACCGGCAAGGCGATCCACGTCCATACCGACCTCTATACCGAAAACGGCTTTGAGGTTATAGATATCCTGACTCGTGAGGGCGCATCCCCCGATAAGATCTGTATCGATCATATCGACGTGCTTCTTCGCCCCGACTACGTGCGCGCACTTCTTCAGCGCGGTGTGTACGTTGAGTTTGATAACTTCGGTAAGGAGTTTTACGTAAACAATGATCGCCGCTTCGCCTACGACCTTGAGCGCATCCATATGCTTAAGGCCCTGATCGATGAGGGCTATGCCGACAGAATTCTCGTCTGCAACGACATCTGCCTTAAAACGATGTGGAAGAAGTTTGGCGGTACGGGCTATGCACACATTCTTCGCACTGTAAAGCAGATGGCGATTGAAAACGGTATTGACGAGTCGGTATATAACGCGATCCTCACCGACAACGTTAAGAATTTCTTGAGCTAAATTAAAAAAATAAATATAAGGAGAACACAAAATGAACTTCCCCAGAATTGAAGCAAACGAATACTCCGCAAGAATCGAAGCATTCAGAAAGAGAATGGCAGCTAAAGACGTTGACCTCGTAGTTGGTTTTTCTAACCTACTCGAGATCGGTATCGTACGTTACTACTGTGGCTTTGCTCCCGTAAACGAGAGCTCTGCTATCGTAATCCCCGCAGAGGGCCAGGTTGTTGTATGTAGCGGCCAGGCATCCTACGACTACTGCCTTGTTCAGAACTCCCTCCCCGGCAGCCGTATCGCTATCCTTCCCGAGATCGGTGAGGTAAGTGGATTTGAGTACGACACCGAGGGTCAGCTCGACTTCGAGGAGCTCTTCGCACAGATCAAGAGCGAGCACCCCTATGTAAAGCGCATCGGCTTCATCGGCCGCCTTATCTTCCCCTCGATCATCATGACTAAGCTTAAGAAGGTATTTGCTGGCATCGAGATCGTTGATATGGAGGATGCACACTATGATCAGAGAATCATCAAGAGCGCTGCCGAGGTCGAAATTCTCAAGACCAACTGGCAGATGGCAAGCGATATGTTCACTAATGTTGTTCCCAAGATCAAGGTTGGTATGACCGAGCGTCATATCGAGGGTATGTTCGAGGCAGAAATGATGAGCCTCGGTGCAGAGAGCTACGTTCAGTCCT
>JAZOWT010000017.1:0-3651 GCA_045659365.1 Eubacteriales bacterium | reverse complement strand
TCGCGAAGCGTTAAGACTGATGCGAGAGGGAGATATGAGCATTACCGAATGCGCCCTCGAGAGCGGCTTTGGCTCAATGCGCAGCTTCTACCGCGCCTTTCACGAAAAATTCGGCTGTACTCCAAAGGAGTATCTCGCCTCGAATAAAACGATATAGCGCCTACACGATAAAAGGACTCCCTTGAAAAAGAGAGTCCTTTTGCTTATATCCTCATATCATATCCAAGTAACGCGGGGCAGTCACTCAAGAAAAGGATATACGAAATCCTCGATAGCTTTGCGCATTGTTGCCATAAGTCTACCTCGCCTATACTTTTATACAAATATTACCATAAACCGACGAACGAGTCAACATAAAAATGCTCAAATGACATAAAAAAACACCTTTTTGATAAAAATAAAAAATAAATTTTGAAAACTTCGATTTGTTCATACTTTAGACATACTTGTCTGCTATAATAGCGTTCCGCGCGTATAGCGTGGAAAAATGCGATAATAAAAGTGGCAAAAAACACTCTTACAAATAATATGTATAAAAAAGGGAACGTCGCCGACGGCGCACGCTCCGTTTTTTGCGGAAAAGGGAAGGTAAATTGATTATGGTTTTTCAGAATACTAAGGTTACACATAAGACATTCGGTGAGGGCATAGTCACCAATCACGAGGGCAACTACATCAACGTCAGCTTTGGCGGTGCGGTAAAAAAATTCGTATACCCCGATGCTTTTGATAAGTTCTTGACCGTTGACGACGAGAGTATTCTCTCTGCTATCAAGGTTGATATTGATGCATCCAAGAGAGCAAAGCAGATCATTATCGATAAGAAGAATGAGGAAAACTACCGTGCTATGACCCGCGGCATCGTTATTCCCGGCAAGGAAGCAAATTCCGAGTCTGAGAACGAGGATGACGAGTTCCGTGGCAAGGAAACGGAAGAGTTCTGATTTCGCACATCAAAAAGCACCCGACAGTATAGGTTGAGCTTCTTAGCGGAGAATTTGAAAAGCAATGCCAAGTGCGAGCACCGCATTTGTCCGGACAAATGTAGAATGGGCTAAGCCCAAACCCTTATAACGGCAGAAAGAGATAACAAATCGGTTTGTAGCCGAAATGTTATCTCTTTTTCTGTTTGTTTAATGAAATCGTGGTTGCGCCATGATGAAATCAAATCCGTCTAAAAGCAACCCTGCGAAGCAGGATTTCATCGCAGAAGCGATTTCATCCACCTAAGGTGGATTTCACCCGTCGAAGACGGATTTGACTGCGTGATTGTCCGTCAAGGACATCACGCTATGTCCGGGTGCTTTTTATTCTGTTTAATTAGTTCTTGACTTGCAAGCCTTGTTATGCTAAAATAGAGTGTAAAACAAATTAAGGAGAAGGCAATGACACCCGAAATCAAAGGCTACATATTTGCCGTCATCTACGTCGTGGTCGTTCTGGCAGCGGCGCTCGTGCTCCACAAACTGGGGTTACCTAAAAAATTCACACGTAAGCTGGTCCATGTCCTTGTCGGATTTGAGTGGGTAATACTTTCTCACTTCATGGGAGCAAGCATACATTTTCTTATAGTCTGCCTTGTTTTTACCGCCGGACTTCTGGCTTCTTATCTCTTGAAACTTTTACCTGCGATGTCCTCTGATGAGGAAAACGCCCCCGGCACAGTCTACTACGGTGTTGCCATGTCGGTCATGTCCTTTGTCTGCCTGTTTTTACCCGAAATGCTCGTGCCTTTCGGAGTCGGAGTATTTTGTACCTCCTTTGGTGACGGCTTTGCCGGTGTTGTCGGCCAACTTGTAAGAAAGCACAACCCCAAGGTCTTCAGGAATAAATCTCTTATCGGCACCCTGACAAATCTCGTTGTTTCCTTTGGAGTTGCATTCGTCATATCCAACGTCTACGACCTTGGTCTTACCGTATGGCACTGTATCTTTATCGGTATATTATCCGCCGGACTTGAGCTTATCGGTGCGTGGGGACTTGACAATATCATGATCACCCTCGGTGTTTCGTTTCTCTCCTATGCTCTCGCAACCTCACCCACGGTAATCTCTTACATAGTTCCTATTCTTGTAACGCCAATCTTGATCGCAGCTGTTATTGGCAAGCGCGCTCTCACCGGATGGGGACTTGTCGGAGCACTCGTGCTCGATCTCGTGGTATCGCTCTCGTTTGGCAACTTTGGATTTGTCGTGCTTCTGTCATTCTTTGTCGGCTCTCTTATCGTTGATAAGATCAAGAAGAGAAGAAAGAGAGAGGACACAATAACTAAAAAAGAGGGAACCCGTGACCTTGTCCAGGTTGTTGCAAACGGCCTCGTCCCCCTTATGATGGCTCTTTTGTACGTACGTACAACAAATCCCGCTTTTCTCATCGGCTACGTTGCCGCCTTGGCTGAGGCATTTGCCGATACAGTTGCCTCCGGCCTCGGTGTATATTCAAAATCCACCTTTGATCCCTTTAAGATGAAGAAGTGCGAATGCGGTATCAGTGGCGGTATGTCCGTCGTTGGCACGCTTTCCTCTTTTGTTGCATCTGTCATCATAGCCCTCATTCCGTTTGCCTTTGGCATATACGGTATGAACCTCTGGCCCGTCGTTATCGTGGCGCTTGCCGCCTTTGGCGGTGTGGTTTTCGACTCCTTCCTCGGCTCGGTTTTCCAGATCAAGTACACCTGCTCGGTCTGGGGCGCCCTTACCGAAAGGGAGCGCCATTGCAACCGCCCGACTGCGCGTCACTCCGGCTTCGCATTCTTTGACAACGACGTTGTCAATCTCCTAAGCGGCGTCTTCGCCGCCGCCGTTGCCTCTATTTTGACAGCGGTGCTTATTTAACATATTTGAGAGCCGATAACGGGAAAAGTCCGCTTATCGGCTCCTTCCTTATTTTGGGTAAAGGTATTTACTTTTAGCATAAGGAATGTTATAATGAACTTAAAAGCGCACTTTTTTATTTTGAAAGGGGAAAAAAATGAAAACCGCAAGAAAGCTTTTTATCATTTTGCTAGCACTGGTGCTTTCATCCGTATCGCTTTTCGCTATGACGTCGTGCGATGAAGTTTATACAACGGATGAAATGGATGCGACAATAGCTGAGCTGAATACCGAAATAGCGGCGAAAGAAAGTGAGTTAAAGAAGAAAATAGACGATCTTACCGCAGAGTTCACGGCGAAAAATGCCCAGCTTTCCGCAGAGATCACGGCAGATAAAGCAGCCCTTACAGAGCTTAAGCTTACGTATGCCAATGACGTGTCGGCTCTCAAAATTGCGGATGCTGAAAACTCTGCAGCGATAGTTAATCTTAATACCCAATACTTGGCGAAGGTAACCGAGCTTGAAGCAGCAGACAAAGCAACGAGCAACGAGCTTGCGGCTCTTAAAACCAAGTACAATGAAGACCTCGCCGCACTCAACAAAGCGGACGAGGATAACACCGCCGCAATCGAGGCACTTACCAAGACTTATACCGATAAGGTAACCGAGCTTGAAGCAGCAGATAAGGCCACTGCCGATGAACTTGCGGCTCTTAAGACCAAGTACGATGAAGACCTCGCCGCACTCAACAAAGCGGACGAGGATAACTCCGCCGCAATCGAGGCGCTTACCAAGACTTATCCCGACAAGGTAACCGAGCTTGAAGCAGCAGATAAG
>JAZOWT010000016.1:0-6713 GCA_045659365.1 Eubacteriales bacterium | reverse complement strand
CCTCGCCCGAAACGTCACGGGTGATAGAGCGATTTTCACTCTTTCTGGTAATCTTATCAATCTCGTCGATATAGATAATACCGCGCTCTGCCTTTTCAACGTCAAAGTCTGCCGCCTGAATAAGACGGAGAAGAATGTTCTCAACGTCCTCGCCAACGTATCCTGCCTCGGTAAGAGTGGTCGCGTCAGCGATAGCAAAGGGAACCTTAAAGCTCTTTGCAAGGGTCTGGGCGATATAGGTCTTACCTACGCCGGTAGGACCGAGCAGGAGAACGTTGGACTTCTGAATTTCAACCTCATCGTCCGTCGAAATCGACTCTGCCTTGCTTTTTTTATTCTTTTTTGAGTCTTTCTCTTTTTCGTCAAGAGAAAGGATTCTTTTGTAATGGTTGTATACGGCTACGGAAAGAGCAAGCTTTGCCTCCTCCTGACCGATAACGTGTTCGTCAAGCATAGCCTTAATTTCCTTGGGACGAGGGAGGGTAGAAAGCTCAAGCACCTCATCATCGTCGTCCTCCTCAAGACTTGCGATATGCTTATCTATAAAGTCGGAGCAAAGGTCTATGCAGTTATCACAAATATAGGTCTTGCCATCAAGTGCAGGAATGAGAAAGGCAACCTCGCGCTCGGTTCTGCCACAAAAGGCACATTTCCGTAACTCACGCTTGGACTGTTCTTCCATTTGTTATATTTCCTTCTTAGAGATAACCTTGTCGATAAGACCGTATGCACAAGCCTCATCTGCGCTGAGATAGTTGTCACGGTCGGTGTCGCGCTCGATGGTTTCGATAGACTGACCGGTCTGCTCGGAGAGAATTCTGTTAAGCTTCTCTCTGGTTCTGATAATGTGATCGGCAACGATCTTAATGTCGGATGCCTGACCGCGTGCGCCACCGAGAGGCTGGTGAATCATAACCTCTGCATTGGGAAGAGCAAATCTCTTGCCCTTTGCACCGCTGGAGAGCAGGAATGCACCCATGGATGCTGCCATACCGATACAGATGGTGCATACGTCACACTTGATGTAGTTCATTGTATCGTAGATAGCCATACCTGCGGAGATAGATCCTCCGGGGCTGTTGATGTAGAGATAAATATCCTTATCGGGATCTTGTGCCTCGAGGAAGAGAAGCTGTGCAACTACGAGAGATGCAGTAGTGTCGTTAACCTCATCAGCAAGGAATATAATTCTGTCATTTAAAAGTCTGGAATAGATATCGTAGGAGCGCTCACCTCTGGAGGTTTGCTCAATGACGTAGGGAACAAGTGCCATAATAATTCACCTTTCTATGTTGTTTTTTAAAACAGCCGACAGTGTATTGCTATACCGTCGGCTGAAATTTTATTGATTATTCTGCGTCAGTATCAGCAGTCTTCTTAGTGCTCTTTCTGGTAGTGGTCTTCTTAGCCTTGGGAGCCTCTTCGGTGCCCTCGGTCTCAGCCTTTGCAGTCTTCTTTGCAGCAGCCTTCTTAGCCTTACCAAGCTTTGCGTTTTCGCGAACAAGCTTAAGTGCCTTGCCAACGATGATGTCTGCGTTGAGGTCCTCAACAAGAATCATTGCCTTAACGCGATCAACGGGAACACCGTAGGTGTCAGAGATCTTCTGGAACTCTGCCTCGGTCTCTTCCTCGGTAACGGTGAGAGCCTCAAGAGAAGCGATCTTCTCAAGAGCAAGTCTTACCTTAACCTGCTTTTCAGCGCCGGGACGAAGCTGCTCACGTACAGACTCAAGAGTGCTGCCGGTGTACTGAAGGTAGGTCTGAAGATCAAGACCGTTCTGACGAAGTCTCTCGTCCTGCTGACGAAGGGTGTTCTCAACCTCTGCCTCGAACATAACCTCGGGAATCTCACCCTCAAGCTTCTCAGCAAGTGCATCGCAAAGTGCGTTCTCTACCTCTGACTCAGCTCTATTCTCGTTTCTCTGTACCATTTTAGCCTTGATGTCAGCCTTGTATTCATCAAGAGTATCAAATTCGGATACGTCCTTTGCAAGCTCGTCATCAAGTGCGGGAAGCTCCTCAACCTTGAGAGCATTAAGCTTGGTCTTGAAGGTTGCTTCCTTGCCTGCAAGCTCGGGTGCGTGGTACTCGGTGGGGAAGGTAACTACAACGTCGAACTCCTCACCGATAGTTTTGCCAACGATCTGATCCTCGAAGCCGGGAATGAACTGACCGGAGCCGAGAGTAAGGTCATGACCCTCGCCCTTGCCGCCTGCGAAGGGAACACCGTCAACAGATCCCTCGTAGTCGATGTTAGCGATATCGCCCATCGCTGCAGCTCTGTCAGTGATCTCAACAGTTCTTGCGTTTCTCTCTCTTACCTTGGTGAGCTCAGCCTCAACTGCCTCGTCGGTAACCTCTTCAACCTTCTTCTCAGCCTCGATGCCCTTGTAGCCCTCGATGGTAACCTCAGGCTTAACAAAGCCCTCAGCCTTAAGGATGATCTCGTCCTCAGCGGAAACGAGGTCGAACTTAGGCATACCAACTACCTCAAGTCCGGACTCCTTAACTGCTGCCTCGAATGCGTCGGGAATGCAAGCGTTGATAGCGTCCTCAAAGAAAATTCCCTTGCCGTACATCTTCTCGATGATAGCCTTGGGTGCCTTTCCTTTTCTGAAACCGGGAACGTTGATGCTCTTAACCTGCTTCTTATATGCTTCGTTTTCTGCTTTTGCAAAAGCTTCCTTGCTAACAGAGAACTCCATAACAAAACCGGACTTCTCGGTAAGCTCCTTCTTAATAAGGCTCATTTTTGTTTTCCTCCAAAAATATGTATATTTTTTTATTTTTTAAATTTCAACCGATATATTTTACAACAAAAAAATATTTTTGTCAAGTGATTTGCACATTTTTTAATCGCGCGTAATAAACTTTGGTATAAATTCAAGGAAATCTGCGCTGATCAGGGTCATTTTGATGCCATCATGATCAAACGATGCAGGCATTGTGTAGTTTCCGTGCAGATGTCCGTAGTAAACACGCTTGATATCAAATTCCTTGAGCACTGCCACGATGTTTTCTGCCGCCTTTCCGTTGAATACAGGCGGGAAGTGTGTGAAGACTATTATCTCCTTTTCGGGTGACTGTTCCTTAAGCTTTACCGCCTCGTTAAGGCTGGCCCTCAGGCGCATCTCCTCGCGCTTTGTAAGCTTTTCAAAGTCGGTGCCGGAGGGAATGTTTGTGGCATCCTCATCGTAATACCAGCCTCTGGTTCCCGCAATGATAAAATCTTCAACCTCGTGAGCATTGTTGAACAGAAATGATATGGTGCTTATTCCGTGCTTTTCAAAGAACGCATAATGCTTTCTCATCGTGCACCACCAAAAATCGTGGTTGCCCTTGCCGAGAATCTTCTTGCCCGGCAGCGCATCTATAAATTTAAGGTCGGACAGCGACTCCTCAAGTGACAAGGCCCAGGAAATATCTCCGGGAATCACCACAGTATCCTCGTCGGTGACAAGCCTGCGCCAGCTTTGCTCGAGCCGATGCATATAGTCCGTCCATCTTTTGCCGAAGACCTCCATCGACTTGTTCGTTGAATCAAGAGTCGATAAATGCAAATCGGCAATGGTAAGAAGTGACATATTCTTTCTCCGATTGTTTGTATAGAACCTCTTTTGATCGCTCATACTAATCTTGCAAGCAAAATGCTTGCGGAAAAGAGAAATAAGTATGGAAGAAAAGAAGTATCAGACCGAATGTGGTGCAGGCTGCAAAAAGCAGAAGATCAAGGGTATTGACTGCGATGTGCAGAACTGCGTGTATCACGACGGTGTCAGCGATTGCTGTGCGGGTAAGATCTCAGTTGGTCCTCACAGTGCAAAGACCTCGTCGAATACTGTTTGCGCAACCTTCAAGTCGCGCGAGTATTAAGCAACAAATTGCGTAGGGATTAAATTCGGTAAAAGTGACCTTACAGAAGGTCGTTTCTCTCTGCCTAGATTAAGTCGTGAACGTATCCGATGGGAGTGTTACGGGTTAAATTAGGCAGTTACATACCGCGTGATGTATTGTAATTAAACGCGTTTTCGAGGTGCATAATTTTTTGCACCTTTTTTTCTTCGTCAAGATACACCTCAATAATATCAAAGCGCACCTTTTTGTTTTTCGGTGCAGTACCAAGATACCACTTCGCCACCGAGATTATCTTTTTCTGCTTATTTGGTGTTACCGATGAAGCAGGGCGGGGCTCCTTTGGACTCTGATGTCCAAGAGTTCTCGTTTTCACCTCAACGAATACATAGTATTCGCGGTTCTTCGCAATTATATCCACCTCCGCGCCAAGCTCGGCATAATTGCGCTCAAGTACGCGGTATCCATGCTTGCGAAGATGCTTTGCTGCCGCATCCTCACCGATGTTTCCTGTTTTTCTTTTCTCGGTCAGAACCTTAAGTATGTTCATTTGTCAAGAAATTTCAAAAATGACTTGCGATATATGGGCGCAACACCGTGCTCGCGCACCGCATCCATATGATCCTTAGTGGGATAACCCTTGTGCTTCGCAATTCCGTACTGCGGGTACTCGCGGTCGAGCTCAATGCATCCGCGGTCACGCGTAACCTTTGCAAGTATTGATGCCGCCGCGATCGACGCGCTCTTTGCATCTCCCTTTACAACCGTCTGTGTTGGGATGGTAAATCCGCGAGAGCAGTTGCCGTCAATGAGCGCAAAATCCGCAGGGTGGGGCAGGGCCTCAACTGCGCGGCGCATAGCCAACATTGATGCGTTAAGTATGTTGATCTCGTCGATCTCGGCCGGTGTTGCCTCAGCAATAGCGTACGCGATCGCCGTTTCCTTTATGATGTCGAAAAGAGCCTCGCGCTTCTTTTCTGTAAGCTTTTTAGAGTCGTTAAGTCCCTCGATATCACAGTCGCGAGGGAGTATTACCGCCGCCGCTACAACAGGGCCACAAAGAGGACCTCTTCCGGCCTCATCGCAACCGCAAACTGCAGTGTAGCCCTCGGCATATTTTTCGTTCTCAAAATCTAAATTAGGCATCCGGCTTCTCCAGACTTATTCTTCCGATTTTTGCGCTTCTGAATTCCTCCAGCAGCATGTTTGCCGTGCGCTCCGAGTTGATCTCTCCACCCGAAACAAGGAAGCCTCGCTTACGGCCTACAACCTCGAAAAGATCATATCCGTCAAGCTCGCACACCTCGTCAATCTCGAGCTTGTACCTCTCGCAGAATGCCTTCGGTGCAACCTCCATAAGGCGTGCGCAAAGCATCATTGCGATCTCCTCAATGTCGATTATCTGATCGCGTATTGCTCCTGTCATAGCAAGGTTCTGCCCGACTTTTTCATCCTCAAACTTAGGCCAAAGGACTCCCGGCATATCAAGAAGGTCGAGTCCGACCGATGTGGGGACCCACTGCTTTGCAAGGGTAACGCCGGGGCGGTTTTCAACCTTTGCCTTCTTGCCGCCTGCAAGCTTGTTGATAAGCGAAGACTTACCTACGTTGGGGATTCCAACCATCATAGCCTTAAGCTTTCTGCCGTCCATTCCTTTTTCGCGATAGCGCTCAAGCTTCTCGGCCATAACCTCCTTGATCGCTGCATCAAGGGCGTCAAGTCCGTATCCGGTTACCGAGTCTATAAGTACTGTTTTAGAGCCGCGAGCATTGTAATATTCTACCCATTTGCGGCTTATCTCCGGGTCTGCCAAAGTAGCCTTGGTAAGCAGGGTAATATGCGGCTTTTGCTCGATCATCGCCTCGATCTCGGGATTTCTCGAGCTATATGGAATTCTCGCGTCGAGCAGCTCAATTACTACGTCGACCTGGGGCAGGCATTCCTTTATGACCCTGCGGGTCTTGGCCATATGCCCGGGGAACCATTGTATAGGATTCTGTGCCATTATTTTACCTTTCCAAATCTGTCAAACGGATAAAATCTTAAAATTACCTTACCGAGTATCGAGTCCTCGTCGACGGAGCCGAACATTCTCGAGTCAAGCGAGCTGTTTCTGTGGTCACCCATGACGAAAACCTCGCCCTCCGGCACAACGTATTCAAGGGGATATACCTCGGAATAGGGGAAATCCTCTTTTCCGTCGATGTGTACGAATGATGTGTCAACGAGCTTGCCGTCAACGTATACCTCTTCCATAGATACCACGCGTACGGTCTGACCCTCCGTTGCTATAACTCTTTTAATAATGGGCTTCTGAAGTCCGGTCGTGTAGTCCTCGCATACGATGATGTCGTACTGCTTCGGTGTGTAGAAGAAGTTGGTGATTATAAGATGCTCGTTGTCGTAAAGGGTCTCTTCCATGGAGCCGCCGTCCACTACCGAATGTCTGAAAACGAATGCCGATAACAGCATTATCGCTACCATCATACATACGAAAAGCTCTATAAAATCAAATCTCACGTCGACCTTGCGCGGCTTTTCCGAATTGTAGGGAAGTGCGTCCTTTGATTCCTTGTGTACCTTAGCTTGTACTAAGGGTTCGCTGGGCTCCTCCTCGATCTCATCGAGTATAGTCAGGTTTTCATATTCGCGGTACTCGTCGCTTTCGTCCTCAGGTGAAGCCTCGTCGTCTGTCTCGGTGTCTTCAACCTCAACGGGCTCATCCCCCTCAACGTCATCTGTGGGCTCTACCTCGTCGTGCTTGCGATAATCCGCAAAATGCTCGATATTCATAAATTTCGTAGGGGTCGACGTCACAGACGCCCCGGCTTCTACGTCCTCGGCTACCTCAGGCTCAACGT
>JAZOWT010000015.1:0-16478 GCA_045659365.1 Eubacteriales bacterium | reverse complement strand
GTGAAGGAGACCGTCTGTACCAACGTAGAGGTAATCCTGACGGGATTCAAGACCTCTTACGCCGAAGAGTGTTCCTGCGAAACGGAACATATCAACACGTCTTTGGTTGTTGTGGTCTTCACGAGAGAAGAGACCGTGAACGAGCTCAGTACCATTGAGTGTCTGAGGGTTAGCAACTACGCAACGAAGAAGAGCAACAAGCTCGTCTGCGTCCCAAGCAGCGTTCTGGCCGATGAAGAGGTTAGCTCTTTCTGTGCCATAGTAACCGTTGTATGCCTTGTCGATGTATTCACGAAGCATGTTAACTGCTGCAACACCGTCAAGCTTGCCTGCAGCGTTCATAGTAGCGATGATATTGCCGGCTGCGTCATAGTTCTTTGTGATTTTTTCAACACCGGACTTGTCAAGCTTAACAACTTCAACCTCTACCTTGCCTTCTGTGGGCATGTAAGGTGTGTAAACTGCTTCTGCAAGTTCATTAGAAGCTGTAGCTGTGAATGCGCCTTCACCGTTAAGGAGTGCTTCTACCCAGTCAGTTCTCATAAGGGGCATACGCTCGATGTCGTTTACACCGTCAAAGTAGGGAGAGAAGTAGATAGCACCGTTGGATGTATCACCTGTGATAGAAAGACGAACGATGGGGTTCGTCTCAAGGTATGCCTTGAAGTTAGGCATGTAGTCAAGGTATTCAGCAATGTTGATAAGATCGCCTGCAACACCTGCCTCAGAAAGCTGAGAAGCGGTACCGGATACCATATCGATGTCAGCAAGCTTAGCCTTCCAATACTCGAACTCGTCCTTTGCGCTCTTACCCTGGTAATGGTTCTCAAACGCAACGTTGAGTCTGTTCTGTACCTCTACCCAAGTGGGCTTGAGGTCACCGGTATTGTAGGTCTTGCCGTCTGCAAGAGTGATGCCGTCCTTTGCAATCTCTGCATCGAAGAACAAGCCGGTCTTAGCATTGTTATAACCGGTTGCCATACGAAGAACGGTTCCGTCAGCGTACTCGAGCTTAAGCTCAGGAGTAGGATCGGGATCGGGATCGGGAGTAATCGGGGGTTCTTTGCCGCATGATGCCAAAATACCGACGATCATTACGACAACAAGAAGAAGAGACAGTATTCTCTTTTTCATGGGGGGGTCCTCCTAAAATTTTATTTTTTATTAAACGCTTACGCGATAATAACTAATGAAGAGTGAGGTAATGGGACTCGGTGGAAGGATTATTCCTTTACACCACCGACGTTAACGCCCTTTGCAAAGTATTTCTGAATGAAGGGATAAATGATAAGGATCGGGATGATCGAGCAAACGATCAATGCATAGATAACCGAGTCAGCGGCATAAGGCTTGTTCCAGCCGCCCATGTAGTCGGGGTCACTGAATTCCTCAAGGCGAAGACGGATAAACACCTGAAGGGGATGCTCGTTGCCGTTGGTGATCATCTGTCTTGCCCAGTAGTAGCCGTTCCAACGGGAGATCGCAAAGAAGAGCGCAACCGTCGCAATGGTGGACTTACACATGGGAAGATAAACACGGCTAAGAACCTGCATTTCGGTAGCGCCGTCAACGATCGCCGCCTCCTCTATCTCGGAGGGAACACCCTCGAAGGCATTACGGAGAAGTATGATGTTCATCGCCTGCATACCCATCGCGATAACGACCAGCCATTTTTCATCCATGATACCGACGGAGTTGAACACGTCCTTGGTTGCGAGGTAGTTGAGGTACATGGGAACGATGCCCGCGGAGAACCACATCGTAAATACAAGGAAGAAGTTGAAGCCCTTGCGGAACATAAGACGCTTTTTGGAGAGGGCGTAACCGCCGAGGATCGAGAATCCCATAGCCCAAAGAGTACCGTAGAAGGTAATAAACAGGGTGTTGGTATAGGAGTTCCAGAACATATTGTTGTTGAACATTTCGGCGAATGCCTCAAACTGTATTCCCTTCGGGAAAAGGACTATCTCACCGTACTCAACCGCCTCGCGCGAGGAGATCGCCGCCGAAATAGCGTATATAAAGGGGTAAAGACAGCAAATTGCGAATACAGTGAGGAATATGTACGAGAGTATTTTGAATATCAGCTCGGAAATTTCCAGTTTTCTTTTCATACCGTTGCCTCCGTATTAATACAGCGAAACGTCAGATGCCTTGCGCGCTATGGTGTTGGCACCGATAACGAGAAGCATACCGACAACGTTGTTAAGCATTTCTGCAGCGGTGGATACACCGATTCGTCCGGCGAGGATACCGTATCTCTGCGCGAATGTGGAAACAACGTCCGCTGTTACGTGCGTATTGTAGTTATAGAGGAGAAGCACCTTTTCGTATCCGACGTTAAGAAGCGATCCTATTCTTGTGATAAGCATGATGACCACGGTGGAAAGAATGCTGGGAAGAACTACGTAGCGCATCTGCGCCATTTTGCCTGCGCCATCGATCTGCGCCGCCTCGTAGCTTGTCGGTGAAATTGCGATTATAGCCGCGAAGAATACGATCGAGTCGTAGCCTGCGGTCTCCCATATTCCGCTTATCTGATAGATCGCACGGAAGAATCCGGGATTGTTAAGAAGACCGTTGACACCCGTTTGCTCTGTGATAAGACCGAGATTGACGAGAAGCCTGGATACGATACCCATATCAATGCCGAAGTCAACAACGGGCTGACGAACAAGCATGGTGATAAGGGTGGTCATAACAACCGTGGATATGAACTTCGGGAGGTATGTAATAACCTGATAAATACTGCGCGCGATGTTCGAGCGGATCTCGTTGAAGAACAGCGCGATAATTATCGGCATCGGGAAGCCAAAAAGAAGACCGTAGAAGGAAAGAAGGAAGGTGTTACGGAACGCGCGCCAGAACTCGATAGCGCTCGAATCACTTCCTGCAAAGAGCATCTTGAAATAGGAAAATCCGGCGTACATCTGCTCGGACACAGGAATGTTTGCATCGTATACCTTGAATGCTCCAAGGAGCTCGTACATCGGGAAATATCTCCAGAAAAGGAATACGAGCAGCATAGGAATGAGCATAAGGTATATGCGCCAATCCTTTAACACGGTGCGTGCGACGTTGAGCCAGGTATGCTTTTCAACGTCATCCCTGACCGCCTGCTCGGGGTCCTCGTGATATTTGCCCGTGGCTTCGTCGTACACGAGGTAATCGTCAGCCTTGAACTTCATATATAATCCTCCGTTTTAATGTACTTATAACGTTCGAGCTACTCGTCCTCATAGACGGGCTCGGCCTCTTTTTCCTTGTTGACTCTTATGACGTATTGCTTCTGGTCCTCGATAAGACCGTCCACTCCCCTGCCTGCATACAGTATCACCACCGCAAAGAGCAGTGTGATAAGATCGGTGGTAAGAAAGGCGACGAGCTCCGAGAATCCCGCCCCAAAGATGAGGGAGATAAGCCAGCGGCCGAGTGCCACCGAGACGTAAGAGGTAGTCGCGAAGAGAAGTGTTTTAAAGAAGCTTTTCCTCACCTGCTCCTTACCAAACATCTTGAAATAGACCAGTGAGGTGATCGCAAACGTATTTCCGACAGCGTAGATAAGATAATGCTCTATCCCTGCGCCGGAGGTGATGCAAAACGTGATCCCGCCCACGGCAGCGATGATTGCCGCGTACGCGCCCCATCGATGCATCACGATGAGGACGAGTGTGAGGGTTATCGAGATGGCCACCGGTTGGCTCCAGAACCATTTCGCCGTCGCCAGTGTAGCAATACACTCAAAAACCGCCGTCAGCACCGTAAATATCAAAATATCCATCCTGCGGTACTGACCAAAGGTCATTCTATTTTCCATTTTAAATTCCAATCGGGTAGTAACTGCGCGCGGTGGCTATTTCAATCCGCTTCCTTTTTACTATATAGAAGAAAGATGCAGACAAAATGCCACTGTACGTGCCTCAATTATATAATAGAACTAATAGTCTTGCCTTAATAATTTTGACACAAAGCATCGTCCATCTTGAAAGTTTTGATTTTTTAAATTTATTTCACCATATTGCGCCAATCTTTTTGGCACTTTTTTATTCACTTTGAACAAATGCCATTTGCCGCAGCGAAAAACGGGAACGAAAAAAGCGGGCTTGCTCTTCCCTGCTTTCAAGCCGACCGAGACAACGTCTGTATGCATTTCCCGGTGTGAAAATATCAACTGCCGGGATCTCGGCGCCGCGCGGTCAGGCAGTCTTTGTTATTAAATGTATATAAAAGTTTACTTTTTGCAAGAAAAATACACCAATAACGTTACACGGGTGCCTATTAGAGCGCTTTTTTGCTAAGTTTTGCCCCGTGTCACAACGTGCGCGGCACGTACCGGCTTATCAAGGCTTTCTTTAGTCCGAAAAAATCACGTACTACTTCAAAAAACGTTACACGGGGGTGTAGTTAGCGGGGATTTTGGGGTATTTCGGACCTCGCGCAACAGGACGGAAAAGTGCGAAGATGAGCGGGCGCGCGCCGGCTAAATTCAGCATTTTTGTCCGTTTTCGGAAAGAAAAATCTCGTTGTCGGTTTTGAACAATTGCTGTCTTAATTTTGTGTGCAGACTTGACGAATTCGTGCAAAACGTGTTGAAATTACTCATTTTTAGTGCTATAATGCACTTATATTTAAAATAACTTATTATTTTATTTATACTCTTCTTCAGATATAAATCTAATTTGACAACTTTGTCAGACACTTGAAAGGAAGTTAAAAATGAAGTACAAGCTTTCAACACGAATTTCATGCGCATTGTTGGTGCTGGTGATGGTGTTCTCATTCATCCCGCTCAACGTATACGCGGCAGTTGGAGACCTCTTTGATGACATTTTTGCATCTAAGGAAGCCCCTGTGAGTAAGACGCTCACGTACATTTATACGGCAGAGCAATTCAGTAAGATCGGTAAGGACGACGGGTATCCGCTAGACGGATCTTACGTCCTGATGAACGACATTGACCTGTCGGATCTCAACCAAGAGACCGATGAGGGCGTGACCGTTCCCGTAAGCTGGACACCTATCGGTGACAAGGATAATCCCTTTACCGGTATGTTGCTTGGTGCCGGCTTCCAGATCCTTAATATGAACATAAGCGAGTTACCCACCGCGGCATCAGACGATTTCGCATACGTGGGACTTTTCGGCTATAATACCGGTCTTGTTCGTGACCTCAACGTAACCGGTAATATATCGGTTTCTACCATCAGTGAAGATGGCACAGTAAAGAAGGCCATCATCGGCGGTATTGTCGGTTACAACGACGGTGAGATCGACAACTGCAAGGACTCGGTAACGTACAACGGAATGGTGATCGACGAGGATAGCCTGTACCGTGAGGGCGCTTACACGTCAAACGGTGTTGCGCGCAACCAGGTTTATGACCTCAGCACCCTGAGTGCAGATACGACTGTTTACGTTGGCGCAAACTATGCGGTAACACTTCGCGGCACGCTTAATAGCAAGTACAAGATCACTATATCTATCGAAAGCGACAACAAGCTGCCCGCGGCATACATATTCCTCGAGGACGTTAACGCGACGTTCAACCTCACATATACCGGAACTGACAAGCAGCTGTACATTGTCAGCAAGGGTACGTCGAACGAGTTGAGAGCACCTAAATATAGCCATGCTATCAACATTTCAACTGCTAACCTTACTTTCCTTGGCGATGCAGATCTTAAAATTAACGGCTATGACGGAGACAACGGTGATCCCGGCAAAAATGCAAGTGATCCCGGAACATCCGGAACGGCCGCGCTTGAGCCTGTCAAGGTTCATAAGCTCATTACTGATATGAAGAATGGCGCCTCATTGACAGTAGTCGGTGGTAAAGGCGGCGACGGCGGTGCCGGTATAGACGGTAAAAGCTACGACCCCGACACACCCAAGAACTCGAACGAAGACGGTTCCTCAGGTAATAATGGTGGAGACGGTGGTAAGGGTGGTAACGGCGCTAGCGGCGCTGCGGCAATTGTTGCTACATACGTAGTCGCAGTTTCTCCCCTTTATGCAATTTCCGGTGACGGTGGCGCAGGCGGTGCCGGCGGTACTGGCGGCAGCGGACAAAAGGGTAACAGAGGAACACCCGGCGAAGGCGCTATTTGGCCTTTTGCTTCTAAGGATGGTGGCACAGGTGGCACCGGCGGCTCAGGCGGTAAAGGCGGCAAAGGCGGTAACGGTGGTGACACAGTATCACCCGTAACTACAGATACAGCAAACATTTCAGGTCTTGTCTATATGACCATGGGAACTGTTGGAGGCGGTGGTGAATCCAAGCACGGTGGTAAAGGCGGCAATGGTGGAGCTGGCGGATCCGATGGTGGAACCCGTAGTGAAGCAGGATCCCCCGGAACTGGCGGTTCCAACCTTTCTGAAACATATGCCGAGCCCAGTTCAGCCGGCAAGTCCGCTGTATCCTGGCACACCAAGGTAGCTGACACCGCAAACGGCAAGGCTTATTACCTTTACGTAACCGTTATTTCATATTCCAATGCAAAGAGCGTTTCAAATAACAAACTTATCTCTATTAACTCTGCAGAGGAGCAGGCTATCGCATCAAGCCTGCATGCTTTTGCCGGATTGGAAAAGCAATTGTGGATAGGTCTTGAAAGAACCTATGCCTCCAACCAGCAGGCAGATATGAACGAGTGGGTATGGGCAGACGGCACTAAGTTTATGACAAATGCCGCTGACGCATACCAGAATTGGAATCTCGGCGAGCCCAACAACGTAGACGAGCAGGAATGGGCGGTACACCTTTCAACAAACTCCTGTTGGAATGACCTTACCCTCTTCGGCGAGGTTCAAGGCTACATCACCGAGGAAAGCATTACCGCGGTGCAGGTCGATCACGTGAAGCTGGCTTACGGCTCGGTTTGTGGATATTACGGTCCGAACAGCTTTGTTAAGACCAGCAACAACTATAACGTTCCCAACTTCTACAACAAAGAGTCCCTTAAGGACCCCATTAGCAACGCATACTACCTTTCCACCAAGAATAACGGTGGCAACAGTCATGCAGTACTGATCGGAGTAAGCGGCAACCCCTCCAGCTTCGACATTGATCCCAATACCGAATTTATTTATTCATACGCATTCCGTGGAAATACCAACCTCACGTCCATAACTCTGCCCGGCAGTGTATACGGCGTTGGTCAGTATGCATTCTACGAAAACACTTCCCTCTCAAGAGTCATTGCACCCAATACCCTTGCGGATATCGGATTATGTGCATTCTATGGAAACACAAATCTTCGCGAGGTCATTCTTCCCGAAGAGATGACGAGAATCGATAAGCAGGCATTCCATGGCTGTAAGGCTCTTACCGAGTTTACCTTCCCTGAGGGAATAACCGAAATTTCCTACATGGTACTCAACGGAGCATCAAAGCTTACCTCCGTTCAGATACCCAACAGTGCAACACTCATTGACGACTTTGCATTCGCTAATTGCGGACAGCTTGAAAACGTAAGAATAGGACACGACGTTTATGAAAACGGCAAGATCGTATCCTATGCAAAGGATAATTCCAAGCTTACAAAAATCTCCGCAAACGCGTTCTTCGAGTGTGCATCCATAAATAGCATCACGCTTCCCGAAGCGCTTACTACAATTGAGGTTGGCGCGTTCTACGGTGCAAGCAAGCTCGAGTCACTGCATATCCCTGCAAGCACAACGTCTATCGACGACGATGCATTCTACGGACTCTCCGGTCTTGAAAGCATTACCGTGGCTGAGGGAAATGCCGTTTACAGTGCCGATAACAATTGCCTGACAGTTACTGCCACACAGCAGGTAATTCTCGGATGCAAGAACTCCTATATCGGAGATAACGTTACACGCATCAACACCAATGCCTTCGTTAACGTTGATTTTGATAAGCCGTTCGCAATTCCCGCGACCGTAGCGGTCGAAAACAACGCTTTCGTTGACTGCTCGGGCCAGATAGTTCTGCTTCACCAGGTACCCACTAGCACCGAGGGTGAGGGAGAAGAGTCAAAGGCTCCGCTCGTTACCAAAGACTCGTTCTCGGGCATTGACAACCTTATCGTTTACTCTTACAACGGTATAGTAGACGACGTCCGCACCTACCTCATCATCACTGAGGCAGCGACAGGAGCTATAGGTGAAAACATCCATGCTATTCTCTACGACTCTGAAAGAGGTGTCGGCAACGGCGGCTCAAATGCCGAGGCAATACTTCTCGTATACGGCCGTGGTGATACGTATAGCTTCCAGGGTCAGGACACCGAGGATAACTTCGCAAATGCTATAAATGACTATATTGAAAAATACGACGTTAAGGCCTACGAGGTAAAACGAGTTATCATAAGCGACGGAATTGAAAGCATCGGAGATTACTTCTTAAGCGGATTCCAGGAGCTTATCAACATCCAGGTAGGCAAGGACGTAAAATACATCGGAGCCAACAACTTCTATAAGGGCACCGGAATTAATAGATATTGTACCATTTACTTTGAGGGTGATTGCCCGGTAATCGACGTAAATGCTATTGCAAGCTTCGCACATCAGAAGTTCACGTTGATTTATAGCAATGACTCTCACGGCTGGACCTTGAACGGACAGCTTTACACCTGCTTTATCCCCGGTGTGGGACTTTCCCTGACACGTCCTACGGATGAGTCTGCTATATACTACGACGTTGACGTATCAGAGGACCTTAACTTTGTAGACGCACTTAAGACCGACCGCTTCGGCATCAAGTACGGAATCATCGACGATAAAAATTTTACCGCAAAGGTAATCGGATTCGATAAGGTCGAAAAGAACCAGACTGATATTACCATTCCCCGCCAGATCCTTTTTGACGGCTCGAAGTATGATGTAATAGAGATCAGCGAAAATGCGTTCAACAGTACAAATACTGCCGGCCTTCGCCAGATCACGTTCAAATCCGAGCTGGTAACCGAGGAAGAAACAAAGCCCGGAATAAAGACCGTTGGTCCTAATGCATTCTCCGACTGTGGCGCGATCGTCAGATTTATCGGTGCTTACGGCAGTCTGTCGGTATCCGACAATTCATTCGGTGAATACATTGTCGTTGAGAGTAACGAGGGCTGGGAAAAAATCCCCTCGTTCGGTGGCGCTATCGTATACGTTTCCTCTGTGCTTACCGGAAACACCGATTCTCAGGGCATCTACTATTCCGTTGACCTTGAAAAGATGACCGCTATTGTCGGTAAGAAGACCCAGAGCTACAGCGAAAACACAGACAATGCGATCAACACCTCCGGTGCAAAGATCAAGGACGTTGTTATCAACAACTTTGTAACCTACAACGACGAGATCTACATGGTTGTCGGATTTGACAGATATGCCTTCTACGGCAACAAGACCGTTGAGTCTGTTACGTTCGGCAGATTTATCGGAGAGGGACAGACCGAGCAAGCTCCCGCTATCTGGGACTGCACGTTCAGAAGCACCGACAATCTTGCGGTAATATCCGCCGTAAATAACGCGTACTACGTCACACCCGGTAACGTGCTCTACGGCAATCCCCTTAACCCGGTTGACGATGCTACGGTCTACACCAGACTTATCAAGTATCCCGAGAACAAGATCGATGCAACATTTGAACTTCCCAACTCCAAGCCCATTAAGGTCACCGTAGTTGAGAATTATGCCTTTGCAGGCAACGATAACCTTGTCAGCATTAAACTTAGTGAAGCAAGTGTTATCGGCTCGCACGCGTTCTACAACTGTACCAACCTCACTACTGTAGAGGGTGGACAGCTGCACAACATCGGCGACTCCGCATTTGAAAACACCGCTATAACCAACCCTGATTTCATCTTCTCCGATACGCTTTCAACGATCGGTGCAAGAGCATTCTACAACACCGATCTTACAGGCGATATCAAGATCAACGATAACATAATCTCCATTGGAGACAGTGCATTCGGCAGATGTCTTAATATCACCTCCTTCAGCTTCAAAAACTACGCTGCAGGATCAGACGGTGAGAACCTCAAGGAAAACGTTGTTGCAACCTACAAGATAGACCGTTACAACGCGCTCTATGAGGTAAACGGAGAATCATACACACTTCTGCAGTTCCCTGCTAAGAACAACGTCAGCACGATTACGTTTGTTCAGAACGGAAATGAATCCGTCGAGAACATTATAGTTCCCTACGAGATCGCAAACGAGGCATTCTACGGCGCTGAATACGTCAAGGAGATCATCCTTAACGACGTGACCGTGCTTGTAGGCAGCCAGGCATTTGCAAGCTGTAAGAGACTCGAAAAGGTAACTCTCGGTGCAGGCTACTACGGAACGTCTGCAGGCACTGCGGACGGCCTTTACAGCTACAACCTCTTTATCGATAGCATCGCGCTTGAGTATATCGAGGTTTCCCCCAACAACATAAACTTCGCAAATGACTCGAACGGCGTACTCTACTCAAAGAATTTTGACACACTGTACTGCTACCCCGCAGGCATACAGAGAGTCAATTACAACGTTCCCGCATCTGTGACAAAGATCTACGACTCCGCATTCTACGGCAACACCAACATCAAGCAGATAGTTGTTGGCGCAGAGGGTCAGATCTACATAGGCTCAAGAGCTTTCGGTAACTGTACCAGCCTTGCGTCTGTATTCTATGTTTCCGAATACATACCTACCGTTGCTGAAAAGATCTACGATAACGCAAACTCCTCGCTTACCACCTACTATAAGCACGAATACGGAATAAACGGCGGTAACTGGAGTGCTTGCTATAACGCAAACAATTCCGGTACTGCAAAGTGGTGTGAGCGCGACGTATGCTACTACACCGTTGTAAGCGACGTTCCCAACGACACCGTAGATACAAACGATTATCTCATCTTCATCAAGGGCACAGATAAGGCTGCTATTGAGGACGTATACGTAATCGTTACGGTTTATACCCAGCAGACAATGGGCGAGGACAAGATCCTTGTACCTCACAAGTTCTATCTCTATACCGATGAAAACGGCAGAGTGGCATTCTCTACCGTTGTGGATAACGATCAGATCGTATACGACATCCACATCTACGCGCACAAGGAGGGCTACTTCCCCTACGACTACGATCTGCATCTCGATGATGAAATGCTGATCACTTATCTCACCATCGCAAAGGAGCCCGACGTATTCGGTGCTGAATGTGACGGTTCTGATATAAACAGCACATCCGTTGACGTGAATATCGCACAGCGCAGAGAAAGCTACGAGCTTGCCGAGGTTGACGATACCGGCAAGGAAACCGGCTCTAAGAGTACGGTTACAAGCTATCGCGACGTATCTATAACCGTTCTCGGATTCTGGGATTCCGCTTATTCCGATCCTGTATTCACTCTTATTCAGGGCGACAGAATTCTCACCGCTAAGTCAGAGATCGTAGGTACGGCCTGCACGTTTACCGTTTCCGCAGGCGAGCTTACTCCCCTCGTTCCTATTGAGGTCAGACTTACCGTTGTCAACCATTCCCTCAAGCCCGATGAGGCCGGATATGAATTGTCATGTCGCAAGGTGCTTAATATCAACGTTATTGATTTCGAGCTTGACGAGGATAACATCAACCTTGATTTTGATACCGACGTTGACCTCGGCGCAAGCGGTAGCATGGCAGATATATTCCAGATGCTGTTCGGAAGCGACGGCTTTGAGCTTGAGCTTAGCAAGAATGTTAAGTTCAAGACCCAGATGGACGAAAGCACTATCACTCTGACGCTTGCCGCAACCAAATCCTTTGGTGGCAAGGGCAACAACGATGCCGCATGTAAGGAGGGCTACTACAAGTACGCTCCTACGCTCAAGGGTACATATTTCTATCAGTACTACGATGGAATGTTTACCTATAACATCAGATTCGCTCCCACGGACGTAGACGACTATTTCTACTACCGTGTATACATCTACTACGGTCTGCCCGGAGTAAAATACTCTGAGGCTGTCATCAAGGAAAAGGCGGTTTACGGCGCAGTAAACATTTCCGACGTTGAGGCAAATCTCAAGGGTCGTGAAAAGGTGCGCGCGCGTTCACTTGCTATCATGGCTGACGCGAAGAACTGGATAACCGAAACCTACTTCAAGGATCAGCAGAAGAAGGAAGAGCTTGTAAAGAAGCTTCTCGAAGGAAAGATCGGTCTTTTCGAGATAGAAAAGGTGCTCGACAAGCTTGACAAGCCTACCGAATTCAAAAAATATAAACCTATCTGGCAGGAGGATTACGACCCCAAGAATAAAGACGGTGACTCGGCTGTAAAGAATACCCACAGCTTCTCTGTCGGACTTGAGGGTAAGCTGGTGTTCGAATACGACAGTGAAGGAATCCAGCTTTCATCCGGCTCTATCAAGGGTACGATCTCCTACAAGTTCAAGCACAACTCTCAGTACGTTATATGGGTGATCCCCGTAACGCTTGAAATTCAGGTTGCACTTGACGGCTCAGTAACCGTTAACCTCAAATTTGACGACGGTATCGATTTTGAATCGATGCAGATCAAGCTTCAGGCCGAGATCGAGGCAAGCGTCGGTGTAGGATGTGCCGTCGCCTCCGTTGGAATTTACGGTAGCGTCGGAACTGTATTCATTATCGACATCCGTCCCGTTATGGCGCCCGATCCCGAGACCGGTGAGGACGTCGAATGGCTTGGCGCAAGAATAGAAGAATGGGAGGTCCACGGTGAATTCGGTGCCTACGTCAAGATACTCTGGCATAAGGAAAAGTTCAAGATCTGGTCAGGAAAGCATTACTTCATAGGCGGCGAGGAGGAGCAGGCTGTTTACAGACTGACCCGAAATGCCAATATGTACCTGGCGGATAACTACACCTACTCTCCCGACTGCAGCGAAAACGCGACCATCATCAGCATCGGTGACACCTATTACAAGATACACTTTGCATGTGTTGAGGGTGATAAGTACGATGCATACAACTGCACTAAGCTTTGCTACTCGGTATGGAACGGCTACGACTGGGGTGAGTCCGTAATCATCGATGACAACGGCCTTAGCGATGCGGACTACAGCATCATTACCGATAGCGCAACAGGTAGTGTCTACATTGCATACACCCAGCAGAGCGACACACTCACCGAGAGCGAGGCAATGGATACCTATGCAAGTGCAGAGGGACTTTCGTTGAAGTGTATTGCAATCACCGGCAAGCTCGAGAATATGAGCATCGGTGAGGTTCCTGCAATCATTGACGGAACTCAGGACACCTACTACAAGTATTCTACTGACGTAACGCTCTACGGCGGCATGCCCGTTGTAGCATGGGCAGAAAACAGCGATAACAACATCTTCGGTGTTTCTCCCGACAACGCCTACGACAAGGATACCAATACATCATACGTTTACAGCACTAACGCAAATAGCATCTACGTGTACTACGGAAATGAAAAAATCGCCATAGCAGAAGGTCTTTCCGCAGTAGTGGATCTTGAGATCGTCGGTGACACGGTATACTACATAGTAGACCTTGACGGCGACCTTACTGACAACAGTGACTGTACACTCTACTCCAAAAACTACGTAACCGGCGGCGATGCTATGGCTTATGGCGAGCACAGTGGCATTACCTCCATCGAGAACAAGGACGGTATTCTTACCTATTACTATACCGATAATTCCGGCGAGGGTCTTTCTGTAATCGGATCCGGCAATGCCGATCTCCCCGAGCAGACGACTATGCTTCAGCACGGCTACGTAACCCTTTCAAGAGATGGCGTTAATATCTATGCTATTCTCTACACCGATACCAAGACCTACGAGGACGGTTCTACCTGCTCCCGTGTAATGGGTATCTTCAATGACGGCGGCACATGGGGCGCACCCGTATGCCTTTACAATGCTCATGATGACAGTGTCGAGGTTACGTACTATAACGATGCCGGCAACCGCATCACCGAGCAGCTCTCCGTTTATATCTCATCCTTTGATGCATATCTTGACGGAGATAATATCATCCTTTCACTTCAGCTTTGTGACAATGACGGCACTACCCTTTCCAAGGCAACCAAATACCTTGGAGAATACGAAAACGGCATAGACATCGACTATCCCGAGTCGTATGATATGAACGGTATACACTATTCCTATTCTTACAGCATAGATTACAGGAATCAAACTGTTACTCTCACTGTTACAAACAACAGTGCAAAGGCATTCACCGTCAGTGCCGGCGGCAAGGTGGAAACCATATCCTCCGGTGCAAGTGCCGATATCATCATTGCGGCAGTTAATGCATCTGCTGACGTTTCGTTTAACGTTATAGACAATAACGGCGGTATCATATGCACCGAGACCGTGGCTGCCATCAGCACGAAGTACGTAGACCTTAAGCCCATGGCTAAGCAGATCGTTATCGGCGAGGCTAATGCACTTCTTATCGGTGTGAAGAACACCGGTAACGTTGAGGCCGCAGCAGGCGGAAAGCTTTATATCCTTTCCGGCTCCCTCACCGATCAGGTAAGCGATCTTACCGAGAATCAGCTCTCCGCACTTCTTGCAAACGCGCTTTACGTTGAGGATCTCGGAGCAATAGCCGCAGGCCGTATAGCTTACTACGAGGTAATGCTTGACGAGGGCATGCTTGGTGGCTCGGACGGAATCATAACCCTGTACGTTGATTATACCAACACAACCGAAAGCGATGACGATAATAACGACGTCAGAGCCTACGGCTTGGCGAGAAATACCGAAGCAACCGTATATGCCGAGCCGAACGATGTTAAGGATGACAACCGCTCTGCATTCTATCTTTCCTTCGTATCTCAGACCGTAAGCGGCAGCATTCAACAGCCCGATCCTATGATCCCTGAGGTTACCGTGGACAGATTGGAGATCAACAAATTTGAAACCGATCCACAAATCGAGATCACCGCAGTATCAAATCCCGGATACAACTACGAGGTAACGGTAGGCGATTATACGCTTGTCAACGAGGTTGATTACACCGTTATCACCGAAAACAGCTACGTTGCACGCATACTCATAAGCTCTACGTACCTTAACACTCTTGCGAGCGGAACTTATACGCTCGGCGTTAAGCTCACTAGTGATAAGGAAACCGTGGCCAAGGCCTTTGATCTTAAGGTCAGCGAGGAAAACGATGAGTACGTTACCGTACATTGGATCATAACCGGTCCCGTTGACGGTACTGTAACCAACGAAACAACTCTCGTTAAGAAAGGCTCTGTTCCCTACTACTACAAGAACTCCCCTGAATTCGCAGGATATACCTTCCTTGGTTGGGACGGTCCTGACGATGATAGCACCCCCGACTCTCAGCTTGCACCCACTGACGCGGACGTAAGCTACACAGCAGTATTCGAGGCTGTTGTGGTTGAAGAGCCCACGGTTGAAAAGCACACAGTTACCTTCGTTCTTTGGTCGAATAAGCACGATTCATCCGTGTCTATCCCCACGACCAAGGTCGTTGTAGTTAATGCTTCACAGATTCCCACCGCTCCCGTGGCGACCTCGTTCGCTGGAAGAGTGGTAGAGATCATCGGTTGGACAGACGAGGATGGCAATGACGTCGAGATCGAAGCGGCCACCGCAGATGCTACCTATTACGCAAAATATCTCACTCTTTCCGGCACCCTTACCATTGAGGGCACGATCAACGTTGGCGGAACCGCGGTTGCGAATGCACTGCAGGTAACCGGTAGCGGATACGTATCATATCAATGGTATATCGGCGGTGTTGCAGTTGCCGATGCAACGTCATCCACTTACGAAATCACCCCCGATGACGTCGGTAAGACCATTTACTGTGTAGTTACCGGAACCGGCAATTACATAGGAAGCGTGAAGTCTAACGAAACAACCGTTTCGGCCCACAATCATCCAATGTCATACTTTGCAGGCATAACCGATACATGTGAGCAGAACGGTAATATCGAATACTGGTACTGCCAGACATGTGCTAAGTACTTTGCAGATGCTGATGCTACCACGGAAACAACTCCCGAAGACATCATCATCTATGCGATCGGACACAATTACATCTCTACTGTAATCGCGCCCACCTGTCTCTTTGAAGGCTACACCTCGCACACCTGTGATAAGTGTCAGCACACCTACAACGACACTCTCACCGATGCACTTGGTCACAAGATGAGTGACTGGGTAGCAACTCTCGATCCCACCTGCACCGATGCAGGAAACGAGCAGAGAGCATGTACAAATGACGGATGCACTTACATAGAAAACCGCTTGGTTGACAAGCCCGGACACGATTTTGCTACCGAGTTCACCGTTGACGTCGTGGCTACCTGTTACTCCCTTGGCTCCAAGTCCAAGCATTGTTCTCGTTGTGATGCTTCTACTGAGATTACCGAGATCGCTATGACCGAGCACGTTATGAGCGACTGGACTGCTACCTCCGTTGCTAACTGTACCGATGCAGGAAACGAACAGAGAGCATGTACAAATGACGGATGCACCAAGTCGGGAGGCCAAGCGGTCTTAGGAAG
>JAZOWT010000014.1:0-3335 GCA_045659365.1 Eubacteriales bacterium | reverse complement strand
CCTCACTCTCGTGATAAAGGTTTGCGCCGATCGTATATGCATTTATATCACTACCAACTCTGTCGGCCTCATCCTTTATCTTCTTTGCCATGGCCTTCTGCTCATCAAGCGTGTCACCCTTGATGTCCGTAAACTCAATGGCATCAAAGCCCATTTCCTTTGCCTTTGCCACGCATTCAAGCTGCGTGTGCTTGCCGGCTCTTATGTACTGGCTAAAGGAGTACGAGCTGACCGCTATTTTCATATAAGCATACCTCAACTTAATAAATATGTGCGTGTGTGCGCACCTAAAGGTACTTTAACACACCCGCGCGCGTTTGTCAACCCTTAAAACGAAAAAAGAGGAACTTTCCGAAGAAAATTCCTCTTTGTCGATCATATCGTCTTAATATCTATCATTCCGCGGCAGTCGTAGAATACGCGTCCGGCAAGCGCCGCCGCCTTAAGCTCGGTCTGGAAGCGACCCTTAGGCTCAATGTTCGGCAGATCCTCGCGCTTTGCACCGTTTCCGAAAACGAAGCGGATTATATTGTCACACTCGTGTATAGATACCGTCTCGAAAAGGGTCTGGAACTTAAGGATATTGCTGTTCGGACCGAGCAGGTCCGCCATATGCGGATTCAAAAGCCAGGTCATTATCGTCATATATCCGTACTCAAAATCAGGGAAGTGCTTGGCGATAAACGCCTTCGCATCCTTGATAGACTGTACGCATTTTTCGTATACAAGCGGCTCACCGCCGGGCACGTGAATGCCTACGATGTTATCCCCCTTCTTAACGCCCTTCGAGGGTACGTCGGCAGGGGAGGGCTTGAGGTCAAACTGCAAAATGCCTATCTTGAACATACGGCCCTGCATCAGCAGCTTCTGCCAGGTCAAGTCGCCTATCGCAAACGTACCGGTCTTTTGATACGCACCCTTAAGTCGCCATCTGACTATCTTCACCATCTCATCGAAAAGCGCCTCGTCTATACCGCGCCTTACGTACTCATCGTGCATCGCCTCGATAAAGTAGAGCGCCTGAAGTCCAAGCTCCTCGCCCTGTGCTCCCGTTATATCTACGTCGTCAATAGTCAACCCCTCGGGGATGTCGCAACGCTCGCAAAGTGCGTAAAATTCCGCATCCATTTCAGCGGGGAAATTAAGTCTTTTGTACCATTTCTCCGCAATCTGTATTCTTTCGTTCATAGTTTTAAAACCTCAACTCTGCCTTGAATTTTATTTGAAAGGTTGCAATTATTACTCGTCAACAAACACTTTCTTGATGGCTTCGAGATATCCGTATCTGTACAGTCCGTCGGGGATAAGATAGCTCGTTTCCGTCCACTCGTTCCAGCTGTTTATCGTCACAAGAGGTGCGGGTAAATTATGCGTGTCAATATACTCCTTCGCCTGTCGGAGCGCGCGCTCAAATGCCTCGGGGGTATTGCCCTTCATCACATGCGGAAGGTACTTTTTATATCTCGGATTGTTATCCCAACCGATAGAAACGTGAGGGAAATATGTCACACCCTTGAGGTTATCCATCTTCGCATATTCTTCTTTTACAAGCTGAAGTATCTCGTTGTAATCCTTACGCGGATCGACAAAATGCACCCACTGATAATGGCTCGCACTGTCAAAATTAAACAGCTCGAACGCCTCCTCAACGTTGGTCTTGTTGCCGTCGTCAACACCGCTGTAATTCGCCGCCTTCATCGACCACGCGGTAAGCTGCAGGTGTAGATCGGGGAAGCCAGCGCGCTTTACCTCCTCACGGAAATACGCCAGTGCCTCACGTGCATTGTCAACGCCGCCAACACCCTTTACAAAGTTTTTGAGATCGTAGATCATAAACACAGGACAACCGTCGATCTTGTAGTACGACGGATGTGTCATATACTTGCTTATCCATCTCTCAACCAGTGTCTTGAATATATCCATCGACACGCCGCCCTCCCAGATCACCGTCTGACCGAAATCGTCGGAGAGATCAATATTCCAAAGATGGTTGGCGTTGTGGTTCGCCCACATTATGTAAAACTGCATCTCATCAACGTTCTTAGCCTTAAGGAAGCCGTCGTTCAGACAGTTTTCAAGGAAAGGGCGGTTGTCGAACCAGTACCAGTCGTATATAAATACGTTTACACCGTGCTTTAATGCACAGTCTATCTGCATTTCCATAACCTCGGGGTCAGCCTCGTTCTGGTATCCCCAAATAGGCTGTCTGTCCTTCCAGGTCTCATACCAATCGCGCTTGGCGGTGGAATTTTCCTTCACGTTCTTAACGCTTTGCCACTCTCCAAGTCCCTCGCGCCAAAACATTCTCGTTCTCGGCTCGTCGCCTGTGTAAGCCGGCCATATATATGCCGCAATATCGTATTTCATAGCTACCTCCCGAATGTAGATAACTCATTTTAACACCACGCGCGCATTTTGTCAACAATATTTAATAAAAGTGTGGACTTTTGTTGTTGTTTGTGATAATATGAAATTACAGGAATTTGCAAGAAGGAGTGATATATGAAAAAATTTGTTTCTGTTCTTCGTGCTCCAGATAACGCCTTTGGCGCAACCGAGGCAACCTGTTATCGATTTGAAGAGGCAGCAACTGCCGCCTGTGACGTACAATACGACTATGTCGTATCCGACCTCTCTGCAAAGGTTATTGTATATCCATCCGGCTCACCGGTTAAGTATCTTAAGCTCCGCTTCCGCGGTGACCTTTCGCACGTTGATAAGGTCTATGGCGACCAATGGGAGCGCTCAAGCGAGGGCGCATACCTCGAGTGGCGCTCGGTAATGCCCGGACGTGCGCTTGCGTGGTTCTGCTTTGTAAAGTCCGGCGATCGTATTGCCTGCTACGGTGTCAAGACCGGTGCTGACTGCTTCGCCTTCTGGCAGGTGGATACACATGGAGTAACCCTGTTTATGAACCTCTGCTCGGGTAATGCCGGCACCGACCTTAAAGCGCCGATCACCGCCTGCGAGGTTGTTGAGCTTTTCGGTGAGGAGGGGGAGGATCCCTATAAGCTTGCCAAACGCTTTTCCGCAATGCTCTGTGACTCTCCCGTGCTTCCCGGCGAGCCCATATTCGGCGTAAACAATTGGTATTGGGCATACGGACACATTTCCAAGGATACAATATCCACCGAAACCGATTACCTGCTTGAAATGTGCAACGGCACCAAGCACCGCCCCTATATGATAATCGACGACGGATGGCAGCTTAACCGCACCTACGACAAGGGGGCGTATATCGGCGGCCCATGGATGGCAAATGACCGCTTCGGCTCAATGTCCGAAACCGCGGATATGATACATGAAAAGGGCGCAAAGGCAGGTATATGGTTCCG
>JAZOWT010000013.1:0-15683 GCA_045659365.1 Eubacteriales bacterium | reverse complement strand
CGCGTCCTCCCCTTTTTTTTTTTTTGTTTGTCATAGAACGAAAAAATCCCGTGTCCTCTTGGCCCACGGGATTTTGGTTTTGTTTTTAACTTAGAAGCCTGCGAGTACGTCTACGTAATCGAGCATCTCCTGGTTTGTCTTGTTAGCAAGACCTGCGAAGGTGTTGTAACGAGACTCGTAATCAAGATACTCCTCATAAGCCTCAAGAAGGTCCTCCTCACTTGCAGAGAAGCTGTTCTCATCTCTGATGTAGAATGCCTTAAGAACGTACTTAACGTCAGCAAGAAGAATGTAGAAGTCTACGATGAAGTCGGTAAATGCGATACCGTCATCCATGTAAACAGAAGCCTCAGTGGTCTTGGAAGAGATGTTACGCTTGATCGCAGTACCACGTCTTGCGGTGGTGTCCTCAACGGTCTCCTCAGTGAAAGCGGAGGAATTCCAGTTGTTAAGGTCGATCCACTCGTAGCCAACCTCAGTGTCTGCACCGTAGTACTCGAGCTCCTCGAATACAACTGCGAACTGAGCGGTCATTACGTTCTTAGCCTCGATAACGAGTCTGGAGATACCGTCAAGAGAACGGCCATCAGCAGCTATGTTGTTTCTGTTGCTAAGGATCTTGTCGCCGTTAAGTCCTACACTCTGGAATACAAGAGAGGTAAGAGAGGTAACGAGAGTTGCACGGATGTAGAGAGTGCTACCGTCCTCAGCCTGTGCTGCAAGGTAAGCAACCTTGCCCTCAGCTGCTACTATCTCAGCCTCGGTATGAGCGATCCAAGTAAGGTCGCCGGGGCCGGTAAGAGAAATCTCGTCCTGGATAACTACGGTCTTTCTGTCGTTGGTAACAAGCATACCACGGTATGCAGCCTGAGAGTAAGAGCCGTAAACGTTAGAGTTGTTGATGATAGCGTAGCTGCCCTTGCCGTTGGGATCAACGTAGGTCTCGTACATATCACCGGAGCCGGTTCCTACCTGTCCAAGGGGAACCTCAGCCTTTGCAGAGGTGAGAACTACAACGTTGTTACCCTCACCGCTGTTTCTGTAATAGTAGTATCTGGTTGCGCTGAAGTAATCAGCGGAGGTGTAGTATTCACTACCAAGGTCTGTGATCCAGTTAACACCGTTGTTCTGGTAAATGAAGTTACCGGAGTCCATCTGGCCGTAGTACTCTTCACCGCTGCCCTCACCGTAGGGAGAGTAAGCGTTGGTGCCACCCATGATACCTACGTAAAGCGCGCCGTTTTCCCAGCTATCTCTGGATACGAAGGCATCAATGCCCTCCATGTAGTAGTCAAGCTTAAGCTCAGGTGCCTCACCGATAGGCTCGGTGGGATAGAAGAGAATGTCAAATATGGTAGCTTCCTTGCCCTTTGTGATCTGTGCCTGGCGGATAGCCGCAAGGTTTGCATCACCAAGGAGCTGTGCAGCGAAGTTGAACATCTGAGTATCAACGGTAAGAACGTCACCGTCGATAATGCTGCCTACGCCGTCCTCGTGATAGTTCCATGCCTCGCCGTTCGAGTTCTCGATATAGCAAGCGAAGTAGAAGGTCTTATCAATGCCCCAAGTATCCTTGAAGCCGAAGTCGTCGCCGGATGCAGACTGAAGCGCCATAACGAGCTTCATGAATGCGTTGGTGCCGTTTGCCCAGTAGGTAACAGACTCGATGTAAGAGCCGTCGGGAGCGTACTGGTCAAGACCGTAGTCAGCAAGGTTGATCATGCAGTTACCTACAAGGTATGCAACCTGATCAGCACAGTTGAGGTTATCCTCACCGGTGAACTCCATGATAGCCATGGAAGCGATGATCATACCGGAGGAACAGATTGCGTTCCAGCTGTCGGTACGAGTGCTCCACTTGTCACCGTGACCGGAGCCTCTGGGGAACTTACAGAACTCACCGGTTACGGAGTTGTATCCGTGAACGATAGCCTGGTTGTAGATGATAGTAGCAAGAGTCTTTACAGAATCCTCACCGAGAAGCTCAACGTATGCGTTGTAGAGCCAGTCGTAAGAAACTGCGAAGTCGGATGCTGCATTTGCACAGTTGATGAAGTAACCGGGAGCCCAGTGTACCCACTCACCAAGAGCGATGGATACTGCGTATGCAAGGTAAGCATACTTTGCATCGCCGGTCATCTGATATGCGAATGCAAGGTTTACAAGGTTTGCGGTGATCTTCTCGATCTCGTAAAGAGCATTGTTGTTAGGATTGTAACCGTCGTCAGAGTCTGCGATGGTGGGATCCTCGGGGTTAAGATCGTAATTGGGATACAAGCCGTCCTGATATACGTTAACAGGAGTCTTGCCGGGCTTAAAGGTTACGGTACCGTCAGCCGCGATAGTATCTACTACGTCATCGTAATAAGTGTCTGCATCTGCAACGATGTTGTTGATGTAAACGTTAAGTGCAGTGGTGTTATCGTCGGGATCGTAGTTTTTGCTAAGGCTATCGAACGTTGCCTGATCTGCGAAGATGTAGGGATGCTCGAAGCCGTTGGTGTTTGCATTAACTGCTGAGTAAACGCTCTCACCGGTAGCAGTGTAAGCCTTATCAGCATCCTTCTCAACGGAGGTATCAAATACGAAGTCCTTCATGATGTTAAGAAGTGCATCGAGGTTGGTATCTCTGGAGATAAGCTTATCTGCATCAACACCCTCCTTCTCGATCTTCTCATACACGATGATAAGACCCATGTCGTCGTAGGTAACGCTCCAGTCAGGGAAGATGTTGGGGATATCATTCATAGAGATAACGATAACGTTCTCTCCGTCAGCATTCTTGGCAACACCGGGAGCAACTGCGAGGTCAACAAGCTTACCGTTAACGGTAGCGGTGTCAAGACCTACGGTTACATAAGCGGTCTTACCTGCGCCGATGGTAATGTCGTAGGACGAACCGTCAGCATGAATGTACTTGGGATAACCCATGTAGTCGATAACAAGGTCAAGCGCAACCATGATCTCGCCGTTAACTACGGTGGGGATAAAGTACTTGGAAATATCGAGCTTTTCGTTTCTTGCAAGCGCGGAGGGAACACCGAGCTTCATCGCAAGAGATTCTGCAAGGATCTGCTCAACGGTCTTATCGCTGGAGTTCTTGTAGATGGGAACAACCTTTTCTGCATTTGTTTCAACGAATATACCGTAGCCGTACTCATCAAGGTTCTTGAGGGGCTTGGAAACATCCTGGTACATACGGAAGTTGTCTATGCAGTAGCTCATTCCGTCCCTTGCGGGATCGGTGGTCTTGGACATACCAAGGAAGAGGTTCTGGATACCGGAGTCGCCGGAAGAGGTGCCGTAGGACTCGCTGATGGTGGTTGCAACCTCACCGTTAGCATATACAGTTACGTTAAACTTGGTACGGTCGTTCCAGTCGAACACGAGATCAACGTCGCACCAGTCACCGTCAGCAAGAGAGCAGATGTAGTTCTTGGGGTCAACACTAAATGCGTAAAGCTTAGAGTTAGCAATTACAAGCAGAGACTTGGTAGTCTTACTACCGAGTACTGCGTGCATGATAGTACCCATGTCACACGCGTCGTCAGCCTTAATGGAAAGACCTACGATCGTGTAACCGCCGGTAAGCTTAACACGAGAGCCGTAGCTATACTGGAAATAAGGCTCATCGCTCTTTGCCTTTTCGGGATCCTGGTACTCAAATCTTACGAAGTAGTTGTAATCGCCGTTAGCGGATTCCTCGTAATCAACTTCAGCCTTGTGGCCTGCGGAGGTAATCTTATCGAGAAGAATACCCTTGTTGTCTGAGGAAACACCGTTGCTAGCCACCCAGCCGTCTTCGTATGTTCTGTAGTGGAGCCAGTCTTCGTTTACATCGAAGTCTGCGGTAATGCCGTCATCATTGGTTTCGCCGGTGGTATCCTCTGCCCACGCGAATACTGTGAGCAGGGATACAAGAGAGGCAACCGTCAGAAGCAGCGCAATTATCTTTGAGAATCTTTTCTTCATATTAATATACCTCCCTTATTAGTTTGCAAACATCTTTCTTACAATTGCAAGAACAATGCTGGAAATGTAATCGGTTCTAACCGCGCAGATAACCTTTGCGGATTCGCTGATGTCAGAGTTAACGATCTCAAGCTCTGCATTGTAGGAAGCAAGAGCGGTCTCGTATCTTTCCATAGCATTTGCTACGCCTCTTACACCCTCGTCAACGAGATCAACGTATCCTGCGCACTCAACGAGTATAGCATAGATAGCATCCTCGCGCTCTACACCGGTAAGAGCCTGTGCCTCGTAGAGTCCGTTAACGAAGCCTACGAAGATTGCGCCGTTGGTCTCAAGTGCTGCAAGCTGCTCGCGGTATGCGATATACTTCTCTACTGCTGCAGCAGCCGCCTCGCTGTTAACGTCAGTGCTGTAGTAGTATCCGGTTGCCTTTTCGAACAAGGGCTTAAGCTCGGAGTAGGTAAGCACTGTGGTCATATGGTTAATGGTATTGATGAAGTACTGGGTATTCTGTGCGAGAACTGCTTCGTAGTCCTCCTTCTGTGCCTCAAGCTCGTCGTTGTATACACCGTAAACAATGATAAGCTCCTTGAGCTGCTCGATCTCGTCTGCAACAGCCGCTGCAACCTCTGCGCTCATGTTGGTGTTGTAAACTGCGATATCGTTTTCTGCAAGATACTGCTCAACAACTGCACAAACACCGACCTTATCGATGTATATCTCGGTAGCAAGGTACTTTTCAAGCTCAACGGTAATAACCTTTATGTGCTCCTGCTGGAGAATCTCATAGAAGCAAACGTCAAGCTCGTAGAATGTAGCAACTGCTTCCTCGATACCTGCCACGGTGGTATCATAATTACCGTTTACAACGATGTCGCGCGCGATATTAACATAGGGGCTGATGTAATCTGCGTTCTTGGTCCAGAATGCGGCATTTGCTTCATATCCCTCCATAGAGGTGATGAAGTTCATACAGGAGATAACTCTCTTAGCATTCTCGTAAAGAGAACGTACAGCAATCTTTGCTGCTACTGTTTCGTAATATTCAAAGAGGGAGATATAGTTTTCATCCTCGGGCTCAAGCTCGGGATTGATCTTCTTTTCAAAGGTCTGAACAACAGGGTCGTTCTTAATGTAGTTAGCATTCTCTTCAACGTCGTAGCCTGCGATCACATAAACTGAGTTTGCGATCTCAGCATACTTGGTCATAGAGGTGTAGGTGCTTGCTCTTTCAAATTTGGTAAGAGCATCTACAAACGCGATAACGTTCTCGATCTTAACAAGGTTAGTCTTAACGGTGTTAATGTCGGCCATAAGATCCTGGTAACCACCCTCACTGGTGTCACCCTTGTTGATAAGCTCACCGTTTACAGAGATGAATGCGTTAATCTCATCAATTGCAAGCTGAGCGTCAGCGGTAGTTTCAGATGTCAATGCCTTACCGATCTCGAGAAGAGCGTTAACCTTATCGGTAAGAATACTGAGGTTCTGCTCCATAGCGGGCTTCTTGATATCTGTATCATAAACAATGCCTTCATACTTTTCAAGAGCATCCTTGCACTTGTTCATAAGAACATTGTCCTTTTCACAAGCTGCCTTAACATCGCCATAAAGAACTCTTGCTCTCTTATATGCATCGTTGCGGGTGAGGCTAGCGTTGTTTTCGTTAACTACCTCTTCAACGAAGTATATGAACTTCTCCGCATCGGTCATCTTTTCAAACTTATCGTGGATACGATACTCAGTACCGTTTATAACAGTGAAGTTGTCATAACCGTGTGTCTGGTTAACAACGCTCTTACCCATACGAAGACCACCGAAAATAGCGGTCTGATGGTATGCGATATCACAAACGTACTCGTAGTTAATGTAAAGCTTACCTACGCGAGTATCATTGTTATAGGTAAGAGTGAAGTGTGCCCATACGTTAGGTACGACCGCTGTGGTGTTGGAAGCGGAAGGAACACTGACCTGCTTGGCGGTGTTGATGCTGTTCTTCACGGTGATAACGCCGTTATTGTTCGTAAGTGTAAATAAGTTTACCATGTCAACGCTGGCCTGACGTGCAACGTACTCGCTGGAAGTGAAATCATCACCGAAAAGCTGATCCCACTCGATTATCATACCGAGCTTGTATGCATCCTGCTTGGTTCCGATATCAGGCTCAACGTAAAAGTGAACAGCAGGAGAGCCGTAGTGAAGGCTCTGATACTTGTTGCCATAAATATCAGTAGCAGCGGTAGAGTAGAAGGATGCGTTACCATTAAAGGTCTTGAACATGGTGTTCTCGCAGTCGAAAGCTGAGTAGGGGCCACCAAGATCGTATGTATCAAAGGAAGCCTTGGAATCAAGCTCTACCTGCTTTTCGGTCATCTCAGCATCCATCTGCTTGCATGCGTTTACAATAGCGTTAGCGGCATTCTTCTCAGCATCGGTATTGCTGGATACAACGACATTATTAACAAGGTAACCTACCTGTGCGATGTAGTACTTCGCAGAGTAGATACCGTTGTAGCGCTTGTGGTAGTGGTCAGCGGCAGAATCGGTTACAGCCTTGTCGCACACGTCACACTTTCCATCTGCCTTGCCGGCAGTATCAACGTGCTCTTCACCGTCTGTGCAGGTGCCCTGGGTGGGATCAGCACCACATACATCACACAAGCCGTCAGCCGTATCGTCAACGTGATCAGCGGTGATCGCGCTCCACTGAACGTAAAGCTGCTCAGCAACAGTGCAGATAAGAGCCTTGACGTTTGCAAGAAGGTCTGCATTAGCGGTCTCATCAATAGGATAATTGTTAATGTGATTGTAAATAACAACCGCGTAGGTCTTCGCTACAGAGGGATCATCGATAGCGATTGCAACATCGTACTGCTCGGCAACGACCTCAACGTTCTTTGCCTGAGCCTTTTCAACAAGTGCTGTAAAGCCATCAGTCTCTTCTGCAGGACAATCTTTGATGTGAGCAAGAAGCACCTGGGCTGCTGCAAATCTGCCTTCAGAAGTTCCAGCGGCAGTCAACTCAGTGTACAAAGCCTCACCGATCTCTACGCTCTTTGCACCCATGAGGGCAAGAACCTGATCATAGGTATAGGTTGTTGTGGTGGCTTCATCGCCCTCACCGACAGTTACAGTGTAAGTAGACTCCGGATCAACGGGATTACCTTCCAGATACTTATAAGTGTCTGCAAGGACTTTTGCCTGTTCCTGTGCAGTGGCAGCGCCTTCAACACTTGCATAAGTGTCATACAGCTTCTTGAGAGTGCCGCTATACTCGCCCTCAGCACCTACGATAAGCGCCAAAGAGGAAACGATCACAGCAACAACTGCCAAAGCAATGAGAATTTTTTTCAAGTTTTTCATTGTGTTCTCCTTTGAATTTTCTCCTCAAAAATTTTATATTTTAAGTGGTTCAATTATATCACTCCCTTTATTATTTTTCAATGAGTTTTTCAATGTTTGGATATTCTGACTATTTTTTTCTCACTTTTATACAAATATAAAAAGGGGGAGTGTATAAAAACACTCCTCCGTTTTTGTGTATTTTTACCCATAAATCATCTGCGCCAGTATTTTCTGTCCAGTGAACGGTACATTATGGCCTCAGCAATGTGGTCCGCGCTGATGGTTTCCTCTCCGTCAAGGTCGGCAATCGTTCTGGCTACGCGAAGCACTCTGTCGTGTCCGCGCGCCGAGAGTCCGAGCGCAGAAAATGCATCTCGCATAAGCTCCTCTGCTTCCTTATCAAGGGAACAATATCTGTGCAGCATGTCGGGTGTCATTTTGGCATTTGGTGTACCTGGCTTATCACCGCCGCGCTCAAGTCTGGCATTTGAAAATGCACGAGCATCATTGACTCTCTGTCTTATAGCAGACGACGGCTCGCCGGGTGCGGTGTTGCCGGATATTTCGTCATACGAAACAGCGGGCAACTCTATCTCAATATCAATTCTGTCAAGCAAAGGGCCGCTTACCTTTTCAAGGTATTTCTGGCGCGCAACGGGTGTGCAGGTGCAGTTTCTGGTAGAATCACCGAAATATCCGCATTTGCAGGGATTCATCGCGCAAACAAGCATAAACGATGCCGGATAAGTCACCTTTGCGACAGCGCGCGTAACGGTTACGGTGCCATCCTCAAGAGGCTGACGCAGGGCCTCGGTTGCTACCTTTGAAAATTCAGGAAGCTCGTCAAGAAAAAGTACGCCGTTATGTGCAAGCGAAATTTCTCCGGGACGGGGAGTTGTGCCACCGCCGACAAGACCGACAGAGCTTACCGTGTGATGAGGTGAACGGAACGGTCGCGATGTTACCAGATTACCCTTGAGGTTACCGGTCACCGAATGTATCTTGGTCGTTTCAAGCGCTTCATCAAACGTCAAATCGGGGAGTATGGTAGGCAGACGCTTTGCAAGCATCGATTTTCCCGCACCGGGAGGGCCTATCATAAGCACATTATGTCCGCCTGCCGCGGCAATCTCAAGTGCTCTCTTTGCCTTAAGCTGTCCACGTACGTCAGCGAAGTCAATTCCGAGCGATTGTCCCGAAAAACAGAACGACGTCACCGATTTTTTGGTACTTTCAAGCTTTATTTTCCCCTTTAAAGCCTCAACCAGCGAGCGCAGATCACGTACTCCGTACACGGTAATTCCGTCCACGACCGCAGCCTCCTCGGCATTAGCCTCGGGGACGTAGATTTCCTTGCGGCCGCTATCACGTGCAGAGAGTGTCATAGGCAATATTCCGCCCACAGCACGAACCTCTCCGGAAAGAGAAAGCTCACCTACAAAGCACTTGTCCGCCAGGTCGAGCGAACGCGGAATCTTGCCATCGCTCTGGAGTATGGCGATGATTATCGCAAGGTCGTAAGCACTTCCCTCTTTTTTCACATCGGCAGGGGCAAGGTTCACCATTATATCAAGCGACGGAAACGGAATTCCTGAATTCTCACAAGCCGACTGAACTCTGTTTTTAGCCTCCTTTACTGCCGCATCAGGTAAGCCGACAAGATCAAATTTGGGGATTCTGTCCCACGAGCTGCACTCAACGGTTACCTCGTATCCGTCTATACCAAACACGCCACAGGTGTACACTTTAGAAAGCATAGTCTGAAGGTCCTTTCTTTTGTTGACTACATTTTATCACAAAAGCCCTCCAAATTCAATAGCTTTATTGACTTTTCGAGCAGTTTGGTTTATAATGAACATAAAAAAGCCAGGAGCCTATTCTATGAAGATAATCAAAAATGTAAATTTGTATGGCAACATATGTGATATCGGCGTCGAAAACGGCAAAATAGCCGCAATCGGTGCTATCGACGGTGAGGGGGTTGACTTTGGCGGCGCCAGAATTTTCCCCGGACTTATCGACACACACAGCCACGGCTGTATCGGACTTGACGTTATGGATGCCCAGAAGCTTGGCGAGATGGCAGACTGGGAGCTTGCACAGGGCATTACCACCTGGTACCCCACTACCATGACTATGGGCCGGGAGGACGTTGCGGCGGCCACTGCGCTTGATATCGATCTCGGACACGGTGCAAATATCCCCGGCTTCCACATGGAGGGCCCGTTCATCAATGAAAAATACAGAGGTGCTCAGAACCCCGAATACATTCTTGCACCTACCATGGACTTCTTTAATTCCTGCAAGAACATCAAGAGAGTTACTCTCGCACCCGAGGCAGAGGGCGCAATCGAATTTATAAAGGAATGCCCCGCGCAGATCTCGATCGGACACACCGATGCGGACTACGATACCTGCATAAAGGCCATTGAAGCAGGTGCAACCAGCCTTACACACACCTACAACGCGATGCCCGGCATTCACCACCGCGCTCCCGGACCTATCGGTGCGGCATCCGACTCCGACGGAGTTTATTGCGAGGTCATCTGTGACGGTGTACACATTCACCCCGCGGCAATAAGACTTCTCATAAAAACCATGGGCACGGACAGAATAGTTCTTGTAAGCGACTCGATAAGAGGCACCGCGCTTGAGGACGGATCTTATATGTTCGGCGGTATGGTCATGACTGTAAAGGACGGCACCGCAAGAATGGAGAACGGCGCTCTTGCCGGCTCCACCACTTCCCTTTTCGGATGTGTTAAAAAGGCTATCTCGTTTGGTGTAAGCGTTGAGGATGCAGTTAAGATGGCATCCGAAAACCCTGCAAAAATGATGGGACTCAACAAGGGTAAGATCGAGATCGGCTATGATGCCGACTTCATAATCGTTGATAACGATTTTAATCTCATAAAGGCTATCGCAAGAGGCGAATTTTAATATGAATGTAAACAATAGTGAGCATTTTAGCCGCACAGAGCTGATGCTCGGTAAGGAAGCGATGGATAGGTTAGCCGCTACCCGTGTCGCAATTTTCGGTGTTGGCGGTGTTGGTGGATACGCGTTTGAGGCGCTTGTACGCTCGGGTGTCGGAGAGATCGACGTTATTGATTTTGACACAGTATCCGAGTCAAACATTAACCGTCAGATCATCGCAACCGAGGATACGGTGGGTAAATACAAGGTAGATGCCTGCCGCGAGCGAGCGCTCTCCATCAACAGTATGGTCAAAATAAATGCTATACGTTCATTCTTTTCTGTGGACAACGCGAATGATTTTGACCTTACAAAATACGACTACATTATCGACGCCATAGACACGGTATCCGCCAAAATAGAGCTTATCGTACGCGCTCAGGCGGCGGGTGTTAAGATAATCTCCTCAATGGGCGCAGGAAACAAGCTTGACCCCACGCGCTTTGAGGTTGCCGACATATACAAAACGTCGGTCTGCCCGCTTGCACGTGTTATGCGCACCGAGCTCAAAAAAAGAGGCGTGAAAAAGCTTAAGGTGGTCTTTTCCAAGGAAGAGCCCATCAAGCGCACCGTGAACGGTGACGGACGTCACGCGCCCGGCAGTATCGCGTTTGTCCCCTCCGTTGTCGGCCTGATAATTGCCGGTGAGGTGATCAAGGATATCGCCCTTACAGACAGTCAGGACAATACTTAAGGATAAACTAAAATGAAGCTTTCAATCGTTATATGCGTGTATAACACGGATAAGGGATATTTTGACACCTGTCTTAAAAGTCTGACAAGCTCCACCCTTTCTGCCACAGCGATCTGCGGACGCAGGGATATCTCATATGAGATCGTAGTGGTGGATGACGGCTCGACGCTTGATTACAGTGACGTCATCGCAAAATATCCCGCAATAACCTATACCAAAACCGAAAATCAAGGCATTTTCAAGGCGCGCGCACTTGGAGTAACTCTTGCAGGTGGAGATTTTATAACCTTTTGTGACAGTGACGACACCGTTTCGTACAACTATCACCTGCCAATGCTCCTCGCCGCAGAGCGCACCGGCGCCGATATCGTTATCAACGACTGGGCATTTCACTCTCAAAGAGCAAGATACTGTTGCATGGGTGATAGCACTATATCTACAAATATAGACAAAAGTGGCAAGGACGTTCTTCTGACATTCACCGCACAAAGAGGCCGCGAGCACTCATACTACGTGCTTTGGAACAAGATATACGCCGCCCCCATTCTTAAAGCGGGAATGCTTGAGGCGATCGGCGAGGCCGAAAAGGCGTGCGGCGATGCAAGATACAACTATTCCGAGGATGCTCTGATCAACTTTTTCGCATTCAGACGTGCAAAAAAGCTCATAAATGTTCACACGGGGTACTACTTCTACCGAATTCACGACTCTCAGACGGTGAACGTGACCTCCGAGGAGAAGCTCCGCACACACATTTATTTTACTACCACAACGCTTGGAATAATGCGCGATGGAGTGGCCGGGCTTGATGGCGAAGATGAGATGATTCAAAACCTACGCGCATGGGAGCTTGTAATGTCGCGCACCCACTATTCGTATGCGAAGAAGAACGGGTACGTCGAGCTTTACGGCATGATCAAAGAGCGCTACCGAACCGACAGGCTCGATAAATCCCGCTTCCACGACGGATCGGCATATTCCAAAAACAAGGTCCTAGCCGACAACTTCGAGGAGGTCGACGATGCACTGCTTGCAATCTGGCGCAATAGCGAAAAGACTGTAAGGGCAAGCAAGAACGGAAAATACGTCAAAGCCTCACTCACGTTCACGGAGACCGAGCAAAGCGTTCGCGTTGAATTAACGAAGAGCGGCGGAAAGATCATCCCCAAGGAAGTACGCCCGCTCAAGAAGAAGATACTCTTCAACCCCATAGTATACAAGATGGGTATGATTGTTTTCAAGAAGGGCGGCAGAATCCGCGCATTCCTGAAAAAGCATTTATAAAACACAAAACACTCCCGAGTGCAATTAAGCATTCAGGAGTGTTTGTTTTTATGCAAGTATTCAGGTGAAGACGTAATTGCAGTACAAAAGCACGGACCGTTAAAAAGTCCGTGCTTTCGCATTTTTTTGTTTTTAGCCAACGACAGTATAGCCCTGCGCCGTGATGGTATCGGCAAGAACCTTGTCGTCAACAGGTGTAGAAAGAGCAACTGTAACCTTACCTTCCTTAAAGCTTGCTACCGCACTCTCAACACCGTCGATAGCCTCGAGCGCGGACTTAACGTGAGCCTCGCAATGAGGACACATCATGCCCTCAACCTTAATGATTTTTTCCATTTTTTCCTGTTCCTTTATGGTATAATTGTTTGTTTTATCATATTTTTCCACATTTACACACTCTGCTGTGCGCTTTTTGAAGATCTGCTTTAAATTGAGCCTCAAAGCATTCGTTACAACACAAAAGCTTGACAGACTCATCGCAGCCGCACCAAACATAGGTGTCAGTTCCCAACCAAAAAGATGGATAAAAGCGCCTGCGGCAAGAGGTATTCCAAGAGTGTTATAAATGAACGCCCAAAACAGATTCTGATGAATCACACCGAGCGTTGCACGGCTTAAACGAATAGCAGCGGGAAGCTGAGAAAGAGTCGGGCGCATCAGTACAACGTCTGCCGAATCGATCGCAATGTCGGTGCCGTTTCCGATCGCAATTCCAACGTCGGCGCGAACCAAGGCAGGCGCATCGTTTATACCGTCACCCACCATCGCAACACGTCCGTCACAGGAAAGCTCGCGCACTACCTCATCCTTACCGTCGGGCAAAACACCTGCGATGAACTCTATACCGCCCAGGCGGTCGGCAATCGCACGCGCCGTAACCTCATTGTCACCGGTCAACATTACAGTGCGCACACCAAGTGCGCGAAGCTGAGAAATAGCATCGACAGCATCGTCCTTGAGTGTATCGGCTACCGCTATTATGCCAAGAGCAGTTTCACCCTTGATAAACACGAGCGGAGTTTTTCCCTCGCCCGCCAGGGCCTCATATATTTCGTTTGCGCGTTCCGAAAGGTCCACCGAACGGCTTGCATACTGATAACTTACACCCAGTAGTCGCTCACCGGTGGCGGCATCAACGCACTCAACACCACTGCCGACAATTGCAGAAAAATTCTTTACCTCAAGAGCATCAGTACCGCGCGCCTCTGCGTATCTGACGATCGCTCCCGCAAGAGGGTGCTCACTCATTTTCTCTACCGAGTAGGCGATGCACACAAGCTCATTCACATCGGTGCCGAGGGAGATTACGTCAGTAACCTCAGGTGTGCCGTTAGTCAAGGTTCCCGTCTTATCAAGAACAACGGTCTTACATTTACCAAGCAGCTCGAGTGCCGTAGCACTCTTGAAAAGCGCACCGCCACGCGCACCGATTCCGCTACCTACCATTATCGCAACGGGAGTTGCGAGACCTAGCGCACAAGGACAGCTGATAACAAGCACAGATATGCCTCGCTCAAGTGCATAACCCAAACTATTGTTTACAAAAATCCAAATTACAGTAGTCACAAAAGCGATCAAAAGAACGGCAGGAACAAAGATTCCCGCGACACGGTCTGCCACCTTCGCTATCGGAGCCTTGGTTGCGGCGGCATCCGACACCAGCTTTACGATGCCGGCCATCGTGGTATCCTCGCCAACCTTGACCGCCTCACATTTAAGGTATCCGGTGGTGTTAGTGGTGCCCGCGTATATACTCGCACCCGCACTCTTTTCCACAGGCATGCTCTCGCCCGTAAGCGCAGACTCGTCAACAGAGCTAACACCATCTATAACAATGCCGTCAACCGGCACCGATTCGCCGGGTTTTACTACGAATATATCACCCCGTGTAACTTCTTTTGATAAAATTACGGCTTCCTTGCCGTCCCTTATGACGGTAGCGGTCTTAGGCGTAAGCTTCATCAATCCCTTGATCGCACTTGTGGTTTTGCCCTTTGCGATCGACTCAAGAAGCTTGCCGACGGTGATAAGTGTGAGTATCATTGCCGCGGACTCGAAATACATCTGGTGTAAATAGTGGCGATACTCGATATAATTACCGTTTGTCACCGAAATCGCCATAACGTATATCAAATATACGCTCCACACATAGGATGCGCCCGAGCCAAGAGCCACCAAGGTGTCCATATTGGGAGCGCCCTTTATAGCTCCCTTAAAACCGTTTATAAAGAACTTCTGATTAACCACCAGAACGGCAGTTGCAAGCAAAAACTCGACTAGCACGATGACAAGCGGATAACCCGAAAGCACTAAAGGAAGCGGCCACCCCCACATAACGTGGCCCATCGATATATACATCAGAGGGAGCATAAACACGAGCGACCACACAAGACGCATGATCATATTATTTCTTTCTGCTTTTAGAGAACGGTCAAGCTCGTCCTCTCCCTCATCACGCTTCACACCCTTGGGGCTCGCGCCATAGCCGGCATTCACTACCGCCGCGATTATCGCGCCCTCGTCACCACCCTCGACAGTCATCGAGTTTGTGAGTAGGTTGACCGAGCAGGCACTGACACCGTCGACACCCGAAACCGCCTTTTCAACCCTGGCAGAGCAGGCGGCACAGCTCATACCGGTAACATTATATTGCTTCATTGTTTGACCTCAAAATCACTTGATCAGCTTGGTGAGAGTAAGAAGAAGCTCGTCCACCGTTTCGTTGTTTCCCGCCTTTATATCATCGGAAACACACGTCCTTATATGACTGGATAAAAGCTCCTTGTTGAACGCGCCGAGTGCCGCATTTATTGCCGCAACCTGCGTAATTATATCTATGCAATAGGCATCGCGCTCAAGCATACCACGAACACCGCGCACCTGCCCCTCAATACGTGAAAGGCGGTTCATAAGGCTTTTGTACTCCGCCTCATCTCTCTTTTTAGTTTTGCACATCGGACATTCACTCATTCGCAATTACCTCTGTTTTCAGTTCTAAATCCTTATCTATATTATATACTCCCTGGGGGTATATGTCAAGAGGAAAAATCGGGAACAAAGAACCGAGACGGACAGTCGAGGACGCCTGTCCCTACAAAAAACGGCAATAAAAATCCCCCGGTCAAACCGGGGGTATTTCATTTTCGGGTAAAACCCTAAATGTTACTGGCGACGCACAAGTGCGTTTTAGATTGGCCTGTCAGCCATGCTTTTGCTACGTACACCCCGCAGAAGCGGGATTAAACCAAAGCCTCCCTTGTGTAAAGGGAGGTGGCATTTTCTAAGGAAAATGACGGAGGGATTGTAATAAGCGAAAAGCCTTCCAAACAATCCCTCAGTCGCTTTGCGACAGCTCCCTTTACACAAGGGAGCCTTTGACACAAAAACATTTTGCGCTACCTTTTATTTGCAT
>JAZOWT010000012.1:0-2846 GCA_045659365.1 Eubacteriales bacterium | reverse complement strand
TCAACGTCGGCCCTAATGCCCCGAGGCTTCAGCTTTCCGATAAGGCAAAGGAAAATCCTCTTAAGGCACCTATGTTCTGTATGTTCCTGCGCAAGCACCTTATCGGTGCTCGCATCGTTGACGTTTCCCAGCCCGGCTTTGACCGTATCGCGCATTTCCGTCTTGCATGCTATGACGAGATGGGCTTCCCGACTGAGAAGAAGCTTGTCTGTGAGATAATGGGTAAGTATGCAAACCTCATCGTGCTTGACAAGGACGATAAAATTATCACCGCCCTCAAAATGATCGACTTTGCCGCCAGCACCGTACGTCAGGTGCTTCCCGGCATGAAATATACATTCCCCGACCAGCAAAATAAACTCTCCCCTCTCGTCATTGACAGGGAACTGTTTATGCAGAAGCTTGCCGAGTTTCCCTCCGAGCGCTCGGGTGAAAAGTTCATCACCTCCACCTATTCCGGCATCGCTACCCAGATTGCGCGTGAACTTGTCTGGCGTACCACCGGTAGCCTTGACGTTCCTGTTCGTGCCATCGATCCGGACCGCTTCTGGCAGGTGGTTTCTGAGTGGCAGACACTACTTTTGAACCACGATTACACCCCCACTGTTGCTATTGACGGCACCGGAAAGCCTGTCGACTATTCGTATATGGATATCACCTATCTCGGCTCCGGAGTCACCCTCGTTCACTTTGACACCCTGCGCGAGCTTTTTGATCTCTACTTTGCGGAAAAGGATAGAATTGAGCGCATCCGTCAGCGCGCCCATGACTTGTTTACGCTTTTAAATAATGCCGTTGCCAGAACCGAGCGCAAGCTCGCAATTCAGCGCGAAGCGCTACGCGACAGTGAAAACGGTGAGATCTATAAGCACCAGGCCGACCTCATCACTGCCAACATCTATCAGATCAAGCGCGGTATGGCATCATTCAACTGTGTTGACTATTACGATCCCGAATGTCCCGAGATCGAAATTCAGCTTGATACCCGTCTTTCACCGGCACAAAATGCCCAAAGACTTTATAAGCTTTACAACAAATCCAAAACCGCCAAGTCCGTCCTGACCGAGCAAATAGCCCGCTGGGAGGCAGAGCTCGTATACCTTGATACTGTACGCGCCTTTCTTGATAAGGCAGAGTGCGAGGACGATCTTGCCGAGCTACGTGAGGAGCTTTACCGCTCCGGCTATTCCTCAAAAATGAAGGATTACCGCCCCGGAAAGAAGATCAAGCTTAAGCCTATCGAGCTCTCGACAAGCGGTGGATATCCGGTTCTTGTCGGCAGAAATAATATACAAAACGACCACCTCACCTTTAAGCTTGCGGCAAAGGACGATATCTGGTTCCACGTAAAGGATATACCCGGCTCGCACGTCATACTCGTAACCGATGGGGAAGAGCCCGGTGAACAGGACTACACCGAGGCTGCCGAGATTGCCGCATACTATTCCAAGGCCTCCGGCGCACCCGTGGCGGTGGACTATACTAAGGTGAAAAACGTGAAGAAGCCCTCCGGCTCCAAGCCCGGCTTCGTTATCTATAAAACCAACTATACCGCATTCGTAACACCCAACTCGCACGCAAAGGATAACTGAAATGGTAGATTTAAAAGAGCTTCATAAATACTTTATATTACAGCACCTCTCCGAGGGTGATACCGCCGTTGATTTCACAATGGGCAACGGTAACGACACTCTCTTTCTATCACGCACCGTGGGTGAGTCGGGCAGGGTATATGCCTTTGACATACAGCCCCTTGCACTCGAGTCCACCGAGCGCTTTTTGAAAAGCGAATCTGCTCCCGAGAACTACACCCTTATCTGCGCCTCTCATCACAGAGTTAAAGAGTTCGTTGAAGGCCCCATAAAGGCGGGTATGTTCAACCTTGGTTATCTTCCCGGCAGCGGTAAAAAAGCAGTTACCACAATGCGCGAAACTACAATGCCCGCAGTCGAGGCAGCAATAGATCTCCTCGCTCCTGACGGTGTGCTTATCGTAGCCATATATCCCGGTCACGAGGAGGGCGCATTGGAGGGGGAAATGCTCCGCGAGTATTTCGCAACTCTCTCTAAATACCGCATCTGTCCGTCTGAGTTTCGCATTCTCAACTCTCCCACATCACCGTACTTTTTCTTGGTCGAAAAAAGCCCTAAAACCATACCCGTGTCAAATTAATTTTGGAGGAAATATATGAAAACCAAATCAAAAATCATTGCTTTTTCACTCGTATTGATGCTCTTGGTCACTCTTTTTTGCATCAACACAAGTGCCGACAGCTCTGACACTCTGATTGACCTGTCAACAGAGTGGCGTTATCTTGAGGACGGCACCGACCCTGCCGCAGGCCTCTCCTCGCTCACCGCCTGGACCGAACCCGGCTTTAACGATAGCTCGTGGAAGCGTGCCGCAGGTAAATTCGGCGCCAAGAATGGCGCGATCGGAAGTGTCGAAACGTTTGGTAAGCCTACCGTCCTGCTCGACCACTACTACGATAACGGTGATGCGATCCATACCTACTTTTTCCGTACGACCTTTAACGTTACCAACGCGTCGTCCGTAAGCAATCTCGCCTTCGAGATGTTTGCTGATGATGCTACTCTCGTTTACATAAACGGCAAGCTCGTCTCCGACTCTCGCTTGTCTGTTCCTTCGGAGGCATCAAGCACCAACATCTATTATGCAAATCACACCGCCGCAGATAAGTCCTTCTGGCTTGACTCGGCTCAGCTTTCCGGCGTTCTCGTTGAGGGTGTCAACACCATCGCTGTCGAGCTTCATAACAACAATAGTACAAGCTCCGATATCTTCTTCGCTCTTAACAGCCTCACAGCGACCAAAAGCTCTGCGAC
>JAZOWT010000011.1:0-19572 GCA_045659365.1 Eubacteriales bacterium | reverse complement strand
GGTCGAGCGCGAGCTTGTAGCGCAGATAAAAACGTTACACGGGTACGGGGTAACCCCCTCTCACATGGACAATCACATGGGATCGCTGTACGGCGTGGCGACGGGCGATTTTTCGCTTCTTAAATTGACGCTTGACATAGCACAAAGATATGATCTGCCATTTCGTTTTCCGACAAGGCTGCCCGCTTCCGCATTTTCAAACGGCACACTTGACATAAAGGTATCCGAGCTTGATGTTCGCGAGCTTCTCGACTCTTTCGTCAAAATGGCAAGAGAAAAGAAAATAGCAACCCCAGACTATCTTGTGCCGGGAGATTGGATAGGCGAGCAGGATAAGTCGTTTGAAAATTACAGGGAGTATATGTTCGAGCTGTTGCGCCATCTTGAAAATGGTGTAAATGAAACCTATATTCACCCTGCAATAGAGTGCGATGAGATAAAGTCCATCACACCGATGTGGCACAGACGAGTGTGGGGGCATAGGCTCTTCTCCGGCGCGAAAACGAAAGAGTTCATATCCTCGCTCGGAATTAAGCTGATAGACTACCGCGAGCTTAAAAGAATGCGCAGTGCTTAAAGGCTGCTATACCCACGCAAGCGTACCGCCCTTTTGAGTAATGCTATGCCGCGCCGACATCTGGTTTTTGCGGTATCAAACGGTATGCCGAGCGTTTGTGCAACCTCGGTAAGTGTCATTCCCTTGGTTATCTTGAGGATAAGTGTATCGCGATAAATTTCGGGCATCGCACTGACACACCTATGCACCGTGTCCCAGAAATCTCTTATTTCAACCAGCTTTTCAACGCTTTCATCACTCGCCTCATAGGGCGTATTCTCTATGAGCGAGATATCCGTATAGCAATTTCGGTGGCGACGGCGCAGCTCGTCGTACGACCTCGTGCGCGCCATTCTCACAAGATATGCTTTAACAGCGGAATCCGCCATGCCTAAAAACTTATCCGGATGACAAAAGGCATACCACAAAGTCAAATCAGCAATAGAGATCGATTCGCGCTCATCACCAAGAATATATTCGGCAACGCCTCTGACAGTGCTAAAATACGCGTCATAAAACACTGTGAATTCATCAAGCTTCATATATTCCGACGTAGTACACCCCCTCCCTTCATTTCCCGCGATTTTTAAAAGACAATTACATACATTTTACCACGATTTGCAAAGAGAGGTTGTTTAGATTTTTGCGGTGGGAATTATGCCTTCATATATCTAATGTGACACATATTGACAAAATTGAACCAAAAGCTTAATTTCGGCGATAAACATCGTAAAATTTAAATCGAATTATTATATTGCAACCCAATATTTACGAATTTCGGACACGTATTTTGCAGAATTTTGTAAAATAACAGGCATTTTTGACATTCAGAATGTGCAAAAGCAACTTTGACAATACAAAAAAAGCACGGGCGGTGAAAAACACCGGCCGCTTTTAGTTGCTTGTTTATTTTGTAAGAAGATTTTTCAGAATAGGGGCAAGGCACTTTGCCATACTGAAGAAGCCGAGATCGGTGGGGTGAGTGCCGTCAACGGTGCCCTCGTCAGTGCAAAGAGCCATGAGCTCCTGTCCGGAAACGAAGTAGGCATTTTTGTCACCCGACATCTGCGCGTTTTCAACCGTGCGCTTGATTATTTCAAGGCGGTCGAGCTCCATATCGTTAAGGATTTGCTTGGGGCGATTCATCACGATGATCGGAATATCAGGATGTGCGGCACGCACGCACTTAAAGAATGCCTCGTGGGTTTCGGCAAGGTGCTCATTTGAGGGAGCATTGTGGTCGTAGTCAAGCACGAATGCCGACATATCAAGCGAGGCAATGTAATCCGCCATGATCTTTTCACCTCTTGCGCTACCGGAGAAGCCGAGGTTGATGTAATCGGTATCTATCCAACGACTGATGAAGCCCTGATATGAATTACCGGCACGCGAAGCACAGCCACCCTGGGTTATGGAAGAGCCATAGTATACTACGGGCTTAGGGAACGTATATTCGGGCGCGGCTGAGAGAGTAGCCGTACCGAGGAGTCCTATATAAAGATCGGTAACGTTGTCGTAAAGGGGGAAATCAATGGTCAAGAGGCGCTCTCTTGAATCACCGACGTCTATCACGGCCTCAAAGCCGCCCTTCTTACCAATCTGAGGAATAAAGCTCTTGATGTATTTTGCAGCAGCACCTGATCCGGAGTAGAGATCGAATCCGCACTTACCTGCGAATGCCATATGCGGAAACATACTCATCTCGGGCTGAACGGTTTTGATAATAACGTATGGGCTATTTGTTACAAAACGCACACGGCCGCCCGCAGTGTTGTGTGCAAGCGCCTTTACCCCCTCATTAACATTATCACTGATTGCGGCAGGCATTCTTGTCCATGCGTCGTTCTCACGGATAAGACCGTGAACGGAGAAAGGCTTTTCGGTCACGTTGTAAAAAACAACGCCCTCTCTATGCACTGCTGAATCAAGTGCGAAATTTTTATCTATCTTGGAAATGTCACTCATAGCAAATACACCCCTTGCTTTTTTTCCTTAATTATATCCTTATCGAAAAATAAAGTCAAGCGATTTATTGACAAAAAGCATAAAAAGCGGTAGAATATATGTATTATCCGAAGGGAGCAAAATTATGGATCTGAATAAGGAAGCTTTCATATCAGAGCTTAACCGGGTTTTTAAAATGAACGGAATGGCATCTTATCTGAACGCGGAAAAGAGCGAGAAGTTCTATCTTCTGACAGAAAGAATGCTTACCGAAAACGAAAAATACAATCTGACGGCGATAACCGAGCCGAACAAAATAATACTCAACCACTATGCCGACTGTGCCACCCTTGCCGCAAAGCTTAAAAAGGGTGCATCAATAGTTGACGTCGGATGCGGTGCGGGATTCCCTACCCTCCCGCTTGCCCTTGTGCGCGATGACCTTAAAATAGTCGCGATGGACTCGACTGCAAAGCGCGTAAACTACGTTAAGGAAACCGCAGAGATGCTTGGCCTTGATAACGTAAGCTGTATAGTCAGCCGAGCCGAGGATGCCGGAAAGGATGCATCCATGCGCGAGTGCTTTGACTATGCGACCGCACGCGCGGTTGCCGAAATGCGCACGTTGTGTGAGCTTTGTCTCCCTCTTGTAAGGGTTGGCGGAGAAATGGTTGCTATGAAAGGCAAGAATGCAGAATTCGAGCTTACCGGTGCGAAGCGGGCAATAACGATTCTTGGCGGCGGTGACGTAAAGGTAGAGGACGTGGTGCTAAAAAACGGACACGACGAGCCCCTCTCACACCCTCTTATATCCATAAAGAAGCGTCAGAAGACTCCTGCGACGTATCCGAGAGCGTTTGCGCAAATAAGCAAGAAGCCATTATAAGAGAACAAATAAAAGCCGATACACGAAATTGTATCGGCTTTTTTGCGATAATTTCACACGGGGCAGGCGCAATGCGACATTTCACACCATTTCCTCGGTGGTAAAATAGAATAGAATCAAACCGCAGGGGGAAGTATAAAATGAATATGTTTGACGAGGCGCGCACGCTTGACGGCATGATAAGGATGTGCAATATGACGCAAGCCGAGATTGCGAAGAAGCTCGGTGTCAGCCAATCGTACGTGGGAAACAAGCTCCGGCTTTTGAAATTCAGTGATGAGATACAGAGGCTAATAACCGAGAGTGGGTTATGCGAGAGGCACGCGCGGACGATCCTGCGCCTTGACGATGAAGAGAGGATACGCGAGGTTGTTACTAAGGTACGTGATCGGCATCTGACGGTTGCGGAATGCGAGGCGCTGGTCGATATTTACGTCGAGGCAAGATTGCCGAAAATGATCGGCCTTGCACCTATAAGAGAGCGTATAGACCGCTTTGAGGAATTCCTTGCGGAATCACTGAAATCACTTGAAAGCATGGGAATAAGCACGAAGCGAGAAACCGGGTACTACGGCAAAAAGAGATACATAATGATCTCATTAGAAGAATTGTAAGCAAAAAGACCTGCGGGCAAAAAGCTCGCAGGTCTTTTGTTTTTTATGCTATTAATCGAGAGTTGCCTTGATTATACCAAGGTCGCTTCTACCAAGCACCTTGATGATGTTAACAAGAAGAGGAATCTCATTTTCGGGGATCTTGACGAACTCGAGATTGATAGAATTATAATCAGGAATTGTTGCCTTGATCTTGATATAAACGTCCTCTTTGTGATAATACTTAATAGTGGCAAGAATGATCTCGTGAATGCGCTTGGTGATAGAGGGATCAACAGAGCCTCTGAAGATCAGCTTTGCAACCTTGGAGGTGTACTTAACCTCGTTCTCCGCCGCCTTTGCCGCCTCCTCGGCCGCCTGTCTTGCTCTTTCCTTTTCCTCAAGCTCGGCCTGTATGCGAGCCGCCTCCTGAGCGCGCTCCTTAGCAATACGAGCCTCTTCCAGTGCTCTTTCCTGCTCTTCCTTAAGGCGCTGCTCCTCCTCGCGAGCGCGTGCTTCTGCTTCCTCGCGCTCCTTTGCAAGGCGCTGCTGCTCCTGGATCGCCGCTCTGGCAGCCTCGGCCATAAGCTCCTTTTCTCTCATCTCGGCACGAAGCTGTGCCTCAAGACGTTCACGAAGCTCCTCTGCCTCCTGGTGCTTGCGGCGAAGCTCCTCCTCAAGCTCGGCACGGATCTTCTTTTCAAGCTCAAGACGAGCCTTGTCCTCGTAGTTAGACTCGGTTACTACTCTTACGGGTGTATCCTCGATCTCTTCCTCGACCTCCTCATCGATCTCTTCGTATTCAGCCTCTTCAATATCCTCCTCAACCTCGTCCTCCTCTTCGGTGGGAACGTAGGTAGCGGTTGCGGTGGTGATGCCGATAGCGGTCTTAAGAAGATCGGAAAGATCGTCATCCTCCTCGGTAATCTCGGGCTCGCTATCCTCCTCGTCAAGACTTGCAAGAAGTGCCGAAAGTGCATCGGTTTCATCCACGGGGGCTTCTGCTGAGGGCTGCTCGATTATGGGAGCAGTCTCGACAGGCTCCTCCACGGGGAGAGCAGCGGAAAGATCAAGCTCAACCTCACACTTTTCAACCTCACCGCGGCGGATAACACGGCGCATCATCTCGCGCCATTCGGTCATATTCTTTCTGCTCATCGCACTCTGGTATTTTTCAACCGACTCTGTGGCGATGTATCTGTATTCCTTTTCGCGGATCTTACCGGGAACCTCGTCGGCGATCTCAAAGAGGATATCGTCGGCATCAACGTTGTCGGAAACGGTGTACGTGCCGTTCTCGTCAAGTCTTGTCCACTTGACCCACAAATCACGGGGTGCGCATCCACGCGCCTTTATAAGCACACGGCGGTAGGTGGAATTTTCAACAATGTGCTCCATAAACGTGCCGGGCATAAATCTCATTTCAAGCACAACACCGCTTTCGGAAAGACCGCTGATGCCAAACTCAAGCTCGATAGCAGAGGTGATTGCAGTGGAAAGTGCATCAACAAATCCCTGAGAGTACTTGCCTGCAAGGAATGTCTTGTCACCAACGGTTGAAGCGATAACAACAGGCATCGCACTGCCGTTGGAATATATGGGACGTCCTGCCACAACCGACTTCACAGCCGCGGGAGCATCGTCCAAAAGCTCAAACTCCAAAAGCTCTACACCCTTATAGGTGTAGGGGTTGAACTTATCGTAATTTCTGTAATTTGCCACAGGCCACTTTATCCAACGGGTAAAGCTATCTTCGTCGCAAACAAGCGTCAGGGGATAGTAAAACTCGCCATCAATTCTGAAGCCGGAGGCAAGATGATCCTCATAAAACTGAACCTCAGTGAGCGAGGAGCCGTATTCCGAAATAAGATACGGCACAAGATTTTCGTTAAAGCTTTCGATAAACCTCTGTGTGATGGTGTCGCGTATTATTTGGTTGTGCAAAAAATCGATATTCATACGAAAATCCTCCCTGCTTTTGGATCAAAATATTTATACAAGTACATTGTAGCACATATTTTTAGAAAAATCAATATATTGCACGGCAGAATAGTAACTTTTTTACAATAAATTTCTGCATTTTTCTCCCCAAAAGTGTGCGCGCACACGTGCAGGGTTGACAGAGGCCGCCTTGTATGATAAAATTATAAAAAACGAGCCCCCATACGGAGACCTATATGAAAATAATCGCACGTATACACACGCCGTTCAAGGAAAAGTTCGGCATTCCGAGACAAAGCGGAATTACCGACGGCGTGGCACAGATAATATTCGAGCCCGAATACCGCCGCCGCGAGGCATTTAGCGGCATTGAGGGATACTCGCACCTTTGGTTGATATGGCAATTCTCGGAGGCGATACGCGACGAGTGGTCGCCCACGGTACGTCCCCCTCGCCTTGGAGGAAACAAGCGCGTGGGCGTTTTTGCAACAAGATCACCCTTTCGCCCAAACCCGATCGGACTCTCATCGGTAAAGCTTATCTCAGTTGAATACACAAAGGAATACGGCCCGGTGCTTACAGTCAGCGGTGCAGACATACTCGACGGAACACCGATATACGACATAAAACCCTATCTTGCATACACCGACAGTCATCCGGATGCCAAGGGCGGCTTTGCCGACGGTGTTATGAACTACAAAATTGAGGTCGATTTTCCCGCTGAACTGCTTGAAAAAGTTGACACGGGTCTTGTCGGAGAGCTTTTAACCCTGCTTGAAAACGATCCGCGCCCCTCATACAAGACCGCAGACGAAAAGGAATACGGCATGAAATATGCAAACTACGAGATCTTCTTTTGCGTGACGGAAAACGTCCTGCACGTCACAAGAGTTACCGAAGTGTAAAGGTATTGTTAACTCTCATTCAAACGTATTGCAAGCAACAAGAAAGAGTGATAAACTGGGCTACATAAAAGCACTAAGGATGTTGTTTGAAAATGAAGCAAAGGATTGAAAAAGACAGGGTGAGGCACACCGCACGCGAGATCGTGGCCTTTATCCTTTTTGCAACCTTGATCTTCTCTGTTGTTTACTCACTTGTAAGGTTTTTACTCGCGCCCGAGGAGATCCCGGACGGTGCGGAATTTGAAAAGCTTAAGAGCGACTATTTATTGATGCTCACGCAGTGCGCCCTCGGCCTTGTGGTAATGATGATCCCCACACTGATCACACGTCACTTCAAGCTCATAGTACCGGGTGTAATGTGCATTCTTTACTATGCTTTTCTCTACTGCGCTATATTTCTCGGAGAGATATTTTCGTTCTATTACCGCATACCCGTGTGGGATTCATTGCTACATGCGATGAGTGCGGCGATGCTGTCCACACTCGGATTTATCCTTGTCGACTGGCTTAATAAGGACGAACACGTAAAGCTGTCGATGAACCCGATTTTCGTATCCCTGTTTGCCTTTTCGTTCGCACTGATGATAGGCACGCTTTGGGAGATATACGAGTTTTCATTCGACTCAATACTCGGCCTTAATATGCAAAAGGCACGTCTTGAGGACGGCACACCCCTTGTCGGGAATGCCGCACTGACCGATACCATGAAGGACCTGATAATTGATGCGCTTGCCGCACTTCTGGTGGCGATCATAGGTCTTTTAACAAACTTAAGAAAAAGCAAGACCGCACGCGACGAATAATCAAAACTTATAGGAGGTCATTATGAGCATAACCGAAGAAAAAGTGTTTCAGCCCGGCAGATACGTTCTGCGCGGTATCGGAATATCGCTGATAACCCTCATTATCAAGCTTTGCTCATCCGTTATGATCATCGCGATCTATACGGGAACAAGAGGCGACTTTTCCTTTATTCCCCGATGGGCGGTGAACCTTATCATTTTCATCGGCCTTGTTCTTATACACGGATCAGTCACGCGCATGTTCGCGCTTTATGACAAGGACAGAATGCACGAGCTTCTTAAAATGAAGCTGAAGAAGGTGACAATGCGCACGTGTATTCCAAAAATACTGACGTCCATAGAGTTTTGGATCGAAACCGCGAGCTGCATAGCACTCACTATTTTAGCCTCGTTTTTTGGCGCTTATTATGAAATTCCGGGCATTTTTCGTGACACGGGTGCCCCTGAATGGCTTTTAATCATATTACCGGCGATAGTGCTCACCCCCTTGATTTTCATCATCGGAGTGTGGCAAAGATACGAGGTTGCCCGTCGCTGGCACTGGCTTGATCACATATCTAATATCCGCTCACTCGACAGTATACCGCGCCTTATATTCAATGCCGTTCTGACTGTGATCGCATATGTCCTGGTATATCCGTTTGCACCCATAATCCTCATGGCATACCTTTCTATTTTCGGAATCTTTGGCGCATTCTTTGACGGCATGACTGTAATAGGCATCATAGCCGTTATCGCATCAGTATTCTTCCTTGTGTTCATCTTCACTGTTCTGCATGCTATAAGAATCAGAAAAAAGCTTATCAAAAAGCTTACCAAGGTCGCTGCAAGCTCGGGATACGAGCTTTCACCTATATCCCGTCCGTACGCTTCCCTTTTCAAGCCTACGAACGAATGCAACTTCACCTTAAAACGTGACGGCAAAACCTATTCCTGTCGTTTTGTAGGCTCATATCTTCATCGTGCGCCTATGTACTTCATCTCGGACAAGCACGCGTATTATCTACATAGATTCGGAACGAAAAATCGTCACTTCGACATACTTCGCGAATTTGAATACAATTTTGATGGCGAGGGCGAAAAGATAATTATCCTCAATCCCGTACCTAAAAGAGCTTACGCAACAATGAGCACCTACGTCGATAATAACTGGTATGATGACGACAAACTGGCAAGCGTTATGACGGTAAGGGATAAAAAACCCACAGACGGTGCTCGAAAATTAGAACCAGGTGACAAAATATGGGGCTACGGGATATACAACACCACAAGCTTTATCGGTGCGATAGACCGAGGATGTCTTGGCAGATACAACGGATTATTTGACTGAAAGGTAAGACCTAATGAAAAAGAAACTAACCGCACTTCTTTTAGTGCTTATTCTTCTGCTCTCATCCTGTGGGGCAAGCCCGGAGGACTGCGACCACGCGGATAGAGACGATAACGGCACCTGTGATGCTTGCAGCACATCGGTTCTGGTCACGGTTGACCTGTATGCCATAAACGACCTACACGGTAAGCTCAACGACTCGGAGTCTGACATTGGTGTCGATGAGCTTACAACCTACTTAAGAACAATGGCGGCGATTGACGAGCATTCCCTGTTTATCTCCTCAGGAGATATGTGGCAGGGCACCTCAGAGTCAAATATGACCGATGGTCTTATCATCACCGACTGGATGAACGAGCTCGGCTTTGCCTCCATGACACTCGGCAATCACGAGTACGATTGGGGCGAGGAGCCGATAATCAAAAACGTCAATGCGGCAGAGTTCCCTATCCTTGGCATCAACGTTTACGACCGCGACACCAACGAGCGCGTTGACTATTGCGAGGCATCAGTAATGATCGACCTCGGCAAGATACAGGTCGGCATCATCGGTGCGATGGGCGACTGCTACTCCTCTATTTCCGCAGACAAGGTTGAGGATATCTATTTCAAAACCGGAGACGAGCTTGCAGAGCTTGTCACCGCAGAATCACAAAGGCTTCGTCTGGCGGGTGCAGACCTTATTGTATATTCCCTGCACGACGGATACGGCAAAAGCTCAAGCGGTATAAAAAGCATCACCGGAACACAGATATCTTCCTATTATCAGTCTTCCCTCTCGCGCGACGGCATCGTTGACGTGGTGTTTGAGGGGCATAGCCACCAGTCCTACGTTCTCAAGGATACCTACGGTGTATATCATCTTCAGGGCGGAGGAGACAACAACGGCATCTCACACGCGGAGATAAACGTTAACTCCGTTACCGGAACAGTGAGCGTTGGCACCGCGGAATACGTAAAAGAGTCGGAATACAAGCACCTCGATCCCGACGGGCTTATCGATGATCTTCTGACGAAATACGATGAAATTCTCGCACCGGCAAACGTAGTCCTTGGCACCAACAGTGCAAAACGCAACAGCACCTACTTAAGGAGCCTTGTCGCAAGGCTCTACTACGAATACGGAGTGGATAAATGGGGTCAGGAATACGACATCGTTATCGGCGGCGGATTCCTGTCTGTCAGAAGCCCCTACGAGCTTGCGGCCGGCGAGGTAAAATACTCACAGCTCGGAGCACTTTTACCCTTTGACAACGAGATACAGCTTTGCTCGATTTCGGGAAGCGACCTTTTATCCAGGTTTATAAACACAAGCAACTCGGACTATTATATTTATCCCACAACAGCATCCGACATAGATCCTAACGGCACGTACTACATAGTGACCGATTCTTATTGCTCACAGTATGCTCCCAACAGACTCACTGTCATAGAGTCCTACGGCGCTGATATATACGCCCGTGATCTTGTGGCAGACTATATAAAAAATGGCGGTCTTGCATAAGGCTGTGTAACAAAAAAATGCACACGATATCAAAAATCGTGTGCATTTTTGTTTTTTCTTAGTACTCTGCGTTACCAACTGTACGAGGATAAGGAATTACGTCACGAATGTTGGAAACACCGGTGAGGTACATGATGATACGCTCAAAACCAAGACCGAAGCCGGCATGCTTGGTGCCGCCGTACTTACGGAGGTTCATATACCACCAGTAATCCTCTTCCTTAAGTCCAAGCTCCTGCATACGTGCGGAGAGAACCTCGAGTCTTTCCTCACGCTGAGAGCCGCCGATGATCTCGCCGACACCGGGAACAAGGAGGTCCATAGCGGCAACGGTCTTGCCGTCGTCGTTCTGGCGCATGTAGAATGCCTTGATCTCCTTGGGATAGTCGATAAGGAAGATGGGCTTCTTGTAAACCTGCTCAGTGAGGTAGCGCTCATGCTCGGTCTGGAGGTCAACGCCCCAGTATACGGGGAACTTGAAGTCGGCCTTAGACTTTTCGAGAATTTCGATAGCCTCGGTGTAGGTTACCTTTGCATAATCAGCGTTGCGGAGGTCGGTAAGACGTGCAAGAAGAGTCTTAACAACAAAGCTGTTGAAGAACACAAGCTCCGCCTTGCAGTTATCCATTACGTGGTTGATGATGTACTTGATCATATCCCAAGCAAGCTGCATATCATCATCAAGATCTGCAAATGCGATCTCAGGCTCGATCATCCAGAATTCTGCCGCGTGACGTGCGGTATTGGAGTTCTCTGCTCTGAAGGTAGGACCGAAGGTGTAGATGTTACCGAATGCCATGGCATAGGTCTCACCCTCAAGCTGACCGGAAACGGTAAGGTTCGCGCTCTTGCCGAAGAAGTCCTTGGAGAAATCTACGGTGCCGTCCTCACATCTCGGAGGGTTGTCCACATCAAGGGTGGTAACTCTGAACATCTCACCTGCACCCTCTGCATCCGAGCAGGTGATGATGGGAGTGTGTACGTAAACAAATCCGCGGCTAAGGAAGAAGGAGGGGATAGCGTATGCTACCTCGCTTCTTACTCTGTATACTGCGGAGAAGAGGTTGGTTCTGGGACGGAGGTAAGCCTGCTCGCGAAGGAACTCAACCGTGTGACGCTTGGGCTGGAGAGGATAGTCGGGGGTAGAGGTTCCCTCAACTGCGATCTCGGTCGCCTTAAGCTCGAAGGGCTGCTTTGCCCCGGGGGTAGGGGTAAGGATACCCGTAACGATAAGAGACGCACCAACGTTCTGAGATGCGATCTCGTCGTAGTTATTTATTTTGTCTCTCTCAAAGACTACCTGAATGCTCTTGAAGTAAGAGCCGTCGTTGAGGTCGATGAAGCCGAAGGCCTTGGAGTCACGAAGGTTTCTCACCCAGCCGCCGAGTGTAACACTCTTGCCGCCAAATGCCTCGCTATCCTGATAAATGCTTCTTATGAGAGTTCTTTCCATTTTTGTTCTCCCTGTTTTGGTGTGTATAATATAATAATACAATATTGTATCACAAAAATAAAGGTATTTCAATCCTTTTGGCAAAATTTTGATTGAAATACCCTTATATTTTTTAAAATAACTATAAAATTCCCGCAAGCACCGAGGATGCGATGAAGTAATATACGATGAGCGAGAGCGCGTCTACAATGGTGGTGATAAACGGCGATGCCATAACCGCGGGGTCGAAGCCTATCTTTGCCGCAAGAAGAGGAAGCATCGAGCCGACGATCTTTGCAATAAGGATCGTCAGAGCGAGAGTGATGGCAACTATTACGGCAATGCCGACAGTAACCGACGGGTTGCCCATTATCAGTCTGTCGATAAGAAGCACCTTACCAAAGGTAACCGCGCCAAGTGCAAGACCGCAAAGCAGTCCGACACGTATTTCCTTCCATAAAACGCGAAGCACGTCGCGGAACTCTACCTCACCGAGCGAGATACCGCGGATAAGAGTAACCGATGCCTGGCTACCCGAGTTTCCGCCGGTGTCCATAAGCATGGGCACGAAAAGAACGAATACAGCTGCAAGATTTGCCTCAAAGAAATTGAGGATCGTGCTTGAGAACGTAGCCGAGATCATGAGGATCAGAAGCCACGGAATACGCGATTTGAATATGCCGAGTGCAGAGGTTTTAAGATAGGACGTTTCGGTGGGGGTGATCGCCGCCATCTTTGCGAAGTCCTCCTCTACCTCCTCCTCGATAACCTCGATAGCGTCGTCGACAGTAACGATACCGACCAGGCGGCACTCGTTGTCGACCACGGGGAGTGCAAGGAAACCGTACTTCTTGAACTTGTTTGCAACGTCCTCCTTATCGTCGGTGGTGTTAACGAAGACGACGGAGGTTTCCATTATATCAGCGAGGACGGTCTCGGGATCGGAGAGCATAAGGTCCTTCGCAGTGACTATACCCTCAAGGCGGCGATAGGGATCGGTGATGTAGCAGGTGTATATCGTTTCCTTGTCTATCGCTACGCGTCTTATATGGTCGAGTGCCTCACGTACGGTCATCGTACCCTTGAAGCGGACGTACTCGGTGGTCATGATCGTGCCGGCCGAGTCCTTAGGATAACGCAGAAGCTGATTTATAACGTCGCGGTTCTCCTGGGTGGAGTTTTTGATTATTCTTTTAACGACGAACGCAGGCATCTCCTCAATGATATCGACAGTATCGTCAAGATACAATTCGTTAAGCATGAGGGCAAGCTCGCTATCCGTAAACGAGGATATCATCTCCTCCTGCGCATCGCTGTCCATTTCTACAAAAACGTCGGCGGCAAGCTCTTTCGGAAGAAGCCTGTAAAAAATGAGATGATACTTCTTCTCGCACTCGCAAAAGAGCTCTGCAATATCGACAGGGGGTACATCCTGAATACGACGGATGAAGTCACCGTATTTTTTCTCGTCAAGAAGTGAAATAAGCTCTTCGATTTCCGGAGTAAGCTCCTCGATGGATAAAGCTCTTTCCTGGACGTCTTCTTCAACGAGAACTTCGTTTTTCTCTTCCATTATACCCTCCTCTCACCATGTCACGGAACACCGTGCAATAGTTATAGTTTTTCTTCTTCACGAGAAAATATTAGCACTTTTTTGGAAAAATGTCAACTATTTCAGAATAACTTTTTTCACCCAGTCCATATCCGCCGCGCCCATGATCACGATAGCACCTCTGCTTTTTTTGATCAATTCTCCGAGGCTTTCCGTATCGCGCGCAACATCACCTCCGCATTCGTCCGCAAGACGTTCGGCACTGACGTCATCGATTTTTGCCTCCCGTATAGCAGAAATTTCGGTCAAAATGATATAATCCGCCATACAAAGCGAATTTACGAATCCGGACCACAGCTCTTTGGTACGAGAGTAGGTATGAGGGCCAAAAATCACGGTGATCGGACCACCCGTGTCGTTTTTTACCGCTTTTATGCCCTCTGCGATCTCTGTCGGGTGGTGCGCATAATCGTAATAGACCGATCGGTCACCAAGGCTGCCTATACACTCAAGACGTCTGCTGATACCTGAAAATGTGGCAAGTGCCGCCGCACACACATCAAACGGAATGCCGCATTGCATAGAGGCAGCTATGGCGGCCGTGGCATTATATATGTTGAATGCGCCAAGCATGGGCAATTTAACCCGTCCCAACGTTTTCCCCTTGTATTCCAACAAAAACGTCAGGGCATATGCAGACTCGTCAATCGTTATGATCCGGTAGTCGGCATCTGCATTTTTGCCGAATGTGACGGGGGGCGTGTGAAGTTTTTGGCAATTTTTCGCTATTTCCCGATCATCTGTATTAACCACTGCGCGCCCGCATCTGTTCATCGCACTAAGGAATGCCTCTGAGATATCATCAAGACTTGAAAACCAGTCCACGTGATCAAGCTCGATATTCAGGAAAACACCGATATCGGGCTTCGGGATCAGAAACGAATTCTTGTATTCACAGGACTCGAACAACAGATAGTCGAGCGCACCTATGCGACAATTACTACCATGACGTGACAGTGGCGCGCCCGAAAGCACAGTCGGATTCTTGCCGGCATACTCAAATATATGCGAAAGCATCGCCGTAGCAGTGCTTTTACCATGGCTGCCGGAGACGGCGACAGTATAATTGAAGCAGGTAGCAAGCGCAGAGAGATACTCCGCACGTGATACTACCGGTATGCCTCGGCGCTCGGCCTCGGCTATCTCGCCATCCCTCTCATCGATCGCCAATGAGTACACAAGAATATCGAGCCCTTCAGAAAGCGGGAGCGAGCCCCATGGGACACACGTAACGTCCGCCCCCTCAGACTCTAAGGAAAGGAAGTACTCTCCCCGCGCCCGATCGGTTCCTGTGGCCTTCATGCCAAAATGCTCCGACAGTCGGAAAAGGGAGGATATTCCCGCGCCTCCAACCCCCGAAAAATGCACACGGGTCCCATCATTCGATATTATTTTCAGTATGTTGCTTATTCCAAACGAAGAGTTGTTTTTTGACATAGTTCTATCTCTTTTTCCCCTTGTTAACCGTTTATACATTTCCGGTTCAAATAACCGAACAAATAATTTCTAAAGCCTTAATCAATTTAAGGAATATTTTTCATATTCTCATTGTATAATATATTCGGCAAAGCAAAAAACGATTACTCCAAGGAAGGATGTACACCTATGCAAATCACAGACATCAAAATCAGAAAATTTTTCGACGAGGGCCCTATGAAAGCCATCGTATCCGTAACTCTCGACGACTGCCTCGCGCTTCACGACGTGAAGGTCATTTATGCAAGGGATAGATATTTCATTATTATGCCCTCGAGAAAGAACCCTGACGGAACCTACCGCGACATCGTGCACCCTATTAATGCGCAGTTCAGAGCTCAGCTGGAGGAGGCGGTCATCGATGCCTACCACGTTCAGCTTGTCGCATCTCAGCACGACGAATCACAGGACGAGAGCGCGTACATTATTTAATATCAAAAAGCACAAAACAGGCCTTTTAGCGAAATGCTAAAAGGCCTGTTTTATTTAACAAAGAGGCTTGCCCTCCCATTCCTTTTCGGGCGGCAGCCCCATTACCTTTGCGATGGTGGGGGCGATATCGAGGATCGAAACACCCTCAAGCTCGCGGCCGGGCTCAAAGTCCTTACCGATATAGAACATCGGGACAGTCATATCCTCGGGCATATCGGTGCCGTGCATACGGTCATGGCCACCGTGGTCTGCGGTAATGATAATTGTGTACTCGTCACCGAATTTTTCGATAACGCGGCAAGCATTGTTGATGGCATTATTAATGCGCCAGAGGTAGGCATCGCTCATCCAACCGTTATCGTGTCCACCCTTTTCATCAGTGTCTACCTGATAAAGGAAAACGAAATCGGGCTTCTTCCATTCGATAAGCTTGATAGCCTCATCGGTAAGGATGGTATCAACGCTTTCCTCCATGTACGCGTTAAAATAGGTCGCGTATCTGCAGGATCCGGGGGAGGCTACGTCGCGCAGGGGCTCCCAGCCGTAGAATATAGCGTTCTCACCACCGAGTGCGCGAATCTTTTCAAATATGCCCTGAATCTCGTGTACCTGAGGCACAAACGTGTTAGTGATAATGCCGTGGCGCATAGGGGGTACACCAAGGAAGAGCGACATATGACACGGCAGGGTCTTCGAGGGAAATACGGTCTGCGCCGTAAATGTATATGAGCCTATAGCCTTGAGCTTTTCAAGATGCTCGCTACCACACTGCATAAGTCCGTCGGGACGCATGCCGTCGATGGAGATCAGAATAACCTTTTTATCCATTGTTCTCCTCCGATGTCACTTCTTTTCGTTTATTTTGCTATAATTTATGATCTTGGGAATATTGAGCTTAAACACGGTTGCAAGCACGCGGATAAGTATAGTCACGAGCGCACCGACTATCATTGAGGCCGCCTCGTCAACATTTAAGTACCAAAGCAGATAGTAAACACCTGCGCCTGCAAGTGCTGCGATAGCATATATTCTCTTGCGCAAAACAAAGGGTATTGTTCCAAGCATAACGTCACGGATCATACCGCCGCCGATACAGGCGATCATACCCATCATTATAGCGATGAAGGGGGCGGTCTGTCCTACCGAAATAGCGAGCTTTACGCCCGATACGGTAAATGCGCCAAGACCGACTGCGTCTATGTAATTGTTTACCGTATCTATCAGCTTTTCCCTCTTTATAAAGACGTTTTTAAAGCAAGCGGCAAACACCATAACCAACACTACCGTTCCAAGACAAGTGAAAATAAGCGAAGCGTAGCTCTTTGTGAAAAAGCCCGGAATGGAATGATTGAGAATAAGGTCGCGCATAATACCTCCGCCAAAGGAGGTTATAAACGCGAGAAAAAGAACTCCGAAGACATCGGTTTCCTTATCTATCGCGACCAAAGCGCCGGAGATCGCAAACGCGGCAACACCCAGGTGCTCCATTATCATAAACAGAGTTTCAATATCCATAATTCCCTCTTATAATTTTTCAACGAGTGCCTTGAGTGCGTTTCCGCGATGGCTGATGGCATTTTTCTCGTCATCGCTCATCTCGGCAACGGTGCGTTCTTCACCCACGGGAACAAAGATAGGATCGTAGCCAAAACCGCGTTCCCCCCGGGGCGTGTCAATTATTTCACCATACATATAGCCCTCGGCAGTCACCTCGCGACCGTCGGGATAGACAAGCGCAACGGCGGCGGTATAGTGCGCACCCTTGTCACTTTTGTCTGCAAGACTTGCGATCAGAAGATCGTTGTTTGCCTGATCGCCCTTGCCGGAAAAACGCGCGCTGTAAATACCCGGAGCGCCATCAAGCGCGTGAGCACATATGCCGCTATCGTCAGCGAGCGCGCAAGAACCGGAAATTTCCGCAATTTCCCGAGCCTTTTTAAGGGCGTTCTCCATAAAGGTGGTACCGTCCTCAACGGTTTCGTGCTTTATACCCGCCTCGGAGAGAGAAAGTATCTCTTCAAAGCGCGAGCCGAGGATCTTCTTGATCTCGTAAATTTTATGCTTGTTGTTTGATGCAATTATAAGCTTCATAATAATTAGAACAGTCCTGTGATCTTTCCGTCAGCATCAACGTCAATGCGCTCTGCCGCAGGGGATTTGGGAAGACCGGGCATGGTCATAATATCGCCGGTGAGAACTACAACGAAGCCTGCACCTGCAGAAACCTTAACGTTCTTGATAGTAACGGTAAAGTCGGTGGGGGCACCAAGCTTGGTAGCATCGTCGGAGAATGAATACTGTGTCTTTGCCATACAAACCGGCACCTTGTCAAAGCCAAGTGCGGTAAGTGCGGCAATCTGCTTCTTAGCGGCAGGAAGAACGGATATGCCGTTACCTCCGTAGACCTTTTTAACAAGAGCAGTGATCTTATCCTCGATGGTTCCGTCAAGCTCGTAAGCGTAGGTGAAATCGCCCTTTTCCTCTTCGCAGAGGCGGACTACCTCGCGTGCAAGCGCTTCTCCGCCCTTGCCTCCCTCTGCCCATACGGTAGAGAGAACTACGTTTACGCCGAGCTCACGGCACTTCTCGATGATGAAATTGATCTCCGCATCGGTGTCGGTGGGGAATCTGTTAACCGCAACGACAGAGGGGAGCTTATATACGTTTTTAATGTTGGAAACGTGGCGGAGAAGGTTGGGAATACCGCGCTCAAGCGCCTCGAGATTCTCACTGCCAAGCTCGGTCTTTGCAAGACCGCCGTGCATCTTAAGTGCGCGCACAGTAGCAACAATGACGACTGCTGAGGGCTCAAGACCTGCCATACGGCACTTGATGTCAAGGAACTTCTCTGCTCCGAGATCTGCGCCAAAGCCCGCCTCGGTGATGGCATAATCAGCCGTCTTCATAGCGGTTCTGGTAGCGATTACCGAGTTACAGCCGTGTGCGATGTTTGCAAACGGGCCACCATGCACGAATGCGGGTGTACCCTCGAGGGTCTGGACAAGGTTAGGCTTGATGGCATCCTTGAGGAGTGCTGTCATTGCACCGTCAGCCTTAAGGTCCTTTGCGGTGATGGGCTTTTCGTCGTAAGTATATGCAACGATGATGCGGCCAAGACGCTCCTTGAGGTCGGTCATAGAGCTTGCAAGACAAAGAACTGCCATGATCTCGGAGGCAACGGTGATGTCGTAGCCGTCCTCACGGGGAACACCGTTTACTCTGCCACCAAGTCCGTCGGTAACAAAGCGGAGCTGACGGTCGTTCATATCAACACAACGCTTCCAGGTAATTCTGCGAGGGTCGATATTGAGCGCGTTGCCCTGGTAGATATGGTTATCAAGCATTGCGGCAAGAAGATTGTTTGCCGCGCCTATTGCGTGAAAATCTCCGGTAAAATGAAGGTTGATGTCCTCCATAGGAATAACCTGTGCCCAACCGCCGCCGGCTGCGCCACCCTTAACACCGAAAACGGGGCCAAGTGAGGGCTCACGAAGTGCGACCGCTACGCTCTTTCCGATTCTGTGAAGACCGTCGGCAAGACCGATGGTCGTGGTGGTCTTTCCCTCACCTGCAGGAGTAGGAGTGATAGCGGTAACTAAAATAAGCTTACCGTCAGGCTTGCTCTCATTTTCCTTAAGTATGGACAAATCAAGCTTTGCCTTAGAGTTGCCGTAAAGCTCAACGTATTTTTCGTCAATTCCCGCCTCGCGCGCGATCTCAAGAATGTGTCTGGGCTTCACAGACTGAGCTATTTCGATATCGGTCATCATAAAAATCAACCTCCAATATATACAAAATATTTATATTTAAATTATACAAGATGCACCACAGAAAGTCAATAAAAAAGATGAAAAGAAAAAAGAACTTTTTTCTGAAAAAGACTTGACTTTACACGTGAGAAGTTATATAATATAGTGTACGACTTTGGGCACATAGCCTAAACTATGCCCAAATGACAAAAATGCTATTCTATCCATAGCACGGGAGGTATTCAATGAAGCTTGATCTCAGACCGCTTCTTGCAGGTGAAAGACTGCTTGAAATCGACTATGATCTTGTTATTGAGACCGACCCGGAGGATACTGCGAGCATTCTTTATGGTGTAAGTTTTCCTTCTCCCATGAAGGTTAAAGGTGATATCACCAACACCGCCGGTTA
>JAZOWT010000010.1:0-20502 GCA_045659365.1 Eubacteriales bacterium | reverse complement strand
GAGGCGCTCTCAATGTCTGACACCGTTGTCGTTATGGCTGACGGTGAGATTCAGCAGATAGGAACGCCCACCGATATATACAACGAGCCGAAGAACGCATTCGTTGCCGACTTCATTGGTGAGAGTAACATCATCGACGGCGTGATGCTTGAGGATAATAAGGTCAAGCTTGCCGGCCACGTGTTTGACTGTGTTGACGGCGGCTTTGCAAAGAACGAGCCCGTTGACGTGGTTATCCGCCCCGAGGACGTTGACGTTGTTGCCATTGACAAGGGCATGCTTACCGGTAAGGTTACAAGCGTTACCTTTAAGGGTGTGCATTACGAGATCATCGTAGACATCAAGGGCTTCAAGTGGATGATACAGTCCACCGACTACGTAGCACCCGAGGCAAACATCGGTGTTTATATTGAGCCCGATGCTATTCACATTATGAAAAAGTCGAAGTATTCCGGCAAATTTGGCGACTACTCGTCCTTCTCCGACGAGATCGACCAGCTTTCCGACGCGGATGCCGCAGAGGAGTTCTGATCCTATTACTGATGAAAGTGACGGGAAATGTCCTTTTTCCCCTTTGGTAAAAAATGAACAAAAAGAAATCTTTAATGCGCTCTATCGCGGCAGCGCCGCATATTTTCTGGGCGATACTTTTTATCATTCTGCCTCTGATTATAGTTGTTTTCTATGCTTTCACAGATGCAGACGGTAATTTTTCGTTTGAAAATATAACAGCGCTCAGCGAGTACGGACAGATATTCTGGCTCTCGCTTGAACTGTCTATAATCGCCACTGCGATATGCCTGCTTGTCGGCTATCCTCTGGCATACATAATTGCAAGAGCAAAGCCCAAGCACCAGAAGCTGTTTATCATGCTTCTTATGCTCCCCATGTGGACAAACCTTCTTATCCGCACCTACTCGATAATGGCAATTCTCGACGACGGCGGTTTCCTTAATTCCCTGCTTAACACCTCGTTCCACATCGTTGGCACGAAGGGGGCGGTAATATTCGGCATGGTCTACGACTTTTTGCCCTATATGGTAATGCCCATCTACACCTGTATATCCAAGATAGACAAGCATATGTGGGAGGCGGCCGCCGACCTTGGCTGCAGCACTCCGAAGACTCTTACGAGAGTTATTCTCCCTCTCTCCCGCTCGGGCATAATTTCGGGCGTAACAATGGTGCTTGTGCCCTCTATCAGTACCTTCTATATCTCCCAGAAGCTCGGCGGCGGTACGTTTGAGCTTATCGGTGATACGATCGAGCGCCAGTTTGTAACCGGTGCATTGAACGTCGGTGCGGCTATATCCTTGGTTATGATGATACTGATACTTATATCACTGACTGTCATGAACAAGTTCGGTGATGACGACGATGGAGGTATTATCGTATGAAAAAGACGAAAAAATATGCCTCTATCACTTATTTGTGTCTGATATTCGGAATACTTTACATTCCGATCCTGACGCTTATACTTTTCTCATTTAATGCATCAAACAGCACGGCAAATTTCACCGGCTTCAGCCTTATGTGGTATGCCGAGCTGTTCAAGTCGCCTGAGACATGGGTTGCGCTGCGCAATTCCATTTTGCTTGCGCTTTCGTCCTCGCTTCTTGCGACTGTTATCGGTACTGCGGCGGCAGAGGGCATCTATAAGATGAAAAGCAAGTACATCAAGGCAACCGTCACCGGTGTGACAAACATACCGATGATGAACCCCGATATAGTTACGGGTATGTCGATGATGCTGTTCTTTGCGGCTGTTATGGCGGTATTCTCGATAGGTGACTACAACGACATCGGCTTTGCGGCTATGCTTATAGCACACACGACCTTCTGCCTGCCCTACGTTATTCTCTCGGTACTGCCGAGAATCAACGAGCTTGGTAACACGCTTTCCGAGGCGGCACTCGACCTCGGCTGTACTCCCGTGCAGGCGTTTTTCAAGGTCAAGCTGCCTAACATCATGCCCGGCGTTATCTCCGGCTTTGTTATGGCGTTTACCCTTTCGCTTGACGATTTCGTTATTTCCTATTTCCTTGCACCTACCAATTTCCAGACCCTTCCCCTTCTTATCTACTCGATGACAAAGAAGAAGGTTACGCCCGATATGTACGCTCTTTCCACTATCGTTATAGTGACGGTATTCGTGCTGTTGCTTATATCGAACCTTAAGAGCGGCAAGAAGCTTAATATGCAGCTCAACAAGGGCAAAAAGAGAAAGGGGGGCGTAGCAAAATGAAAAAATTCAAGCTGATGCTTACCCTCACCCTTGCGCTTCTGTGCATTTTCGCGCTTGCGTCCTGCGGCGGCGAGAGTGACGACGGCAGCAAGCCGAGCGGACAGACTCTTACCTTAAACGTATACAACTGGGGTGAATATATCTCGGACGGATCACTTGGTTCGCTTGACGTTAACGCGGCATTTGAGGACTATTACTACGAAAAATATGGCGTTAAGGTAAAGGTAAACTACTCCACCTATGCAAACAACGAGGATATGTACTCGAAGTTAAAGAACAGTGCGGTAGTATACGACATTGTTATTCCCTCCGACTATATGATACAGAAGATGATAGCGGACGATATGCTGCTTGAGTTTGACGTAGCAAAGGACATTCCCAACTATAAGTATATCGTAGACGATTTCAAGAGTCCTTATTACGACGAGGAAAACAGATACTCCGTGCCCTACACCTACGGCATGGTCGGTGTGATCTACAACACCAATCTCGTTGACCCGGAGGATTACGAGAGTAAGAGCTGGGGGCTTCTTTGGAACGAGAAATACTCGGGAAAGATACTCCAGTTTAACAACCCCCGCGATGCCTTTGGCACTGCGATGTACTACAACGGCCTTGACATCAACTCGACAAATACTGCCGACTGGGATGCGGCGCTTGAGATCCTTAAGGAACAAAAGCCGCTTGTTCAGGGCTATGTTAACGACGAGATATTCAACAAGATGACGACCGCATCTGCGGCTATCGCGCCTTACTATGCCGGCGACTATCTGACGATGGTCGATATGGAGGAGGCGCTCGGCTTCTACTACCCCACCGAGGGAACGAACTATTTCGTTGACGCTATGTGCATTCCCAAGAATGCGGCAAGCCCCGAGCTTGCAAAGGAGTATATCAACTTCATGCTTTCCGAGGAGGCGGCGGTTGCAAACGCGCTTTACATCGGATATGCATCTCCCAATACCCTCGTGCAGAATAGCGAAGCGTACAATGAGGAGATGGGTGAGGAGGCGATAGACATCCTTTACGGCATATCTCCCACTGAGGTGAATGCAAATTACAATGCCCTTTACGGCACTGCCTGCTACAAGAGCTTCACCCCTGAGATACAGGCCTACACCAACACGCTGTGGGAAAGTCTCAAGACCGAGAACTCGACTGAATTGTGGGTACACATCACTGCTATCGCGATAGTAGTTGGCGTTATTACCTTTGCGGTATATACTATCGTGATCAAAAAGCGCCGCTCACGTGATTATCGCCTGCGCGACAAAGAAAACGCAAGGGCTAAAGCGACTAAAAAAGCATAAAAGAAAAGACAGAGAATCAAGGTTCTCTGTCTTTTTTGTTTTTATAGAACGCGCGAAAGAAATTCGCGTGTTCTTTCCATTTTCGGATTTTCGAAGATCTCGGCGGGTGTGCCCTCCTCAACGATGTAGCCACCGTCCATAAATACCACGCGGTCGGAAACCTCACGGGCGAATGCCATTTCGTGAGTAACCACTATCATCGTGTAGCCGCTCTCGGCAAGATCATTCATAACCGTTAGCACCTCACCAACCATCTCGGGGTCAAGAGCACTGGTCGGCTCGTCAAAGAGTATCACCTCGGGATTCATAGAAAGCGCCCTTGCGATAGCTATTCTCTGCTTCTGACCACCTGAAAGCTGCGATGGACGTGCATTTATATATGCGCTCATTCCCACCTTATTTATATACTCGCGCGCGATTCTTTCTGCCTCCTCGCGCGAGCGCTTAAGAACTATCATCTGTGGACGTACACAGTTTGCAAGAGCGGTCATGTTTTCAAAAAGGTTGAAGCTTTGGAATACCATACCGACCTTTGCTCTGTAATCGGTGATCTTCATCCCGTTGGCGGTGATATCATTTCCTTCAAATAGTATCTGCCCGCCGGTTGGTCTCTCCAAAAGATTGATGCAACGAAGCATCGTGCTTTTGCCTGAGCCGGAGGATCCGATTATTGAAATTACCTCACCGCGCTTTACCGAAAGGCTTATATCCCTTAGCACGTTGTGTCCGCCAAACGACTTTTCAAGATGTGAAAGCTCAATAATATTTTCCATCAAGCCTTTACCTCCTTTACATGTATCTCGGCATCGGGGTTAGACTGTGAGCCACAGATCGTATAAGAGGACGCTCCGGTAAGCTTTCTTTCAAGTAAGCGGAGTAATCTCGTAACCGTGAACGTGAGAACGAAATATATCATCGCGCATATGACATATGCCGGCACAAATTTTGCATACGTACCACCGGCCTGCTTTGCGACGAACATAAGCTCGGTAATCGCTATAACAGAAAGAACGGAGCTGTCCTTGATATTTACAACGAACTCGTTGCCTATCGAGGGCATTATGTTCTTCACTGCCTGTGGCAGAATTACGTGGCGCATTGTCTGGAAGTGTGTCATTCCAAGCGAGTGCGCCCCCTCAAGCTGACCTTTGTCGATCGACATTATTCCACCGCGTGCGATCTCTGCCATATATGCAGCGGTGTTAAACGAAATTATAATTATAGCCGAGATAAGCGAAGGGAGGCCAAGCTTTACAAAAAGGCTATAATGCACGATAAGTGCTTGAACGAGCATCGGCGTTCCTCTTATTATCTCGATATAAGCCGATAGAAGAGCGTTGATGCATCTAAAGATGATTTTTTTAACTCTTGTGTCATTCTCCGACACCGGAATAGTTCTGATTATGGCAATAAGCAGACCTATGGCGAAACCCGCAACCGTACCCGTAAGAGCCATAATAAGAGTGTTTTTTGTACCGTTTAAGAATTGTGGCCAGTATTCTCCAGCCAGCTTTACCACCCAATCAAAAAAGTTCATATTATCTATTACTCTGCATCAGGCTGGCGCTCGATAGCAGCTGTCATCATTGCTTCTTTCTCATCGGCTGAGAGATTGGAAATGGCAAAGTTTATGCTCTTTATAAGATCTGAGTCTTTACGCACTCCGACTGAAATAGACGATGAGGTCGGATCATAGGAAAATCCGTTTTCATCCGAAAACTCTACGTATGTGAAATCGGGGTTTGATGCAACTGCAGAAATCGCGCCCGGCTTTTCACAAACGTAGCCGTCAATAGCACCGCTATCAAGCGACTGGATAAGCGCGGCAAAGTCCTGAAGCGCGGTAGTCTTATTAACACCTGAGATCTGATCTATTACACTGTAATGGAATGTGTTGAGCTGTCCTGTGACTTTCGCACCGGAGAAATCGCTTATAGAGGTAGCCGAAGCATACGCGCTATTCTTCTTTACTACCATAACGAGATCGGAATCAAAATAGGTGTCCGAGAAAGATATGGAAAGCTTTCTTTCCTCGGTGGGGCTCATACCAGCGATGATCATATCGATCTCACCGGCCTCAAGTGCTGGGATAAGGCCGTCCCACTCAATGGCTCTTATTTCAAGATCAACGTTCAACGCGCTTGCGATGAGCTTTGCGATCTCGACGTCATAGCCGTCTGCATAAGCACCGTTGCTATTAGAAATCGGATGTGTTGTTTCGGATGCGGTTGTCACCGTCCAGTTGTAAGGCGCGTAGGCACATTCCATACCTACGACAAGCTTTCCTGCCGCTCTTACCCTATCAAAATCAGATCTGTTGTCGTTTCCACAGGAAACGAGTGCGGCGCAGATCAGTACCGCAGAAAGAATAACTGCAATTATTCTTCTCATTTTTTTGTTTCTCCTTTTGGAATTGTATTATAAAACAAAAAAAGTCGAAGCAAAGTGCTTCGACGTACGATTTGCATATTGATAGCGCAAGGCAAGACTGCGACAATTACAAAAGGGACAGATCGAATATAGCACTCCGCAAGATTTTGTCCTGCGACAGCCGTTAAAATATTCTTTTAACGTCCAACAGCTCACCTCTCAAATGATGAACCATTTCGGCGGAATCACCTTTCACAGTTGGTCGCAGACGTTTGAGCGTCTACCAACAGATACTGATTAATGCCGCGCCTCTAATTCGTTGATTCGACTATTCGGTTTTATGGTATGCATTATAGCACTTGTTTTTCGGTTTGTCAATAGCTTTTTTCAAAAAAATGCAAAGAATTTTTTTGGATAAAAAACGGTGGAATTTTTTCCTACATTATAGATAACGTACACGTTTTATCGCCTGCGCGACAAGTTTTTTTACACTCCGGAGCTGTCAAACGGAGGGATAAAGCTTTCGGTGGCAGAGGAGCCGTCCTGGATGAAGGCATTGGTGATGCCCTTATTTATCGCGTAATCGACAAGCTCGTCGTATTCGGCACTTGTAACGCGGCGGTCGAGGGGAGATGGCATATTCGGCATCGGAGTATACTGACTCATAAGGCTGATGTATATATCATCACCGTAGGTTTCATACAGGTACTTTACGCACAGCTTTGCCTCAGCGACGTGGCCGGGCAAAAGCAGAACGCGGACAACGACGCCCGAGCGCATGACTCCGTTCTCGATAACGGCACTTCCCTTTTGCTTTACCATTTCGGCAATAGCCGCACGTGCGACGTCGGGATAATTCCCGGCATGAGAGTATGCGGTAGCGGTGCGCGGAAGCGTGTATTTATAATCGGCAAGGTAGATATCTACCGTACCATCAAGTGAGCGAACGGTTTCGGGAGTGTCGTAGGACGAGGTGTTATATACGATGGGAACGGTGAGTCCGTTTGCCCTGGCTATGCGGGTGGCGGCAATTACACTCGGGGCATAATGCGTGGGGGTGACGAAATTGATATTATGTGCGCCCTGCCCTTCAAGCTCCGTCATTATTTCGGCGAGGCGGTCGAGTGTTACGGTCTTGCCGTATGATGCGCGGGAGATGGTCGAGTTCTGACAGTATATACATCCAAGAGAGCAGCCGGAAAAGAAGATGGTTCCCGATCCGCGAGTGGCGGATATGGGCGGCTCCTCCCACATATGAAGCGCGGCACGTGCTACGACAGGATCTGCACCGACACGGCAGACACCGAGGCGACCACTGTTGCGGTCAACACCGCAGGAGCGCGCACACAGGCGACATTCACTATATTCTGAAAGCTGCATACTGCACTCCTTTCTTATATTGACAAGATAAAATATTTGTGATATAATCCCAGTATATTAAATTACGGAGGATCTTACAATGTCCGACAAGAGAATAGGTTACATAGGCTGGGATGATTATTTTATGGGAGTATCGCTTCTTGCGGCTCAGAGATCAAAGGACCCCAGCACACAGGTTGGCGCGTGCATAGTTGATGCAGACAACAGAATTTTGTCCACCGGATATAACGGCTTCCCCCAGGGATGCTCGGACGACACGTTCCCTTGGAACAGAGATGAGGCAAAGGGAGAAACAAAGTATCAGTTCGTTGTACACGCAGAGCTTAACGCAGTTCTCAACGCGCGCGGAAAGAATCTTTCCGGTGCAAAGCTTTACGTAAGCCTTTTCCCCTGCCACGAGTGTGCAAAGGCAATCATTCAGTCGGGTGTCAAGGAGGTTGTTTACCTCTCCGACAAGTATAACGGCACTGTAAGTGACATCGCGTCAAAGCGTATGCTCCATGCCGCAGGCATCAAGCTTACGAAGCTTAAGCCGACCAAGGCTCAGCTCGTGCTTGATTTTGACGTTAAATAAAAAATTCCTTTATCTCGGTGAGCGTTGCGGTAAGTGAGCCCTGCGCCATAACCGAGCTTCCACCGCCCCCACCACCGAGGGCGGTGGTTATTTTTTTGACCTCGGTACGAAGATCGACACTGCGCGAGGCAAGGACGAAGCGATATGCCCCGTCAGTACCCGAAAGAAGCACGAGAATGCCGCCAACCTTATCAACGGCGACATTGGCAAGCACGCGTAGCTCATCCTGCGTAGCATCGGCAAATGCGAGCACAAGATTTCCGCCTGTAGGCTCTACGAGCTCGGCTTCCCTCTCAAAGTAGGTAGCGCGGGCAGACTTGTACTCGCTCTTCTTTGCCTCGTAGTCGGAAAGAAGCTTTCTGACACCATCTGCGGTTTCAAGTCTTGGAAGAGAGAGCATACGCGATATTTCGGAGAGAGTTGAGTGCATTTTTGCGACCTCGCGATACGCACGTATGCCGGCTCTTATATGGATTCGCATACCTCCGCGAAGCTTCTCGGCATCGAGGATCTTTATAAGTCCGATCTCACCGGTGGATGCAACGTGTGGAGCACAGCAGGCACAACTGTCATAATCACCGATGTTGACTATTCTTACGTTCTCGGTAAGGTCAAGCTTTGAGCGGTATTCAAGTGTGGGAAGCTCCTCGGGAGTAGGAAATACAGTCGTTACGGGTACGTTTTCGTACACTATAAGGTTAGCGCGGTGCTCGATCTCCATAAGCTGATCCCACGTGAGAGGTGCGCTTATATCCATGGTTACGTCATCGGCACCGAGGTGAAAGCCGACGTTGTGAAGACCGTAGGTCTTATATATGAGTCCGCAGAGGATATGCTCTGCCGTGTGGCACTGCATTTTTTCATAGCGCGCATTAAAGTAGATAGTGCCGGCAGCGACAGTGCCTACCTCGATAGGCTCGTCGGTCATATGATAGATGATGCCTTCCCTTTCCTGCACGTCATTGACTATAATTCCGTTAAGTGTGCCGGTGTCGGCATACTGACCGCCCTCCTCGGGGAAAAAGGCGGTAGAGACCAGGGTTATGGCATATCCGCCCTCACACGGCTCGCAGGAAATGACCCTTGAGGAAAAGGTGCGCATATATGCATTTTTATAATAAAGCTTCTCAGTCATAGTTTGCCTCATCAAAGAGCGACCAGGGGTAGCTCTCATTATCGGGGGATTTTTTTATATCGTAGGACTTACCGCCTGTGGTGAATGCAAGACGGCAGGAGAAAAGTGCAGGCATTTTGGCGCGGTTATCGTGGCTACCGTACTTGCCGTCACCAACTATCGGCATACCGCGTGAAGAAAGCTGGGCGCGGATCTGATGAAAGCGGCCGGTGTAAAGCTTGACGCGGACAAGAGTGTAAGCACCGCGGTCACACTCAACACTTTGCAAGGGCATATATTCGAGCCTTGCTTCCTTGACACCGGCTCTCTTACGGTCAACGACAAACGCCTTGCCCTTTGCGGCATCCTTATAAAGCAGGTCCTCAAGCACACCTCCCTCAGCTACACCCTCAACCACAGCGAGATATTCCTTCTCGGTGCTTTGTGAGGAAAAAAGCTCGGAGAGTGCGGCGGCAGTCTGCTTATTACGTGCAAAGACAACCGTACCGCCAACAACGCGGTCAAGCCGATGCACAAGCCAAAGCGCACTGCTCTCGCCCTTTTCTGCAAGAATTTCGGCACACATCGTCATCGCATCCTTATCTGAGGTCGGGTCGGGCTGGACAGGTACACCTGCGGGCTTATTTATTGCTATAAGGCTTTTGTTTTTATATAAAATCTCCATAGTTTTAACAAAAAGCACCGCAGTCAACCGACTGCGGTGCCCTCACCTCATCGTTCAGATGAGATTATTTTAACATTTTTAAACGCGTTTTGCAATACTATTCTTTATTATTTTTGCGCACGACCGTATTAACCTTTACCGCCTTACCGCCCGAGAGAGCTATCATTTTCACGGCAGAAAGACTGAAGTCGTTGGCATAGACGTATAGGGGCTTATCGATCATACCGCGGGCAAGCACCTTGATATATGCGGTATCGTACGGAATAAGGCTATGGCTTTTAAGGGTGTTTATGTCCACCCTATCCCCTGCCGAAAAGCTGCGAGACAGAGTATCGACGTTTACTATGCCATGACGGGTTCCGTTTGTTGCTATATCGTCATCGCGCCGTATAAGATCCTTCGCAAGGGCATTTGTAATAGCCGTATCTGCATACTCAACGTCAACCACAGTGGCAATATCATCCTTCCCCTCGGGTATTGGCGCAGGATCGACGGGCGGCATGCCGCCATCAGCATCTTTGCTACGGCCGGATGAGGCACACACACAGGCTATGCGATGCCTGTTTTTCAGAATAGCAACGAGGCCCAGCGTCAGGGTAACGAGGACAAGTATCACCAAAAGCAAGGCCGAGGTTGCGCTCGGAGAAAGTGATCTATGCCTGTGGACAGTGCCGGGATGAACAAAAACGTCATAGTTCGGGTTGCCAAATTCGGCAAGGATCATATCTCCATCGATACGGAATATCAGATCAAGGGCATCACCACCGACAAGCGAGCCGGCGGTTATTTCCCACGTGGGAGATATATCCTCATCGAAAAAATACCAGTCTGCGTCGGAGACTGTAACAGTGATGTGCCTCGGTATTATCACAAAATACACAACCGCCGTATCCGACGCGCCAAAGGTATAGTTATCAGGATCGGTCAGGGTCAGGGTTATCGGATATGCGCCGACGTTGGTTGCGGTTGGCATCTCACCGGAAGAAAAGAGCGGTGAGTCGACAAGCGATGCGGTATGCGGTGTGCCGTCATACTCTACCGATCCGGGACTCGGCAGGCTTACCGTCTGCTTTGCAACGGTTACAGTGTGTGCCGGCAAAGAGGGTTGCTCATAATTCCGGGTGTCGTAGTTAAACACCGCGTATACAGTATATTCACCGGCATAAATAAAGCCGTTGCCGATATACTCGCGCACTGTCACACCATCGGGCAGATCGGTCAGGGTGACTGAGTTGGCACGACCGCTGAACGTAAAGCCGGTAGCAGACCATTTTGCGCCCGACATATCATAGACGCGCTTGAGGACATTTACAGGCAGTGCGCAGGTAAATGTGCCATAGGAAAATGCGACCGAGGTGTCACCGAATACAAGCGCATCAGCATTCTGGTAAATCACCGCAACGTCGGATGAATCAAGCGGTGAGTATGAGCCGTCGTTATTTAAAAGCGAGGCGGTAAACCGCACCGGATCGAGAGCGGTGTATTCTTCCCCATCAAGTGATACCCGAAGCGCCACCGGAACGATAGCGATTATTTCAAATGCCACGGACGGTGAGGTTATAGGCTCGTGGTTGCGGTCGCCGGGAGAGTGCGCGACGACGTAATACCGACCGACGGCGCGCGGTGTTTCATCAACGGCCTCGGTGCAATCGGGATCGGTGTAGTAGGTATAGACCACCTCGCCTGCCTGCGCCTTGGCATACGGGCTAGGCGACCGACCGAAAAAGACGTCCGATACCGCAAGGTGTGTGAGCCAGAAATTATCTGCCTTTAAGATAACAAAACGGCAGGTGTCGTTTGTTATTTTGTAATTGGAATCGAGCGAGATTGCCGTTGCGATATACTCTCCGGTATCGACCGCACCACCCACAACCTCGAGCGCACACTCGTCGGCAATAGCGGTTGGCAAGAAAACTGCACCGGTGTAATAAAACTCATAGTTTTCCCATTTTACAGTGATATTTCGCGGCAGTATCTCGACGTATCTGGTGATCGTATCGGGAACGATGTAGTTTTTGCTTTGAGTCATGAACGTTATTTCTACCACTGTGCGCCCATCTGCAACGTGAGTGACAGAGCGAGAAAAGGCATACTCAAGGGCTATGCCATCAAGACCGACAGGCATATCACCAACAAGGAGAGGATAATGCCCAAGTCCGTCATACACGGCGCACACGTCGGAAAACGAAAAGGTGTCAGTGGGATATTGAGCGGGCAAAATACACCATTTAAACGACTCCACTACCGGTGGATTATAGTTTGACGAGTCGTAATTAAGAGCGACCGTGGCGGTATATTCTCCCACATTCGTAGCGGTGGAATTAACGTATCCTATGACCGTCACACCGGCAGGCAGACCCGCAATAAACACATTTTTCTCTGCCCCGTCATAGGTATCGCCACCGCCATGCCACACGACTCCGGAGAGGTCGTAATCCGCCCTCAATATCTCATATTCGACGGTCGGATTTTCCAGCGTATAATTGCGGTCGGAGGCACTTGCAACGGCGGTATAGCACCCCGCAAAGGAATGCGCGCCTGTCACGGAAAGCTGCACCTTGCGGCCTAAAGCATCGAGATAATATGCGCTCGGGCATTTGATCTCCCCATCGTAAACGAAGGAAATATCAGACCAGATAACCGTACTCGGACATGGCAGAACAGTGAGAGTCGCGCTCATCGGCGGCGGGCAGTTATAGTTGTCACTGGCGGTAGTAAAGGAGAGCGTTACGGTATATTCCCCGACCTCAGTGCCGCCACCGGTAACAGTGGCGGAAAGCATAATTCCGTCAAGCCCCGACGGAAGTGAGCCTGTAAATTTCGGGGACATATACTTGCCGTTATACGTGGCGCTCATATTTGGAAGCGAGATGCAGGACAGGTCGTAATCGGTGCGAAGAACTGTGACACGCAGCAGCACCGATGAGTCGGCATAGCTTATGATAACACCGCTATCCCGATAACGGAAGCTATCCCCCTGCTGATAGGATAAGGATAGCTGATCTGCACCGATATTTTCATATCTGCCGCTGTTGTAGGTTACACCGACACAAATTCCGGTGGGATCAAACTCTTCAAATGCGAAGTAGGTCATTTTGTCAGCTGCAGACGTGACAGCAATACCGACAACCGATTCAGCGATAACCCTGAATATAATCGGCTCGGAGGAAAGTGCGGAATAATTCTCGCTCCCCTCAACCTCCGCGCGCATATAGTATTCACCGGGAATGACCGGAGGCTCTGCAGTATAGCTCACTCCGTTGCTCGAATAAAGAAACCTGACAGTGCCGAACCGCGCCATACCCGACACGACCGGCAGAAAGGAGGTATATACGTCCCCGACCGACGGCTCGACGATCCAGAGGTTCTCTGCCGGCAGGATCGTCATATCTACCGTTACCGACGGCTTGTCCGTGCCTATGAATTTGTAGTTATCAGGATCGTTAAGAGTCAGGGCTACCGGATATGTGCCGGCGGCCGTATGCGGAGTGCGATCGACGGTATAGTAGCCGGTGTCGTATATAGGAGGCGCCAGAAGATCGCCTGTATAATAAAGCGATGGGACTTGGGGGTACGCGACCTCGCATTTGGATACAGTAACCAAGATGTCAGGGGTGGTTACCTCGGCAACGTCACCGCCCACGGAAAAGACGAGGCGGCAGGAATATACTCCGCTATCAGACACGCGCTCGATCGAAAGCGATGAGCCGTATGCACCCAGTGTCTCCCCGTCACGGTACCACTCGTATGAAAGTATACCGCCCTCAAAAAGAGGGTGAGCTATCGAGGAAAATGCCAATGTGTGCGCGGTCTTATCATAAGTAAACGAAAGCGAGGATATCTCGAAGGTCGGTGGCAAAAGCTCGTATACGGCATACAGATCAACGTCAGACGTAATCGGTGCGGTGGGCTCAAGCATCTCACCGTCAACGTCTGATATACGCCAACCGACGTGCTTATACCCATCGCGGCAAGGTGTGGGAACTTCAGTGAGTGACTTTCCATCCTCTATCTGCACTTGCGAGATCACGTCCCCACGGTCGTAAAACGTTACAGTATGTGTGGGCGCATCGCTTACAGCACCGGCAACAACAGGTGACGCCAATGTGGGAATGATGAGGAAGGCAAGCGCGAATACTACTTTAAACAGCTTTTTCATATTTTGCTCCAATAATCAGAAATTTCCCTCTCATTATAGCAACCAATATGACTTATCTCAACGTTTAAATATAGCAAAACGCGACACGGGGTCATAGTAAAGGGACGAACCCTGGCGGGTCGGGCCCTTAGGTATCATATTTTAGCGATATTCCCCGATAAGCTTTTCGAGGGTGGATTTAGGCACGTAGCCAACCGACATATCAAGGAACGTATTGTCCTTTACAAGCGCGATCATAGGAATTGAGCTTACATTGAATGCTCTTGCGAGCTCGGGCTCGTTATCTACGTTGATCTTTGCAAACTTAACGTCGGACATCTCAGAGGCAAGCTGCTCGATCGTGGGAGCAAGCATCTTGCACGGGCCGCACCAATCTGCATAGAGGTCGATAACGACAAGACCGTCGTGCTCCTCTACCTCGGCTTTAAAATTATCTTTTGTTAACTGAAGCATTATTGTTTCTTCCTTTCGGACTTTTTTTATATTTTACCACAAACCGAATAATTTGTCTACACCTTTATCTATTATTTGCTTGATTTTATTTCAAAAATACAGTACAATAAATGTAAAACCCCTTTCCGAGGAGATCAAGGTATGGAATACTATTCAAAAAGTATAACCGTTGACGGACACGACGTAGACTTTAACGGTGTGGCGCGTGCATCCGCGCTTATGAGATATATACAGACCGCGGCACAGGACCAGCTGACCGATAACGGTATGTCATACGACCAGCTCAAGGAGAAAAAGCGCGCCTTTATCCTCTCCAGAATTAAGATGGAGATAAGCGATGCGGTCGGAGAGTACGAGCCGCTCGTGGCAGTAACCTTTCCCTGCGAGAGCCGTGGATACAGCTTTTTACGTTGCTACAAGCTTATGCGCGACGGAAAGACGATCGGCCGCGCGGTATCGATATGGGCGATGATAGACACCGACACCCGCGCGCTTGTAAAGGTAAATGATTTCGATCTGCCACTCAAAAAGTACGAGCCACTCGATATGGCACTGACACGAATTGCTATGCCAACCGAGATGAGAGAGGTGGGTAAGTACACGGTAAGCTACGGCATGCTTGACCGCAACAGACATATGAACAACACACGCTACCCTGACATTTATGCGACGTTTATGCCTATGGACGGGATGAGGATCGCAGAGATAACCATAAATTATGCAAACGAGGCTCCCGAGGGGGATACCCTTACGGTTTACCGAGGTGAGGCAAACGGCTACTACTATTTCAGAACGGTGCGCTCAGACGGAAAGACCAATAGCGAGGCAGAGATAAGATTGGAGAAGTTGTGACGCCACTTGCAAAAAATGGCGAAAGATTTACTCCGATACAGCCGTGATGCGGTTATTTTCGACAGTGAATGATGCTAAAATGTTAGTGAATACACACCGAGGAGCACTGCTATGAAAAACCGCACAACAAAATGCACGACCGTGCGCACCGAGGTGCGCGAATCTGACGGAATAGAATACCGCTACGAGCTTACCGAAAGGGAGAATACAAGTGTTGCCGGCTATGGGCTTCCCTTATATTCGGTGGCGGTGATGATGGAGTTCAAGGACTCGGGCAAGCGAAGCCACGGAAAGACGACTGAGCTTTTTTCCGATGTGAAAAAGGCCTTGCGCTTTTTTGATAAGCTGGTATCAAATCTTGCCACACCGATCGACCTCGCATACATAGTTGAGGATGAATTAAGCTGACGGATAACCACGCGCAAAGCACTGCGCGTGGTTATTTTGCTTCTATGCGCAAGTGACTGTCCGATTTGTAAAAATACCTCCGTGTTTTTTTGTGGATTATTACTACTTGAAAATATTATTGTAAAACTTTATAATAAAATAGAGATATATTTTTATTTTGAATAAATCAGGAGGACTTATTCTATGGCAAAATCAAGACTTATCGGAGAGTATCCCGTTATCGGTATACGCCCCACTATCGACGGACGTCGCGGAACACTTGGTGTTCGTGAATCTCTCGAGGATCAGACTATGAATATGGCAAAGAGCGCAGCAAAGCTCTTTACCGACAATCTCAAATACTCTAACGGCGAGCCTGTAAAGGTTGTTATCGCTGACACCACTATCGGCCGTGTTGCAGAGGCAGCCGCATGTGCGGAAAAGTTCCGTCGCGAGGGTGTTGACATTACCCTTACCGTTACTCCCTGCTGGTGCTACGGCTCTGAAACCATGGACATGGATCCCCTTACCATCAAGGGTGTATGGGGCTTCAACGGAACCGAGCGTCCCGGTGCGGTTTACCTTGCGGCAGTTCTTGCAGGTCATGCACAGAAGGGTCTGCCCGCTTTCGGTATTTACGGCCACGAGGTTCAGGATATGGACGATACCTCTATCCCGAAGGACGTTGAGGAAAAGCTTCTCCGCTTCGGTCGTGCAGCTATTGCGGCGGCATCCATGAGAGGCAAGTCCTACCTTCAGATCGGCTCCATTTGTATGGGTATTGCCGGCTCTATCATCGACTCCGACTTCATCGAGGACTACCTTGGAATGAGAGTTGAGTCTGTTGACGAGGTCGAGATCATCCGCCGTATGGACAACGGAATTTACGATCAGGCAGAGTTTGAAAAGGCGATGGCATGGGCTAAGGAAAAGTGCATCATCGGCTTTGACAAAAACCCTGAGTTTATAAGACACACCGAGGAAGAAAAGGAAAAGGAGCTTGAGTTCTGCGTTAAGACCGCGATCATCATCAAGGATCTTATGAACGGAAACAAGAATCTTCCCAAGGGCTGTGAGGAGGAGATGGTTGGTCACAACGCGCTTGCGGCCGGCTTCCAGGGTCAGAGACAGTGGACCGACTTCTACCCCAACGGTGACTTTGCAGAGGCTGTTCTTAATTCCTCCTTCGACTGGAACGGCATAAGAGAGCCTTACATTCTCGCAACTGAGAATGACGTGCTTAACGGCATCGGTATGCTTCTTATGAAGCTTCTCACCAACCGCGCACAGATATTCGCAGACGTTCGTACCTACTGGTCGAGCGAGGCAGTAGAGAGAGTTACCGGCTACAAGACCGAGGGCAAGGCAGCTGAGGCAGGCGGATTTATCCACCTTATCAACTCCGGTGCGGCTTGTCTTGACGCTAACTGCCGTGCCATCAACGAGGCAGGCGAGCCCGAGATCAAGAAGTGGTTCGACGTTACCGAAAAGGATGCGGACGAGATCATCAAGAACGTTGAGTGGGCTCCTGCAGATAACGGATACTTCAGAGGTGGCGGATTCTCCTCTCGCTTCATCACCAAGGCAGAGGTTCCCTGCACCATGATCAGACTTAACCTTGTTAAGGGTCTTGGCCCTGTGCTTCAGATCGCTGAGGGTTGGACCGTTGATCTTCCCGATGAGGTTACCGACACTCTTTGGAAGCGCACTGACTACACCTGGCCCTGCACCTGGTTTGCTCCCAGATGTGACGGCAAGGTTGGATCTCCCTTTGAGAATGCGTACACCGTTATGAACAACTGGGGCGCTAACCACGGTGCGATCAGCTACGGCCACATCGGTGCTGACCTTATCACCCTTTGCTCTATGCTTCGTATTCCTGTTTGCATGCACAACGTTTCCGATGGCGACATTTTCCGTCCCGCAGTTTGGAACGCGTTTGGCGCAGACAAGGAGGGACAGGACTACCGTGCTTGCGCGACCTACGGTCCTCTTTTCAAGAAGAATTAAAAAAGCGCTCATTTGGGCATAAACGAATAAAAAAGAGGCGTTGTAATAAAACACAGCGTCTCTTTTTTTGCTTTAGCTAAAGAAATCAAGGTTGAAAAACGATGTTTTTCTTCCGTTTTATTGTGTTTTTTATTCTATCGCCGTTTCCTCGCTCGACGTAGGTATCTACGCCTCACGCTCGTCAGCCGACGATTTCTGCACCAAATGCATCGCTTTTTACGATGCAAAAAAAGAAAACGACTGCTCTTTCGGGAGCAGTCGTTTTTGTTTTGGTTGCTTTTTATAGCAGCTTATTTGAGCGCCTCGAGGGCAGCGATCTTCACAGCAAGGGTGAGGATCTCACAAGCGAGCTGAAGCTCCTTGTCAGAGGGATAGGTGGGTGCGAGGCGGAGATTACTGTCGGTCGGGTCGATTCCCTTGGGGAATGTTGAACCAACCGCGGTAAGGGTTACGCCTGCATTCTTCATAAGCTCGAATACGCGCTTTGCGGATCCGGTGGTAACGTCAAGGGAGATGAAATAACCGCCGCGGGGCTTAGTCCACTCGGCAATTCCGAGGCCGTCAAGATCCTCGAGCGCCTTGAGAGTTATGTCAAACTTTCTGCCTACGAGGGTAGCAAGCTGCATCATGTGTTCGTGCACGTTTTCTGCATTCTTGAGATACTTCGCATGGCGGATCTGGTTAAGCTTATCGTATCCGATGGTCTGCGCACCGATAAGGGGTTTCATCTGCTTAAGGTTCGCGGGGGTTGCCGCCATAGCGGAAACACCTGCACCGGGGAATGTGATCTTAGAGGTAGAGGTAAACGCGATGATGCGGTCGGCATTGCCGTACTTCTCTGCCTCGGTGAAGATATTAAGGAGGCTATCGCCCTCCTCGACAAGATCATGAACTACGTATGCGTTGTCCCACATGATTTTGAAATCGGGAGCGGCGCACTCCATCTTTGCAAGGCGGCGCACGGTTTCATCAGAATAGGTGTTACCGGTGGGGTTGGAGTACTTGGGAACACACCACATACCCTTTACCTTGGGATCACGTACGAGGCGCTCAACCTCGTCCATATCGGGGCCGTCGGCGGGCATGCTTACACTGTTAAGCTCGAAGCCGAGCACGTCGGTGATATTGAAGTGACGGTCGTAGCCGGGGGTGATGCAGATCCACTTAAGTCCACTCTCCTGACACCAGGGGCGCTCGGAGCCATGGAAACCAAAGAGCATAGCGCGTGCAAGGGTGTCATACATAAGCTGAAGCGAGGAGTTGCCACCGACGAAAACGTACTCATCGGGAACACCGAGGATCTCACCGAAAAGGTGCTTCATTTCGGGAATACCGTCAAGAATACCGTAGTTACGGCAGTCAACACCGCCGGCAGTGATAGTATCCTCTACTGTGATGGGATATGAGAGGAGCTGCTGGCTTACATCAAGCTGCTCCGCATTAGGCTTACCGCGGGAAAGGTCGAGCTTGAGCCCTCTTGCGCAGTAATCGTTATACTTATTCAAAAGACTGCCGTAGAGCTCTTCTCTCTCGGCAACGGAAAGTTCCTGATACTTTTTCATTTTTTCATTCCTTTTTGCAATGTTTTGAATTGCGATGGCATTAAAACTTGCATTTTTGATCAATTATCTTTTGTATTATATCATAATATGAAATTTTAATCAAGTGATTTTGCAAAAATAGTGTATTAATTTTGTGTTTTTCACACTTTGTGTGTTTTCCGGACACGAGGCAGTATACACATACCGTATTTTGCGCCCTCACCCTTATATTATATTATATATTTTGGTTACGAGTATTGACAAAATGCTACGTTTGATATATAATTTAATATGAAATTTTATGTATAGGCAAGTGCAACCTAATTTGAACACGCCTAAAGCTATATAAATCCACGCTATTTTCCGAAATCTCGCTCACAAAGTCGTACTTTGCTTCGTTCAATTTCGAAAAACATCGAGAATTTCTATTAGCTTTAGGTAAGAATTATTTTAATCTTGCAGATTTTTTGCAAGAAAAGCCGAAAATTTGAAGTAATATGCGGATATTGCAAGAATTTTTGGCGCATTATTGTGAAAAATATGCAGATTAAAACGTGTTCAAATCAGGTTGCACTTGCCTACCTGAAAGGATATTATAAAAATGGCTGACAACGGAAAAAAGCTCGTCGAACAGATCACCTCTATGGACGAGGATTTTGCAAAATGGTATACCGACATTGTTAAAAAGGCCGACCTCATCGACTACTCCAGCGTAAAGGGCTGTATGATCATCCGCCCCTACGGATACGCTATATGGGAGAACATACAGAAGATCCTTGACGCAAGATTCAAGGAAACAGGCGTTGAGAACGTTTACATGCCCATGTTCATTCCTGAATCTCTGCTTAACAAGGAAAAGGATCACGTTGAAGGCTTCGCACCCGAGGTAGCATGGGTTACCCACGGCGGTAGCGAAAGACTTACCGAGCGTCTTTGCGTGCGCCCCACCTCTGAAACCCTTTTCTGCGAGCATTATGCTAACATAATCAAGTCCTACCGCGATCTGCCCAAGAACTACAACCAGTGGTGCTCGGTAGTTCGTTGGGAGAAGACCACACGTCCCTTCCTCCGCTCCCGTGAGTTCCTCTGGCAGGAGGGCCACACCATGCACAGAACCGCAGAGGAGGCTGAGGCAAGAACGGTACAGATGCTGAACGTATATGCTGATTTCTTTGAGAAGGATCTCGGCATGCCCGTTATCAGAGGTCAGAAGACCGACAAGGAGAAGTTCGCAGGCGCGCTTGCGACCTACACTGTTGAGGCACTTATGCACGACGGTAAGGCGCTTCAGGGCGGTACCTCTCACAACTTCGGCGACGGATTTGCAAAGGCATTAAACCTACAGTACCTTGACAAAGACAATACTTTTAAGTACTGCCACCAGACCTCTTGGGGTGTTTCCACAAGAATCATCGGCGGTAT
>JAZOWT010000009.1:0-27647 GCA_045659365.1 Eubacteriales bacterium | reverse complement strand
CTCAAACTCATAGGTAGCAACCTGAGCGTCCTTGGGTACGTCAACGAGTACAGGACCGGGACGGCCGGACTCTGCTATCGCAAATGCTTCTCTTATGGTATCAGCAAGCTCTTCGATTTTGCTTACGAAGTAGTTGTGCTTGGTGATAGGAAGTGTAATTCCGGTGATGTCAACCTCCTGGAAGCTATCCTTACCTATAAGCGAGCAAGGAACGTTGCCCGTGATCGCAACCATAGGAATGGAATCGAGCATCGCGGTTGCGATACCTGTAACAAGGTTGGTTGCACCGGGGCCGGAGGTGGCGATACATACACCAACCTTACCGGTTGCTCTCGAATATCCGTCCGCAGCATGGGAAGCCCCCTGCTCGTGTGCGGTGAGATAGTGGTTTATTTCATCCCGGTACTTGTAAAGAGCATCGTAAATATTGATCACCTGTCCGCCGGGATAACCGAACACGTCTGTAACACCCTGCTCTATGAGTGTTCTTATAATTATTTCTGCGCCTGTTAGCTTCATAAAATCTCCTTTGTCAAGAGTTACTCATCATCTTGTTGACTGCGCTTATAAGCGCCTTGATGGACGACATACCGATATCGCTATCAATACCGGCTCCCCAATAAGTAACTCCGTCACATACTATGCTTACGTACGATGCCGCACTCGAGCTTGTCTTTCCGCTAAGTGCGTGCTGTGTGTACGTTTCAAGCGTGTATTCCTTTTCGATAACTGATTTAATAGCCTCGCTTATGCAGTCGAGTCTACCGTTACCGACAGAACTTGTTTCGTAAACCTTGTCACCTACGGATACCTTTACAACACCCTCTATATTTCCGTCGGCAAGCTTACTGTACGTACCGCCAACAAGATTGACGGGAGATGTTATGTTAAGGAAATCGGTGGTGAATATGGTGTAAACCTCGCGGGGCTGAAGCTCGCGATGCTCGTGGTCCGAAATGCTCTTCACGTGATAGCCGAATGCCTCGCGCATCTTCGGAGGAAGATTGAGGTTAAACTGGGTTTCCATGATGTAACCGATACCACCCTTACCAGACTGCGAGTTGATACGGATTACATCTGCCTCGTACTCGCGTCCTACGTCGGTGGGATCTATGGGAAGGTAAGGCACCGTCCACTCGATCTGCTTGTCCTCTCTGTACTTCATGCCCTTTGCGATAGCATCCTGATGCGAGCCACTGAATGCCGCAAATACAAGCTGGCCGCTATAGGGCTGGCGCTCGTACACACGCATGCGGGTAACTTTTTCGTACACCGCTGTAATTTCAGGAAGATTTGAGAAATCAAGCCCGGGATCAACACCCTGCGAATACATATTAAGTGCGAGAGTAACTATGTCTACGTTGCCGGTTCTCTCTCCGTTGCCAAAGAGTGTACCCTCAATTCTATCTCCACCGGCCAAAAGTCCAAGCTCGCTGTCTGCAATTGCGCATCCACGGTCGTTATGCGGATGAAGAGAGATTATCACGTTCTCGCGGTTAATGAGATTTCTGTGCATATACTCTACCTGATTTGCGTAAACGTGAGGCATAGAGTGAGAAACCGTGACGGGCAGGTTGATTATAACCTTGTCGTCTGCGGTAGGCTGCCAGATCTTAAGAACCTCGTTACAGATCTCTGCAGCAAACTCAGGCTCGGTACCTGTAAAGCTCTCGGGAGAATACTCGAACGTGATCTTACCTTCAGCAGACTCCTTGTACTTCTTGCAAAGCTCAGCACCGGTGGTGGCGATCTTTATTATCTCCGCCTTATCCTTTTTAAACACCTGCTCGCGCTGTGCGACTGAGGTGGAGTTATAAAGGTGAACAACCGCGTGCTTTGCACCGCGTATAGCCTCAAATGTCTTGGCGATTATATGCTCTCTGGACTGTGTAAGCACCTGAATGGTGACGTCATCGGGAATAAGTCCCTGCTCTATTATCGTTCTGCAAAACTCGTATTCGGTTTCGGAGGCTGCAGGGAATCCGACCTCGATCTCCTTGAAGCCCACCTTACAGAGGAGCTTGAAGAATTCCAGCTTTTCATCAAGGCTCATAGGAATGATTAGCGCCTGGTTACCGTCACGTAGATCAACGCTACACCAAATCGGCGGCTTATCAATATATTCCTTGGCCGTCCATGACATCTCGACACCCTGGGGGGCGAAATACTGTTTTTTGTACTTTTTATAACCCTTCATAGATCCTCCTTTCGCCATATGTGGCAATAAACTGTTATAAAACAAAAAATCTCCTTTACGCAACCAAGCTTGCATAAAAGAGATCACATCGAAATCTGTTTGCTTTTGGCGCGCAAAAAACCCGTACTATGCCGTAGGGTCTTTACGCGATTCGTGCCGATCACGCGGCATAGCTCCCAACTCCGGTGATCAAATCATCACCGTCATATCCTGAATAGAATATGCGTCCGGAAAACTCAAGAAATTGGATTTTCACACCAAAGTCAAATAAAAAATAAATATATAGTATTTTATATTATTTATGGTTGAAAGTCAATATGTAATGTGGATTTTTGTGCAACATCCCCTTTATTTTTGTGCCATTTACACAACGCAAATAATAAAACCGCTTACACTCCAAGGCCGTAAGCGGTTATTACTTTTAAATTTTACGGATCCAACCGAACTTGTCTTCAACTCTTCCCCACTGAATGCCGGTAAGAGTGTCATACAATGCCTGGGTAACCTCGCCTATTTTCTCGTTGTTTACCACGTATTCAACACCGTCGTACATAAGGCGTCCGATAGGTGATACAACTGCGGCAGTTCCGGTTCCCCATGCCTCCTCAAGCTTACCGGCCTTGAGTGCATCAATAAGCTCGTCTATGGAAATGAGTCTTTCCTCTACCTTGTAGCCCTGTGAGGTGAGAACCTCAATGCATGACTTACGTGTGATACCGGGAAGAATAGATCCGGTAAGCGCAGGAGTAACAATAGTTCCGTCGATCTTGAACATAACGTTCATCGCACCGACCTCCTCAACGTACTTGCGCTCAACACCGTCAAGCCAAAGCACCTGAGTATAGCCCTTCTTTGCGGCTCTTTCACCGGCTCTTGTAGAAGCCGCGTAGTTACCGCCACACTTCGCGTATCCGGTTCCGCCTCTTACAGTGCGCACATCCTCGTTCTCGATCATTATCTTAACGGGATTAATGCCCTCCTTGTAATAGCTTCCGCTGGGAGATGCGATTATCATGAACGTTGCGCGTTTAACGGCATGTACACCGAGCGCCTCGTCATTACCGAACATAAAAGGACGAATATAAAGAGAAGTTCCCTCAGAATAAGGAACCCACTTTTCCTCATGCTTTACAAAGGCTTCAATCGCATAGAGCGCCTCGTCCTCATCGATCTGGGGCAACGACATACGCTCTGCCGAAAGGTTCATACGTCTTACGTTTTCCATCGGGCGGAAAAGCTGAACGCTTCCACCGGCGGTACGGTAAGCCTTAAGTCCCTCAAATATTTCAGCACCGTAATGAAGGACGGTTGATGCGGGGTGAAGAGAGATGTATCCAAAGGGTACGATTCTGGGATCGGTCCAGCCCTTGCCCTCCTCGTAGTCCATAACGAACATATGGTCGGTAAAGTGCTTACCGAAGCCAAGCTCGCTTTCCTTATGCATCACGACGGGTGCCGTGTTTTCTATCACTCTGATATTCATAACAGCACCGTTCTTACTTCAGTATGTCTACAAGTATAGCCACTGTTGCTATCACAGTACCTGCTGCAAGCACAGCTACAAGTACGCCTGCGATGATACGGTTTCTAAGATTGCTCTTCATTTTATATTCCTTTCTGCCTCGCCTTATATTGGCGTTTTGATAAAATTCAAACACTTGACAAGATCAAGCCGGCTTCGTTTTTTAATTTGTTTGTTGTTTTTTGCTCTCGTAAAATTTAGCGATCTGCTTAGTGATATTCTTTCCTGATGACTGCTTCTTTACGGGAAGGAAGGTATGTATTCTGGAAAGTCCCTTTGCGACAGAATCTATCGCGTTTGCAGGCTTGGTGACAGATATACCGAGAACCTTGGACATCATGGTATCAAGGCCGTAGAGCTCCGCACCGCCACCGGTAAGGACAATACCGTTCTCGAATATATCCTTTACGTACTCAATAGGAATCTTTTTAACAACGTTTGCGACGCAAAGAAGAAGCTTCTGAAGGGGCTTTTCAAACACGCCTACAACGTCCTCGGTTGAGATAGGCATCTTAACCTTGCTACCGGTAAGAGAGAGGGTTCCCTCAATATCGATCGTTTCGGAATCTCTACCCTGCCATACGGCACCAAGGCGCTCCTTTATAGTTCTTGCAACCAGTAGTGATACGTTCATATCACCCTGCTCAAAGATAAACTGCTTGATAGCCTTGTCAAAATCCTCACCGCCGACAGCTTCTCTGACAGACGTAAGAATCTCGCCCTTGTAAAGCACAGCGATCTCGGTAGATGAAGCACCGACGTTTACTGAAATAGCACTGATAGTGGGAGAATATCCCGCACCTATAAGCGCTGCAACCGATCTTTTTACCGCATAGCACTCGGCAACTCCTGCCGACTCGAGCATTGCAAAGATCTCTGCCTCCTGCTTAGGAAGAAAGTCGGACGGAACACCGATTATACAGCGTATCTTATCCGCAGGCTTAACTGCAGCTACTACGTTGCTTATGATCTCCTTGGTAAGGTCAGATGAATAGAGGAGTCCGTTTTTGAATGGGCGGACAAGAACACCGTTTTCGGCCTCTTCCCCCTCCTCGCTTATCGCAGCCTTTGCACCGATAGAAAGAATGCGGCGGGTATTCTTGTCAAGAAGGGCCACCGAGGGCTCTCGATATATGTCTGCAACTATGTTGGACAGCGTTATATTAGCATATCCAAGATCGATGCCGATTTTAGTTACCATGCCGTACTCCTTTCCTTAGGCAAAAGAAATTATTGACCTAATGCACGTTATTGTTTCATTGTATCATATATTTTCGCAAAATACAAGTGAAATTTTAATTATTCTGTTTAAAAAATTCAAAAATCGATCAGTTATATCTCTGAATTATCTTTTCCGACACGTATACACCGCTTGCCGAAGCATGAGAAAGCGAGTGAGTAACTCCACTTCCGTCGCCTATAACAAACAAGCCCTTGTGCTTGGTTTCGAGGTTGTCATCAAGCTCAACCTCCATGTTATAGAACTTAACCTCTACACCGTAAAGCAACGTATCGTCATTTGCCATACCGGGTGCAATCTGATCAAGCGCGTATATCATCTCTATGATGCCGTCAAGTATACGCTTGGGAAGAACAAGGCTAAGGTCACCGGGAGTTGCAGCGAGGGTGGGACGAACGGTGTTCTCCTCGATTCTGCTAACGGTACTTCTTCTGCCACGCTCAAGGTCGCCGAAGCGCTGAACAATAACTCCGCCGCCGAGCATATTTGAAAGCTTAGCGATATTTTCGCCATAACCGTTGCTATCCTTAAAGGGCTCGGAAAAATGCTTCGCCACAAGGAGAGCGAAGTTGGTATTCTCGGTCTTCTTTGCGGGATCCTCAAAGCTATGTCCGTTTACGGTAACGATACCGTTGGTATTTTCGTTTACTACAATGCCGTGAGGATTCATGCAGAATGTTCTGACCTTATCCTCAAACTTCTCGGTCTTATAAACTATCTTGCTCTCATAAAGCTCGTCGGTGATGTGCTCGAATATAACAGCGGGGATCTCCACGCGCACGCCTATATCAACACGGCTGGAGTTAGTGGGGATATCGAGGCTCTTACAAACACCCTCCATCCACTTACTACCGCTTCTTCCGACGGAAATTATACAGTAGGTGCTCTCGTAAGTAGTACCCTTTGCGACGACGGAATAGCCGTCATCGGTCTTTTTAATCTGTTCAACGGGAGTGTTGAAGTAGAAATCCATCTTCTCCTTCATCTCCGAATACAGGTTCTCAAGCACCACGTAGTTTATATCGGTGCCGAGGTGACGAACGGATGCATCAAGAAGAGTGAGCTTATTCTGAATGCACTTTTTCTTGAAGGATGAGCCGGCGGTGGAATACATATGAGTTCCCTCTCCACCGTATTCCATGTTGATGCCGTCGACGTACTTCATAAGGTCGATCGCCTTTTTGCGACCGATATACTCGTAAAGTGAGCCACCGAAATCATTGGTTATGTTATATTTACCGTCAGAGAATGCACCTGCTCCGCCGAAGCCGTTCATTATAGCACAGCTCTTACACTTGATACAGCTTTTTACCTTATCTCCGTCAATGGGACAACGGCGCTTTGCAAGTTCGTTACCTGCTTCGAAAACTGCTATCTTAAGATCGGGAGCCTTTTTCATAAATTCGTATGCAGAGAAAATACCTCCGGGGCCTGCTCCGACTATTATAACGTCATATTTCATTGTTAATTCTCCTTGTTATGCATTTTGAATTCTGTACATGAGTGTGGTGTAGCGAAGAACCTCCATGTTGTTGGCTACCATCTTGGAAGGGATGTCGCTTCTGCCGACTATGATTACCATGCGCTTTGCTCTCGTGACCGCTGTGTACAAAAGATTTCTTGTCATCAGCATAGGAGGACAGTAGTACATGGGAATGATTACTACCGGATATTCACTTCCCTGGCTCTTGTGGACGGTTATTGCATATGCAAGCTCCAGCTCCTCGGCAGTTTCGAAGGAATATTTAGCAAGGCGGTCGTCATACCGCACGAATATCTCTTCATCCTGAGGCTTTATAAGCTCGATAACACCGATATCACCGTTAAATACACCGGTGCCTGCAATTCCGTTCTTTTCCCACTCGATCTCGTAATTGTTAGTGGTTTGCATTACCCTGTCTCCCTCTCGCAAAAGCAATGAGCGGATCTCCACCGTTTTCTTGAATCTGGCGGGAGGATTTATCTGCTGCTGGAGCTCAGGGTTAAGGACATTGACACCGCCATATCCTTTTTTGGAGGGTGTTATTACCTGTATCTCACCGCGTATGCCCTCGCCATAGGTTTTAGGCAATCTTTGTGTGATGAGAGAGGCGACGGTTGCGGATATCTCGCGCTCGTTTTCGCGACGGACAAAAAAGAAGTCGCTTTTAGTGTCGTTAAGTATGGGATCAATGCCTCCGTTGATGCGGTGTGCATTGGTTACTATAAGGCTTTCCTTTGACTGCCTGAATATTTCAGTAAGGCATACGGTGTTTATACGTCCGGAATTGATAAAATCGGCAAGAATGTTTCCCGCGCCTACGCTGGGGAGCTGATCCGAGTCACCGATCAGGATAAGCCGTGCGCCTCTTTTCAGTGCTTTGAAAAGCGCGGTCATGAGCGAGAGATCGATCATTGATGCCTCATCAACTATCACCACGTTCTCGTCAAGCGGGTTCTTTGCATCGCGGAAGAATCGCGGCTCGTCATCTATGGATCTTTCCATTTCGAGCATTCTGTGAACCGTTTTTGCCTCTTCTCCTGTAGCCTCACTGAGTCTTTTTGCCGCGCGACCCGTGGGAGCGGCAAGAACACATTTATGTCCTATGTTACCGAATATGGCAAGCAGGCCCTTTACTACCGTGGTTTTTCCTGTACCGGGGCCACCGGTAAGCACCATCATGCTACCGTTAAGCGCCTCGAAAATAGCCTTTCTCTGCAAATCGGCATATGAAAGACCGAAGCGACTCTCTACCTGCTGTATCATAGCCCATATGTCGCCTGCACTGAAATGATTGACAAAGCGATCCATCTCTGCGATTCTCGAGGCTATATATCTCTCCGATTCCGCGACGTCTACCGTCATTACATAGCTTGTACCGTTGAACTCACTGATAACGATCTGTTCGCGGTCGATGAATTCGGGCAAAAGCGAGATTATACTATCCTCGGCTATATCCAGCACATTTGCCGCGGCACTGACAAGCTTGTCGTATGGGAGGCAGGTGTGACCGTTGGTTGTGGCATTATAGTTCAGTGTATAGTTTATGCCGGCAAGAATCCTGGCCGGTGAATTCATTGAAACACCGAGATCCCTGGCCATACTATCCACCTTTTCAAAGGAGATGCCGTGGCGATCGGCACAAAGGATATACGGATTTTCCTTTATCAGGCCAACCGCACCCGCGCCAAAGCGCTTATACACCTTGGTAACGTCACCTTTGTCCATATAGCTGTTGCAGAACATCATAACGTTGCGCATGCCTGTCTGCTCTCTGAACGACTCGGATATTGCGGCCGCCTTTTTCATTGTGATACCCGGTATATCGGCCAACCATTCGGGATGGTTCTCCATAACGTCAAAGGTATCCACGCCGAACTTGTTTACAATTTTAAGCGCAGTAACCGGGCCTACCCCCTTTACCGTCTTTGAGGAGAGGTATTGCAGAATGCCGTCAACCTCCTCGGGCAGTGTCTTTTCATAGGAGTCAAAGGCAAACTGCCTGCCAAACTCCTTGTGGAAGGTAAAATCACCGAAAAGTGTAACGTTTTCACCCTCAAATGCCATAGGCATTATGCCCACGGCGGTTATAAGATTATTATCGGAGTCGACCACCTCAAGAACGGTGTAATCGTTGCTTTCGTTCCGATAAACAACGTTCTCTATAACACCCTGCAACGTGCGGGGATTAACTATTCCGTTCATTGGTCGCTCCTTTCTTTTTACTATCAAACTACATTATACCAAATAATAGTTAAAATTGCAAGAGAAAAATGTATTTTTAAAGCACAAAATTAACCGGTAAAATTTGTGCAAAATTCAAGCAACCGCTTTTGATGATGATACGGTAAGGAATGCTCTACATCAACAATTTTATTTGTTGAATTTTTGCGCTCTGCTCTATTTTATATATGATTTTCAATGTTTTTGGTCGGTTCGGATATTTTATATTCACGAAAAGCCTGTCAGGTATGCTTCGCAAAAAATAAAATAAAACAATATTGACAAGCACCCGAGCGCATGGTATAATCATATCAACAAATTTAAGCACTAAATATCGACTATCAATATCTTTGAGCCATTTTTTGATACACGAGGTAAAACTATGCAGGCGGAATTCGGAATAAAGCGAGAGCATAACAATACACTGTATTATAACTCCTGTAAAAACGATCACGGAGCCTTTCACTTTCACTCACAAATAGAGCTGTATTTCATCGACGAGGGCGAGATGGAGGTGCTTATAAACGACAGACGAAGCGTTCTTAAGGCGGGTGAAATGTCGGTGGCATTAAGCTTTGTTCCTCACGGATATGCAACCCCGCATTCATCAAAATCGACGTACATTGTCATCCCTACTCATATGTGCAACGAGTTTGTTGCAGCGACCAGAGATAAGCGGGTAGAAAATCCCTTCATTTATGATAAAAAAACGGTTGCGCGCATACGTAACTGCTATGAAATGATGAAGCGCGAGGGGATAAATGACGTTGAAAAGCGCGGTTACATATACGTCATGCTTGGCATGATTATGGACTGCTTAAGCTTCGAGTCCTCGTCCACGTCTCTTGCACCAGAGCTTTCCTCGAAGATACTTCTCTACATAAGTGAGAACTACAAAAGCGGTATTACCCCCGGCAACGTAGCCGAGCATTTTGGATACAGTCAAAGCCACATATCCCGTTATTTTAAATCCCGCTTTAACGTAACTCTTGTAAAATATATCACAGTTATAAGACTCAAAAATGCGATACTTCTCATGCACGAGGGCAAGCATAACACGACCTACTGCGCGCTTGAGTCTGGATTTTCCTCAATGAGAACCTTTTACCGTGCATTTTACGATGAGTTCGGATGCTCACCCAAGGAATATTTGAATAAAAAATAAAAAAGTGACGGGCGCTCGATGTGTCCGTCACTTTTTTTATTGTTAATATATGTGAAATTAGCCAAGGCAGATCTTCTTAAGCTCGTCCGCGATATCGCAGATCTCCCACTTAACACCAAGATCCTCTCTACCCATATGGCCGTATGCGGCAAGGTTCTTGTAGATAGGCTTGCGGAGATCGAACTTTTCGATAATAGCTGCGGGACGAAGGTCTACGAGCTCGTTTACTGCTGCAGAGATCTTCTCCTCATCGCAAACTGCAGTGCCGAAGGTTTCGATCATTACCGAAACAGGACGTGCAATACCGATAGCATATGCAATCTGAACCTCGCACTTCTTTGCAAGGCCGGCCTTTACAACGTTCTTTGCAACGTATCTTGCAGCATAGGATGCGCTACGGTCAACCTTGGTCGGGTCCTTACCGGAGAATGCACCGCCGCCGTGACGGGAGTAGCCGCCGTATGTATCAACGATGATCTTACGGCCGGTAAGACCGGTATCGCCCTGAGGACCGCCGATAACGAAACGGCCGGTGGGGTTAACGTAGATGTTTACCTTACCATCCATGAGGTTCTTGGGGATGATAGGAAGAATTACCTGGTCGAGAATATCCTTACGGATAGTGGTATTGTCAACCTCTGCGCTATGCTGGGTAGAAACAACGATGGTGTCTACACGGGTAGGTACACCGTTTACGTACTCAACAGTAACCTGAGTCTTGCCATCAGGACGGAGGTAGGAGAGCTTACCGCTCTTTCTTACGTCAGTAAGGCGTTTTGCAAGCTTGTGTGCAAGGGAGATAGGCAGGGGCATAAGCTCGGGAGTTTCGTCACAAGCATAACCGAACATAATTCCCTGGTCACCTGCACCGGTATCAAGCTCGTCAGTCATTTCGCCATCCTTAGCCTCAAGGCACTTATCAACACCCATAGCTATATCAGCGCTCTGCTCGTGGATCGAGGAGAGGACTGCACAGGTGTTAGCGTCAAAGCCGAACTTTGCTCTGTTATATCCGATCTCATTAACGGTATCACGAACGATCTTCTGAACGTCGAACTTCGCGTTAGTTGTGATCTCACCCATTACGGTGATTATACCGGTGGTTGCAAAAGTCTCGCAAGCTACACGGCTCATAGGATCCTGTGCGAGGATCTCATCAAGAATAGAATCGGAAATTTTATCACAAATTTTGTCAGGATGTCCCTCGGTAACCGACTCCGAGGTAAAAAGAATCTTTTCCATTTTTGTTTTTCCTTTCTCGTATGATCGCTTATCAACAAAAAGCACCCGAAAATTGCGCGGCGCAATCCCCGAGTACGACAAAAACTCATCTATCGGGATTTAGCACCTTATATTTGCATATAGGTTGCCGGGTTTCACAGGGCCAGTCCCTCCACCACTCTTGATAAGCATTATTTGGTTTTCGACATATTATATCACAAACGGAAGAAAAAATCAAGGGGTTGATCAAAAAAAGTTGAAGCGCGGTGACAATAACCGCGCTTCAGTGTTATATTACATATAAAAGACTGCTTAAATCGTTATATGCTTAGGCATTCCCTTTTCATAAACGACCTCAATTTCACCGTCGATAAGGGGTGCAAGGTATGCAATTCCCTTCTCGGTGATGCCGTCGGCACTTTCGGTGATATACTCATCCGGAACACCGCGGACCGCGTTAGCTATCGAGGATATATCGGCACAGCCGACCGAGGATGAGTAATCGTCGCCCTCAAGACGGTCGATAGTCATCATAACTCCGGTGCGACCACGGAGAGCTACGTTGACCGCGCCCTTGCCTACACCTATCGACTCCATAATATCGGTGCGGGAGAGTAGATGACCTGCGGCTCGCTGGGGGAGGTTAAGCTCTATCGAGCGAACCTTACATCCGATCTTTTCCTTAACTACCCATTCAAGCGCCTTGCCTGCACCGGAAAGCTGTACGTGACCGAATGCATCAACAGTTGATTTAGATGCACCGACATAGGTGCCATCCGCATAGCGGATGCCCTCGGAGACGGCTACAAGAACATCGGGATGCTTATCAAGTGCAGCCTTGATAGACTCGATAAACTTATCAAGATCAAACGTACGCTCGGGAAGATAGATAAGATCGGGCGCTCTACCACCGGAGATAACCGGAAGCGCGGCAGAGGCGGTAAGCCAGCCTGCATCTCTACCCATTATCTCAACTATGGTAACTGCCTTGATAGTGTATACGGATACGTCGCGCATGATCTCCTTGACGGTGGTTGCTACATACTTAGCTGCAGAGCCGAATCCGGGAGTGTGGTCGGTAGCCATAAGGTCGTTATCGATCGTTTTGGGCACACCTACAACGCGGATCTCGTAATCATGCTCCTTTGCATAAGCAGAAAGCTTGGATACGGTATCCATAGAGTCGTTGCCGCCGATGTAGAAGAAATAGCGGATGTTGTACTTTTGGAATATTTCAAAGATCTTGGTGTATGTTTCGGGATCGTCAGCGGGTGAGCGCATCTTCTTACGGCAGGAGCCAAGCGCCGCCGCAGGTGTCTGCTCAAGTATATCAAGCTCACGACCACCTTCAAAGCGGGCGGTGAGATCAACGAGATCCTCGCGAAGAAATCCCTCGATACCGTTGTGCATGCCGTAAAGAGTTTCGATATACCCCTCGCTCTTTGCTCTGAGTGCGCCTCTTATAACGCCGGAAAGCGTTGCATTTATTGCCGCGGTAGGTCCGCCGGACTGTCCGACTACCGCATTTCCCTTTAAAATCTCCATAAAAGCCCCCGTGGAATTTATTACACTGTATTATAGCATATTTTGGTAGATTTTTCAACTGTATTTCGGGATTTTTTTATTTAATTTTGGAAAGGTCGAGGTGTGAAAGCGCCGCTCTTACGTAGGACTGCTTATCGAAAAAGTAGTCGTAAAAATAGGAATGCTCGCAAAGGTCGATGGCGAGCACAGGGATCTCTTGGGACAAAAACGCCATTATCGGATCGTTATATACCCTGAATGTTGGAGAGCCGCGCCTATCTGTCTGAATAAACAAAAAGCCCCCACGATTTTCTGCCGCACAGGAAAGCTGATATATAAAATTGGCCTCACTACCGTATACCCCTCGTATTGACGGGCAAATAAGGTTAGGCGATGAGAAGGAGCTAAAGAACAGCTCGTGGGCGAGGATATCCGCAAGCAAGCCCGCCGCAAGCTCCCGCTCGGTGCGTTCGATTGGTAATTTAAGTATCTGCTTAGGGCTCTTCCCTTTGATTTCGGGATAGCTTTTTTCGAATATAGACATCCGTAGCTTTAACTGCCTCAGGTGCTCGCGGTGAAGCTCATAGTTGGTTAACGAAATAAAATCCATAATAAAAAACCTCTTCTTGCAGTTTATGCAAAAAGAGGCTTTTACGGTTATATTAACCTATGAGATCCTTTTCGGTAAAGGTGTATTCGGTATTGCAGAAGCGACAAACTGCAGTAAGCTCACGGGGCTTGCCCTCTGCCTGTTGCTCATTAAGGAGATTGGTAAGCTCCTTTTTACCAAGAGAAAGCATCTTCTCGTGCATTCTCTTGCGGGAGCAATCGCACCTGTACTCTACCTCGAGGGTGTCGAAAATATCGTAAGGAATATCGCGCATAGCTATATCTGCGATCTGTTCGTTGGTAAGTCCGCGCTCAAAGTAGCGGGAGATGTTTACAAGATCAGAGGCATTACGCTCGATAAGGTCAACCGTTGCATCATCAGGAAAAGGAAGAAGCTGAACGAGAACACCGCCTGCAGCAAGGCAGGAATAATCCTTATCAACCAGAACACCGAGAGAAAGGAGGGTGGGTACCTGCTCACTTGTAGCAAAGTAGGATGCAATATCCTCTGCGATCTCACCGCTTGTGATTGCGGTCATACCGACCTGAGGCTCAACCTCACCTACCTGCTTAACAAAGCTGAGAGTTCCGGCACCGACTGCCGCACCGACGTCGAGCTTACCGTTTGACTTTTTAGGAACGTCAACGAGAGGATTCTGGATATATCCCTTTACGTTACCGAAGTAGTCACCGACGGCAATAAGCTTACCTGCAGGGCCGTCACCGGCAAAGGTAATAGTAACACTGTCCTTATCCTCGGGAAGCATTGTACCGATCATCGAAGCCGCGGTAACAAGGCGGCCAAGAGCAGCACTTCCGGTAGGAGAGGTGTGGTGAGAATCTATAACGGAATTCACCATTTCTTTTGAATTGATAACAAGAATTCGGGCAGAACCATCTCTGGTCATAGCTCTTAAAATTGTAGATTTCATATTATTCCCCTTTTTTACATCTTGCCACAAGGTATATTCTTTCGTCATCATCCGTGGCGGGAGTGAACGAATAGTCGGAGTATGCACCGATAAATTCAAAGCCTGCGCTTACAAGCTTTTTCTTAAGTGTTGCGAGCGGATACATGCGTTCTCTTTGCAATTCATCGTATCGCTGATATGCTCCGTCCTCTTCATTGAAGAGAGTTATATAGAAGTCACACAGGTGACTTTTGGGATTGTAATTATTCTGCCAGATACACATAGCACCGTCGGTTTCCATAACGTAGCTACGGTCGGAATAAACGTTTTCAAACTTCGCCTTGCCGTTTACGTCGAAGATAAAAAGGCCGTCGGGTATAAGGTAGTTGTGAACTAGGTCAAGGCACTTATCAAGGTCGCCGGGCTTCGTGAGGTGATTAAGGCAGTCAAGACACGAAACCGCAAGATCCACGGTTCCGTAAAGCTCAAACTCAGTCATATCCTGGCAAAGCCAAAGCATCTTATCCGCAAGGCCGGCATCATACGAGCGCTCCCTTGCGATATCCAGCATCTCAACCGAGAGGTCAACACCGGTCATATCATATCCGCGTTTACCAAGCTCGAGAGTCATGCTACCTGTACCGCATCCAAGGTCGAGAACGAGCTCGGGACGGGAGAAGGCGTTTTTATTTACAACAGACTCTATAAAATCAGCCCATGCGGAGTAGTCTATTTCCTTATTTATCTCGTCGTAAATTGGGGCTATCAAATCATATATCATAGTATATCTCCCCGCTCTTAAATCTTTCCAGTATTTCCTCGGCAAGTAAGCGATCAGCCGCATAGGACTGGCGCAAAAGCTCGGCCGGGATATATTCGTCAAATTTGTCGTAAACAGGACATTCGCCGTCGCTTACAAGACTTTCTGTGTCAAGTCCGTCGCGCTCTACAATATTGCCAATAGCGGCAAGCAGATCCTCACCAGCGCGTCTGTCCTTTGCTTTAAATGTGATATAAGCGCATCCCTGACTCTGGATATCCGATATTCCGAGCTCTCCGGCATATTTTTGCATCAGGCGGCGCATCGTACGGAAGGAGCGAGTGCCGAGCCACGGGAAAAATACGTAGCTCTGACCACCAAGGAAGATAACGCAGCTCTTATCCATTCCTGCATTTTGTGCAACCACGCGAGCATTGTCAAGTCTTTGGCGCGCGTTATCGCCAAGATAGGCATACTGCTTATCGCCAAGAAGTACATCTCGCATAGCAAGCAGGAGCTTTGTATGGATCTCGCCACCGTCACCCGGCCACGAAACCTCCATTTTTCCCTCTACTGCCTTGACAAAAATGAGCTTTCTCGGTACGTCGACCTCCTTAACCTCCCACACACGCCCGGCAAGAGCAAAGCGATCGCCAACAGGAACAGGGTTGGTTATAGTTCCTATCTCCTCACTGTCACAGCGAACGGTATAGTCTTCACTGTCCTTAAAAACAGCATAGAACTTGTACGAGTTGATTATACGCTCACCGGCAAGACCGATGATTATACCGCGCTCGGGTGTCATTTCGAGATAATCGGAGTTGATCATAGAAACAAGAAGAGCGCGATACACTTCCTTTGGAAGTGACGAGAGCGGAGGGAGTGTCAAAATCCTATCCGCAAGCGCCTTTGCACTCATCTCACCCTGCGAAGCAAGAATGCTTAACGTCTGGTGAAATGCCAGGCTAAGCGGCATTTTTCTGATCTTCGGCGGCTCTATAAAGCGCTCGGTGGAATACAGATCGATTATTGCTATACCGCGGAGAAGCTCCCACGGTATTATTTCGGGCAGGGGCGCATTGGGTAATGCCTCCTCTTCCCTATAAACCATTATCATCTCGGGAGGAGAGCCACGTCGTCCGGAGCGGCCAAGCCTTTGAAGAAAGCCCGCAACAGTGGTGGGAGCGCCAACCTGTGCTACACGCTCGAGTCTGCCGATATCTATACCTAGCTCCATGGTTACTGTGGCGCAGGTGACTACCGCACCGGAGTCCTCTTCTTTCATCTTCAGTTCGGCATCCTCACGGAGTGAGGCGGAAAGATTACCGTGATGAATTAGGAATATATCATGCTCACCGCGGCGCTTTGCGATCTGACGCATCGTGGCGGTAACGTACTCTGTTTCTTCCCTTGAATTTGAAAACACAAGGGCCTTTTTGCCGTATACGGCATCGTATAGAAATTCATATCCGGGATCAAGCTTTGATTTGCTTCCGCGGTCAGCCTTTGCGCCTGCGGTCTGATCCTCATTCGGATTTTGTATATAAAAATGCTCAAGTCCAAGTCGCCACTTTAATGCGGTTTTAGGCGGCACGGGTGCCGTGGTATCACGTCCGGTGCCAGCACCTAGCCATCCTGCCGCCTCAGCAAGATCACCGAGAGTTGCGCTGAGACCTATGCGACGAGGATGATGTCCGATAAGACGGGCTATGCGCGAAAGCAGGCACAAAACCTGATTGCCGCGATCCTGACCGATAAGCGCGTGGATCTCGTCGATTACAACGTATCTGAGACCGCCAAAAAGACGCGGAATGTCGTTAGAGCGGTTGATTATCATTGATTCGAGGGATTCGGGAGTTATCTGGAGGATTCCCTCGGGGTTCTTTAAAAGCTTTGATTTATGCCCTGCTCCTACGTCACCGTGCCAGTGTGTGAGGGTGATGCCGGTTGCATCAAGAAGCTCCTCAAGGCGATAAAACTGGTCGTTTATGAGGGATTTCAGGGGGGCTATATAAAGCACCGACACCGAGCGCTTTTCCGGAGGGTTATCGACTATATCTGCGATTATCGGAAAAAAGGCCGCCTCGGTCTTTCCGGATGCTGTTGATGAAGAAAGGAGAAGATTTGACTCGGTTTCAAATATTACCTGCGCGGCGGCAAGCTGAATTTCACGAAGCTCGCTCCAGCCGTGAGAGTAGATATATTCTTTTATAAAGTCCGGGAATCTCCCGAACACTCTATCTGCATCGGTCATTGTTTTTCTCCTTTCGATTTTTTAGTTCTTTTAAATATCGATGTCGAAAAGGCTTACCTTTCCGTTTTTGGGTGCCTCTACCGGAACAAATTCGAGCTCCGAGGTAGAAACCGGCTTGCTTTGTGCGGTAACGCTCTTTACAAGCTCGTCAAAGGTGGCGGTGGGGTTGTCTCTCAAAATATTGAGAAGAGTGAGGAAATCACGTATGATCTCTCTGGGGGTTATCATTTCATCCGCGCCTGCACGAGCGGTAGAGGTGCGGACAAAGCTTTCTATCTCGCCGTCGGTAACGAGGGGCATATCTGTTCCCTCCTTCTGCATATAAAGCTTGGAAAGGCGCTTAGTAAGTGCGAGAAGCTCATTATCCGAAAGGCGGCGAAGACGAATTACGGGCGATGCGAGGTTCTGATATCCCATTTCGGAATATCTGGAGTCGGTAAGGCGGCTCTTGAGCGCATCGTAGCTGAACAGTCCGCGTCTTGTATCCTCGAGGAACTGGGGCGTTCCGCCAAAGATTACACCAAGGCTCTTTGCCTTGCCCTGGAGGGTATCGTTGAATATCGCGAGAAGCTTTTCGTAGTTTGCCTCGCGGGATATACGGTTAGGTATCTTATAAAGGTTTACGCACTCGTCGACAAAAAGGATGAGTCCGGAGTAGCCGAGCTTTACCGAAAGAGATGAGAAAAGCTTTACGTAGTTGTACCAGTTGTCATCATCAATGATAGTGCTTACACCGAAGCCGAGCGCTGCTCTTGCCTCGGTCTTGGTGGAAAATTCACCGCGAAGCCAACGGATGCACGCGCTTTTCTTTTCGTTGTCGTCGTGGATGGATGCGGTGTAATACTCTCCGAGCACACCGGCAAAATCAAAGCCACCAACGTCTCCCTCAAGCTCTGCGAGGGTTACGTATACCTTTTTCTTGAGCTCCTTTTCAAATTCGGGGCTATCGGGGAGTATTCCCTCTGCCACAAGGTCGGTCTTAAGCTTTGTGAAGTGACGGGAAAGCACTGTAGAGAGCGCGCCGCCGTCGGGTGCGGCCTTTGTCGCCATGTTGATCATAAGCTCCTTGTAGGTAGCAAGACCCGCACCGCTTCCACCGGTGAGTCTGCGCTCGGGAGAGAGATCGGCATCGGCACATATAAAGCCGCGCTCAAGCGCATATCCGCGGATAAGCTGTATAAGGAAGCTTTTACCGCTTCCGTATCGACCTATAAGAAAACGGCAGAATGCACCTCCGTCGGCAACTGTATCAAGGTTGTCAAGAAGCGAATTTATCTCCTCCTGACGGCCGATAGCTATATAGGGCGCTCCGATACGCGGAACAACACCCGCCGCAAGGGAGGAAAGGAGCGTATTAAGTATTCTTTTAGGAATTTTTACTTCAGTATTTTCAAAAGCCATGTTTCGGTTTCCTCTTTGTAATCATCAATAACTGTATAGCCGTCGTCACCCATTTCAAGTATGACGTCGCCAAATCCGTCGGCAAAAGCCTCGTTTATCTCATCGGCTAAAGAGTCTTCAATTTCGCCAAGCTCACGGGCGATCGAGCGCATTTCGTCATAATTTTCATCAAGAGCTGCTTTGATAAAGCGCAGGCGCGAGATATCAAGACCGTAGGTGCTTGTACTATCCTCTGTTGGGGCAGGTGTTGCCACGACGGAGCTTTCCTCGGCAGTATCTTCCTTATACTCCTCGATGTCCTCTACAAGGCGCGCGGTGGTTGTCCATGATGCGCGCTCGATCTCGTCGGCATCTGCCGTTGAAAGCTCGTTAGAGTCGAGTTCGTAATTTTTCTCGTATTCGGGTCGGTTTGCGCGCTGACGTTCTTTGTTTACCTTATCAAAAAGATCGGAAAAGTACTCATCTATGAGGCTGCGGTACTCAGTCGGCAGATCCTTGACCGCGAGTCGGCTCTTCACACCCATAAGGGCGCGGAGCTTGTTTTCGGTATATTTAAGTGCCGCGGTGACAATTCCGCGAACCTCGGTTTCCTCGGATATGGGTCGGTATTCGACCGATATACGGTATTTGCTGGCGGTAGTGGTGAGCGCGGAGCGGAATGCGGAACGCTCCATTTTTGCAGGGCTCCAATTCTCGGAAAGTATTTTGCCACCGAGAAGAAGCCTTGAGACAAGAGTGCTCATAGCACCAAGAAGATGGCGCTCGTAGGCCTCCTTGTTTTCTCCGCCAGAGAACTTACCTGTGCGCCAGTCGTAGTCCGACAAATATGCTATTACCGAAGCCGCCCCCTCAGGCCCGAGGGTTTCGGCATCAGAGAGATAAAACTCTTTAAATCCCGAAGCGCCGACTGCCGAGAAAACGAACTCGCGTATGCGGTCAAGTGGACACGGGAGCTGATACACAAGACAGTAATCCTGAACCCAGAGCGCCATGTTTGCGTCAATGTTAGGAAGCGCCTTACGGTATGCACACCAGGCATCGACAATCAAGTCTAATCCCTGTTTTGGCGGTATAAGTTCGGGCAGATTTATTATTTCGTAAATATAGAGATAGAAATACGAATAGTCGGTTTTGATATATTTCTTGCGTCTTACCATCGAGCGCCAGTAAAAATAATAGTTCTTCTGCGCCTGGTTAAGCTGGGTGTACTGAGGCATGTAGGAATAGTACTTGGCGAAGTCACAGGGATCTGTTTTGAAGTCAAAGTACAGCTCCGCCGCCTTGACAAAATTGGCATGAAAGTCATATTTGTCCGGAGTGTGACGTACGCTTACGCGCTTCAAAAGTCCGCTTGCCGGAGTGTAGATAAGCTCGCTCGGTTCCCTCTTTTCACCCGATGTGGTGGGCGGTGTGAGTCTGCGCGAGTTGGCATCTGTGCCGGGAGCGACAATGTCATTTTCGGGTGCGGATATCTCAACGTCAACCAGCTTTTCTTTAGAGGAAAAGGTGTGAAGCGGTGCGGATTTTTTGGGGACAAGCTTTTCTATATCCCAAAAATCATCTCTATCGATATCAGTCATATTATACACTCCCTTCGCACAAAAATCTTCAATATAACATTATAACACATATACCGTAGATTGTCAACATTCAAGCCGCCTTTTTATAACAAAAAAGTGCATCCGGGATATATCCGAATGCACTTAAAATGCTATAAGACTTATACGAATTTGCCGTGGTAGGCTCTGTATCTTTCCTTGCGCAGGGTCATGCAAGCCGCAACGGCATCATCAAGGGTATCGAAGATACCGAAAACAGAGGGGCCGCTACCACTCATCATAGCAGCGCGTGCGCCAAGCTCAACGAGTCGTGTGCGGAGCACCTTGGCGGTCGGGCAAAGAGGAAGTATCGCCTCCTCGAACACGTTAAACACACCGTCAGAAGCTACCGAATTATTGCGGAGCGCGGGCATCAGACGTGCAAAATACTCATCACCACCCGTCGGGCGTGTGCCGTCAAAGTCGGAGTAAATACTATCAAGTGCCTTGTAAGCGGTGGGGGTAGACATATGCTCGTTTCCGATTGCGATAACGACGTAGCCGGGAACATCGACGTTCAGCCTAGTCATTATCTCGCCTCTTCCCTCACAAAGTGCGCATTTTCCGTACAGACAATACACAACGTCACTGCCAAGCTCGGATGCGAGCTCATTAAGAGCAGAGATGGAGAAAAGGCGGCCGTAGATCTTATTTAATGCGCGAAGCACCGCGGCGGCATCACTTGACCCACCGGCAAGGCCTGCGGCAACGGGAATTCTTTTTATAAGCTCGATATTTACACTTGCGGTGACCTTTGCGCGCTCGAGAAAGAGGTACGCAGCGCGTGCGGCGAGGTTGCGGTCATCGGTAGGCAAAAAGCGGTTGCCCTCAACCGACATCGTAACGGTACTCGCCTCAGCATTGGCTACCGAAACCGTAACAACATCACCAAACGTAACCGAGTGCATTACTGTTCTTATATCGTGAAAGCCGTCCTCACGCTTGGAAAGGACGTCAAGATATAGGTTTATTTTGGCATTAGCCTTTTCTTTAATCGTCTTCATGGCGGCTCCAAACATAAATATATGCATTTATTTTAGCACATTCATTGAAGAAAATCAAGATTTCGGGCGATTTTATAGACAAAATGAAAAAATCGGTGTTTTTTTAAAAATTTTCTTGACATTTGAACATATATATGATATAATACTATACCGGTCGGACGACTCGTCCGTACCCCCTTGCCGTCGGCTGACGGCCTTTTAAAGACCATAAGGAGGTGCAATTCAAAATGGAAAAGAAGATTTGTTCTTATGAAACTCTCTTCGCTGTAAACGGCAACCTTGTTGAAGAGGATTGCAAGGCACTCGTTGAGAAGTTCGTAAACCTCGTTAAGGACAACGCAAGCGACGTTGTTGTAAACGAGTGGGGCAAGCGCAGATTCGCGTATCCTATCAACTATGTAACCGAAGGATACTACGTTCTCGTTTCCTTTAAGAGCGAACCCAGCTTCCCTCTTGAGCTTAACCGTGTATTCGGTATTACCGAAGGCGTTCTTCGCTACATGACCACTGTTAAGGTAGAGAAGGCAGCTAAGGCTGAGCCCGCAGTTGAGACTGCTGAGGCAGAGGCTACCGTTGAAGCTACTGTAGAAGCTTAATTTTAAACACTGATAAACAATCGGAGGCGGAAAAATGGCAAGTTTTAATAAAGTTATCCTCATCGGTAACATGACGACCGATCCCGAATTGAAGCAGACTGCTACCGGCATTTCGGTATGCTCCTTCTCTATCGCGGTAAACCGTCGTTTCAACAAGGCCGATCAGGGTCAGCAGAATGTTGACTTCATTAACATCGTTACTTGGAGACAGCAGGCTGAATTTGTCAGCCGCTACTTCAAAAAGGGCAATCCCATACTTATTTGCGGTCAGCTTCAGACCAGAAGCTGGAACGACAACCAGGGTCAGAAGAGATATGCGACCGAGGTTGTTGCAGACGAGGTTTCCTTCGTTGTTTCCGCAGCACAGAACGGCGCGGCTCCTGCTGCTCCCATGGGATCTGCTTATACTCCCGAGGCATACGGTACACCTGCGTTCAGCAGCACTCCCGGTGCTAACTTTGAGGAAATTCCTAACGACGGTGATCTTCCCTTTTAATTAACAAGGAAGCCGTCCTCGTCCCTTTGGCTCACAACGGACGAGCAATACAGAAAACGTGAGTCGGAAAGGTTTATGGACTATTCAAATGGATAGAAACGATACTCAGCGCCCCTTCCGCCCTGTTCACAGAAGAAAGAAGGTTTGCATCTTCTGCCAGGATAAGGTAGAGGCTATCGATTACAAGGATGTTGCAAAGCTCAGAAAGTTCATTTCCGAGAGAGCAAAGATCCTCCCCAGACGCGTATCCGGTACCTGCGCTCTTCACCAGAGAGAGCTCACCACCGCTATCAAGAGAGCTAGACAGATGGCTCTTCTTCCCTACGTGTCCAACTAATTTAAAACGTTGTTATAAGACAGTCCGAGTTTAGACCGAAAGTACAAAATCTTTCGACCTCTAACGTGCGGCTTATAACAAAGGAAAAACAAGTTAAAAGCACTCTGCGTTTTCGCAGAGTGCTTTTTTATTTTCTATTCTTATGTAAATTTTCTTTGGATTTGCGTCTTTCCGACGCGACCAAACGGCAATAAAATGATGCACTGTTGAAGCCTACCGCTTCTGCTGCCTCGTAGACAGTGTACCCTTCATCAATCAATTCGGCAGCTGCTTTCAAACGCAACGAATTTCGGTATTCTATCGGGCTCATTCCCGTCGCAGTCAAAAAAAGCTTTCTAAAGTGGCTCTCACTCACGTATGTCATAGCCGCATATTCACTTACTCGACGATTCTCCTTATAATTGTTGTTTATATATCTTACGACAGGTTTTATATCGCCCGAGATTCGAAGATCATCATTTTGTGTCAAATAATGCAGCACTCCATATAAAATAGCGGCAAGACGATACGGAGTATTCATGGTGTTATCGACCGCAGAATCCATAAGCGTTGCCGCCTCACGGTTACGGGAAAATAAGCGTATACCAGGGTTATCCGAATCAAGTGTCCCCATAAAACGAAGCATTATTATAACGTTGTCATCACCTTTATATTCGGCAACGGTATCTAATCCTGCTGATATCGATATATACTCGCCCTGGTTTGCCGTAACCGCTTGCTCATCTGATCTTACTGTAACGCATCCGCGCTTCACGAATAACAGCCTTTCCCTATCGGGTGTTGACTGATGACGAAAGCGATAATTGTACGGTCTTTCTATTACAAAACACGTCACGTCGCTTATCTGTGAGCTGTTTTTTTCATAATTCACGATTTCGCTCCGATCAACATTTAATATCCTATATTATAGTCGATAAATCGAAAAAGTCAACATTTATCTCAAAATTAAATGTAAAATAAGCGAATAGTTCAATCAAAATGCCGAATCGTGCATTGAAGACACCTCAAAAACGAGATATAATTTATTTAAGACAGTGTATTTATAAAAAGAGGTTACTATGAAATCAAGCTTATTTCAAAAAAGGAGTATTGCGATCCTATGCAGCATTTTATGTGCGCTACTGTGGGGCGCAGGATTCCCTGTGATAAAATTAGGCTACTCCTACGTCGGAATAGACTCATCAAACCCATTCGGAACAATACTTTTTGCAGGAATCCGTTTCTTTTTTGCAGGTCTTATAACGTTGCCTCTATCAAAGCCGTGGAAGGGAGAATCGCTGCAAAAAACACCTCGCCTTGCATTTTCGATACTGCTCCTCGCACTCGTGCAAACGGTATTGCAATATTTATTTCAATACGTCGGAATTTGCAATACAACGGGAAGCTCTTCATCTATTATCGGACAGTCAAACGTATTCCTGCTCTGCTTTCTATCTCCGTTATTCTTTAAAGACGATACGCTTACACTCAAAAAAATCGTAGGATGTACGATCGGATTTCTCGGAATTATAGTGGTAAACGTCAGTGCCGATATGCAATTTGTCTTTGCTCCTAATGGCGAGCTGCTCGTATTATTCGCATCGATTGCCGCGTGCGGCGGATTCCTGATGAGCAAGAAGATCTCTGCACGCCAAAATGCCACAGCCGTCTCCTCTCTCCAGCAAATAATTGGCGGTGCGATCCTGATGACAATAGGTTTTCTCGGAGGAGGAAGATTTACCGAGTTCAAGCCACTCGCAATACCCGTATTGCTCTTCTTGATTTTGTCTGCCGCAGTAGCCAATACACTTTGGACAGTTCTTTTAAAGCACAACCCAATCTCCCATATAAGCGTTTATAAATTTGCAACACCGATGTTTGGAATGATCTTTTCCGCAATTTTGCTTCATGAGGATATTTTAATGTGGAACAAGCTTCTTTCCGTCCTTGCCGTCAGTATGGGAATCTTTATTGTAAACACGTCACATCCTAAAAAGGAGTTAAAAAATGATCCTGGTCAACTGTGAAAAAGAAAAGAATACAATAAAAAACTTCTGGAACAACATACACTTTCATCCGACCGATGCAATAGAGGACCCGTGGGGACGTGAGATTCTCGACAAAGCTTCCGAGGACGGAGTTGCAAAAACCGTACGTATGTATGCAATGCTTGAAGACATTGTAACAATGGACGAAAACGGAACACTGCACTATAATTTTAGAGAAAACGACACACGGCTCGACTACATCGTATCAAAGGGATTTGACGTTTTCCTATCCTACAATTTTTTACCTCCCTGCATTACAGAAAACTCGGAATCATTTCAACATGCAAGCAAAAAAGGTACGCGCTACAAGGGAAAAATGATATGCACATCACGTCTTAAGGACGATTCTTTGTGGGAGGAAATATGCTATCGCTACACCAAGCACATAGTTGAACGGTACGGAATCGATACAGTCAAAAGGTGGTATCTTCAATGCTATAACGAGCCTGATCTTCCCCTGTTTTTCATGACCGAGCTTGGCGAGCTTCCAAACAATCTTGAGGGGCGTGTCGAAGAATATTTACGTCTTTATCGCGGATTCACTCGCGGTGTAGAACGCGTAAATCAGGCGCTCAAGTGCGGAGGCCCCGCTACCGCAGGACGTATGACCTTCTGCGAAAAATTCCTTGAGGCTACCAAGCGCGAGGGGTTGAAATTCGACTTCTTTTCAGGTCATGCCTACGGCACAGACCCGATGCGCCTGAACGACGGCAGTCAACCGTTTGATACAAAAAGCATCACAGATATAATCAAACAGTATCAGGACTTACTTGATTTATATTACCCCGACACCGAAATAATCATAGACGAATGGGGAGCATCCTCCTGCGGCTTTTATGACAGAGATGAGTGCCCCAAGCTCCTCTTCCGTGAGGGGAGTGAGTTTGCTGCTTATTACGGAAAGCTTATTGCAAATGCTATTGATGCCAAGCTGCGCATTTCCCGGCAGATGATCTGCCTTTCAGGACAGCATGATCTTCCCTGCGACTTTTCGGGTTGCCGTAACTTTATGGGAAAAAATCTAATTAAAAAGCCTATATACAATGCCTATGTACTCCTGAATAAGCTTGGCACAAGGCTCGTAGAAAGCAAAACGGATATTGATGGACTTACGGTATTATCAACTGTCGATGATTCAAAAAAATATGCGATAATGCTTGCTTATGCCTCGGAGCATTTTGACACTCCCCTACCCGACATCACCGAAATGATTACGCTAACGGGAATCGACGGAGAAATGCACGTAAAAATCCGTTGCATTGACAACGAGCATACGAACCCATATAAATTCGCACAAAAGATGAATTGGGGAGATCAGTTTGACAAAGACCAAATCGCAAAACTCAAGCAAATCGGAGAAATGAAGCCGATTTTCGAATATGACCAAAGCTTCAACGGCACCGCAAGCATTCCGATTTCCTTTACGTCCAATGCACTCGCGCTCATAGAGATTTCATCAATTAAATAAAGGATAAAATCAAGAATGCACTCTGCAAAACGCAGAGTGCATTCTTTATATTTATTTAAGAGTTCAAGATTCTCACGATGATTTCTCTGCAATGGCGGCAAAATACGGACGAATATTCTCAAGAATCTCATCCTCGGTTTGTGCCGCAGGGGTATCACACCAAAGGCAGAAGCCTGCGCCCTTTACACGCGCATCGGGATACGTGGGATTGTTTTCTGCCACCTCTACGTCGAAAACGTAGGGATTCCAGTTTTCTCTGATATCGTCGGGCGTAACTGCAGTCGACGGTTTATTGGGGTAAAGAACGTAATAGCAATAAAGGCGTCCAAAATTATAAACGGTGTGACCGTAATCAAGATATTTCAAAACGGTATTTTCACCGTTATTGGCAAGGGGTGACCAATACTGTATATCGATCGATTTGTCTAACCGGGTAACTCCCTTCCAATTAGTATCAAAGCTACGGTACACGTCATCATTCCACATACGAACAGACTCATACCCCATATCGCGAAGCATTTTACAAATATCGTTCATATAGAGAATAAACGCATCGTATGCGACGGCATCGGGACTGCCTGTAATTCTTTTTGCATATTCATCCCAATGCTCCAAATTCCGCCACTTGGACAGGCTATCATCAATAGTTTCGCCAAATCCCAAAAGCTCGTCACCACCGATATCAAAGCTTCTGCAACCGAGCTCTCGAAAAAATTGCCCGTATTCTCTATAAAGTGCTTTGGCAAATTTCACCGCTTCGGGATTGCTGATATCAATTCCGCGAGAGCAAGACATAGGCACCGACTCCTTGAATGCACTGGAGCCTTGCACAATAGAAGTATTGCCGTTTTTGTGAAAGTAGTTTCCGATATCCGTGTTATAATATTCATTATATTTTTTGACAAGATAATTCATATGTCCCGGAGAATCAAACGAGGGGATCACCTCGACTCCGCAAGCCATTGCATGGCGGACAATGTCACTCATCTCTTCTTGAGTGATGAATTTGTCATCATTTTCCGACATACCGTTTTGAATGCCCCAAACGCAAAGCTTATGGTCGGCTCCTGCCAGCCAAGGAAACTGCTTCGATTCCAGTCTCATCCCCACCTCTTCGGAGAAATGCAGCATTATCCTATTGTAACCCACCCTAGCAATTTCATCTATCAATCTTTTTATCCAAGCGGGAGTCAGATATTTTCTCGCACAATCGAGCATAAAAATACGCTCTTCAACGCAATATGACGGAACGCCCATAATCACCTTGCTCGCTTTCTTATAGTCAGTCAATATTAGTTAACTCTATAATTAAACCATATTTTTATGAATAAATCAAGGCAAAAGCTATATAATGGGTAGAGTTTTCGACTTGAAAGGAAAAAAGCACCGGGTATTTCACCGATGCCTTATTCTTTGCTTACTGCGTATCAATTTCTGATTAGTCAAACATCCCACGGAGAAGGTCAGATTCAATGGTGTAAACTTCCTGAATCGGTATTTCTCTTTCCGTATATTATATCAGACATGTGTTACCTCCCGCGATTTTAAATTATCAATCAAAGTTTTCTTTTAGGAACTATTTGATGATTATCCAAAGGTCTCTATTCTTTAACT
>JAZOWT010000008.1:0-3475 GCA_045659365.1 Eubacteriales bacterium | reverse complement strand
AACGGAAAGACCGCGGGCAAGGGCCACAAGGGTCAGAATGCTCGTTCAGGCGGCGGTGTAAGACCCGGATTTGAGGGCGGCCAGCTTCCTCTTTACAGAAAGCTTCCTAAGAGAGGCTTTAACAACTACAGATTCGGCATGAAGTATGCTGTAATCAACGTTCAGGCTTTGAATAAGTTCAACAACGGTGACGTTGTTGATTGTGAGACCCTTCTTGCTAAGGGCATCATCAGCAAGTGCTATGATGGTGTCAAGGTGCTTGGCGAGGGCGAGATCACCAAGTCACTCACTGTAAAGGCATCTGTCTTCTCTGCACAGGCTAAGGAGAAGATCGAGGCAGTAGGTGGAAAGACTGAGGTGGTATAAATGCTTCAGACACTTAAGAACGCATGGAAAACAAAGGAACTGAGAAGCAAGATCCTCTTCACTCTCTTTATCCTTTTGATTTACCGTTTAGGTACAGTAATTCCCGTTCCTTTCGTAGAGGCTCACAGCTTCGCTGATTCCTTCAGCGGAACCATTCTTGATCAGATGAATATTCTCTCTGGTGGTTCCCTTGGAACAGCTACACTGTTTGCGCTTGGCGTATCACCCTATATCAACGCTTCAATTATCATTCAGCTTCTCGCAGTCGTTTTCCCCAAGCTCGCTGAGCTTACCAAGAACGACAAGGAGAAGATGAACCTGATCACAAGAGTAACCACCGTTGTTCTTGCGATCGTTACCGCAATAGGCTACTACTTCCTTCTTAAGAACAATGGCGCACTTACCAACGCTGCTACCAGCGCTGATAACAAGACCGCTTGGTTCTACGGAATAGTGATCTGTGCGTGCTACGTTGCGGGCGCCTCTGTCATCATGTGGCTTGGCGAGCGCATCAACGAGAGAGGTATCGGTAACGGTATTTCGATGATCCTTTTCGCGAACATCATTTCCTCGATCCCCTCCTTCGTATACAACCTCGTATCTCTCGCAGTTTCTACCTATCAGTATGAGGTTAAGACCTGGCTCTATGCTATCGTATCTACTGTATTCGCAATTCTCCTTCTCGCTGTAATGGTCGTTATGTTCGTCTTCATCATCTGGGTAACCGGATCTGAGAGAAGAATTCCGATCCAGTATGCAAAGAGAGTTGTCGGTCGTAAGATGTACGGCGGCCAGAGCTCCAACCTTCCTATCAAGCTTAACATGACTGGCGTTATGCCCGTTATCTTTGCAAGCTCTATCGTATCCCTTGTTCCCACCATCCTTGCTCTCTGCGGTGTAACTGCAGACACCAAGACCGGTTGGGGCACTGTATACAAAATTCTTGGTTCTGACGGTGTGGTTTATCCCGTACTTCTCTTCGTTCTTATTATTGCATTCGCATACTTCTATACTCAGATCTCCTTTGATCCTATCGAGGTATCGAACAATATCAAGAGACAGGGCGGTACCATCCCCGGTATCAGACAGGGCAGACCTACTGCAATGTACATTAAGAAGATCCTCAACAAGGTTACTCTTGTTGGCGCACTCTTCCTTGGTATCGTAGCAGTTCTTCCCGTAGTTGCAGGACCTCACGTTCTCCAGCATATCATATTCTGGATCCTTGAGGGCTCTATCGCAACTCTTGATAAGAACAACTGGCTTTACACTTACTATGTGTCCTCCATCGAGTCGTCGGCTGCACAGCTCACCAGTGTATTCACCTTCGGCGGTACCTCACTTCTCATTATCGTAGGTGTTGTACTTGAAACATTCAGAGATCTCGAGGCACAGCTCACAATGCGTAATTACAAAGGATTCCTTTAATTTCTCGCATTGAGGTAGAATTTTATGAAAATAATTTTTCTTGGCGCTCCCGGCGCCGGCAAGGGCACACAGGCGGACATTGTGTCCGCCCGCCTCGCCATTCCTACGATCTCTACGGGTGCTATCATCCGCGAGGCTATGAAGAATGGCACGGAGCTTGGACAAAAAGCCAAAAAATTTATGGAGCAGGGTTCACTTGTTGATGACGATATCGTAATCGACATCATCAAGGAGCGCCTTGCACGATCGGACTGCGAAAACGGATTCATTCTCGATGGATTTCCTCGTACCGTACCGCAGGCGGTTGCACTCGATCAGATGGGCGTTGTTCTTGATAACGTTATCTCTATCGAGGTACCCGATGAGGTCATCTGCAAAAGGATGACTGGCAGACGTGTTTGTACATCGTGCGGCACGACCTACCACGTCACCGAAAATCCTTCAAGCAATGGCACGCATTGTGATAAATGCGGTTCTGACCTTGCTACAAGAAGCGATGATGACCCCGAGGTAGTGCTTTCCCGCCTTGAGGTATACCACGAGACTACCGAGCCGCTTAAGGATTACTACCTTAAAAAGGGTATACTCCATTTTGTAGACGGCACCGGTTCTGTGGAAAAGACATCCGAACGCACCCTGGCAGTGATTGGAAAATGATAGTAATCAAAAATTCCGAACAAATTGCTTTAATGAAAGAGGCTGGACGGATCACGGCGGAGGCTCTCCTCGTGGCTCGTGATCTTGTCAGGCCCGGCATCTCCACAAAGGAGATTGACGCTAAAATGCACGCATTTATTCTTAAATGCGGCGCAACCCCCTCATTCTTGGGATACGGCGGCTTCCCCGGAAGCGCGTGTATCTCGATAAACGATGAAGTCATACACGGAATACCTTCCGAGAAGAGAATTCTTCAGGAGGGCGATATCGTGAAGATCGATGTCGGAGCTCGCTACCGCGGCTATAATGGCGACAGTGCAAGAACGTTTCCTGTCGGCAAGGTAAGCGACGAGGCTCTGAGGCTTATTTCTGTCACTGAACAAAGCTTCTATGAGGCGATGAAGCACGCACGTGCAGGTAATCGTGTCGGAGACATTGGATGCGCGATTGAAAATTTCGTCATTTCAAACGGCTTCTCTATCGTGAGGGATTACGTTGGTCACGGCGTTGGCGCTGAGCTTCACGAGGAGCCCTCTGTTCCCAACTACGGCAGAGCCGGAAGGGGAGCAAGACTTTATCCCGGTATGACGCTCGCGGTTGAACCTATGGTAAACGCCGGTGTAGAAAACGTAAAGGTGCTTAAGGACGGTTGGACGGTAAAAACTCTCGACGGTAAGCTTTCTGCTCACTACGAGAACAGCATCGTCATAACCGAAGGAGATCCGATCTTGCTTACAGTAGTAGGCTAAAAAAGAGAAAGAGGAGAAAAGTTTTGGCTAAAAACGATCTTATCGAATTTGAGGATTGCGTGGTTGTGGAAGCACTTCCCAATACCGTCTTCAAGGTGAAGCTCCCGAACGGTCACATCGTGACTGCAACTATCTCGGGCAAGCTTAGAATGAATTATATCAAGATTCTCGTAGGAGATACGGTAACAGTCGAGGTTTCGCCTTACGATATCTCGAAGGGTCGCATCACCTGGAGAAAGAAGTAATAACAACCCGAAAGGAAAGGTATTAAAAAT
>JAZOWT010000007.1:0-15675 GCA_045659365.1 Eubacteriales bacterium | reverse complement strand
GAGACCGAGCTCGTTAAGTGTCGGGAGGGCTTAGAGATGATAAGCTCCACTGAGGTGCGCGACAGAATAAAGCGCGGCGATGATATTTCGGATCTCGTTCCGGCGCCGGTCGTTAAATATATAAAAGAGCATATTTAAAATATTTATATTGACAATTTTTGTGAGTTGGTATATAATAAGTAGTTGTAAAATTGTAATACACCGAAAGGACGAAAATAATGAAGGAAAGAATCGAAGGACTTAAGGCGCGCTTTGATGAAGCTCTTGCATCTGCTCTTACGCTTGATGCACTTGAGGCGCTCCGTGTAGAGTTCCTTGGCAAAAAGGGCTGTGTTGCAGAGCTTATGAAGGGCTTGCGCGACGTTGAAGACAAGAAGGCGGCAGGACAGCTTATAAACACCTTTAAGAATGAGGTTGAGGGCGCGATCGAGAGCGCAGAGACCGCACTTAAGGAGGCGGCTATCGCCGCACAGGTAAGAGGGGCAAAGAAGTACAACCCCACCCTTACCTATGAGAGTGATATGGGCTCTTACCACCCCATCACCCTTGCTACCCGCGAGGTTGTTGAGATATTCGAGACCATGGGCTTCACTGTTGAAAACTATTTTGAGATAGTTGACGACTACAAGTGCTTTGAGGCGCTCAACATCCCCAAGCACCACCCTGCAAGAGATATGCAGGATACATATTATCTTGATAACGGTCAGCTTCTCAAGACACATACCTCCGCAGCTCAGACCGCGATCATGAAGAAGTACGGCGCACCTCTTCGTGCGATTTTCCCCGGTCGTTGCTTCAGAAACGAGTCCACCGATGCTTGTCACGAGAACACCTTCTTCCAGATGGAGGGTATGATGATCGACGAGAACATCTCGATCTCCAACCTTATCTACTTCATGAAGACGATGCTCTCCGAGGTGTTTAAGCGCGACGTTAAGGTAAGACTTCGTCCCGGCTTCTTCCCCTTTGTCGAGCCCGGCTTTGAGCTTGATATCAACTGCGAGATCTGTGGCGGTGAGGGCTGTCCCTCCTGCAAGAACTCCGGCTGGCTTGAGCTTTGTCCCTGTGGAATGATCCACCCCAACGTGCTTAAGGAAGGCGGCATTGATACCGAGAAGTATACCGGCTTTGCATTCGGTCTCGGTCTTACCCGTCTTGCTATGATGAGATACGGCGTTAAGGATATCCGTGATTTCAACAGCGGAAGCCTTAAGGCTCTTTCCCAGTTCAAATCGAGATAAGGAGGAAATACACGAAATGTTTTTATCTATGAATTGGATCGGCGATTTCGTTGATCTTTCCGGACTTGATAAGAAGGCGCTTATCCGCAACTTCACTCTCTCAACCGCTGAGGTTGAAGATATTATAGAGAAGGGTGCTGACACCTACGGCGTTATCGTTGCACAGATACTCTCCGTTGAAAATCACCCCACTTCAAAGAAGCTCCACCTCCTTAAAGTTGACACGGGTAGCGGTGTAGTGGACATCGTTTGTGGCGCTCCCAACGTTCGCGAGGGTATGAAGGTTGCTCTTGCAACTGACGGCGGTGCAGTTTGTGGCCACAAGATCACGCCCGCAACCATTGCCGGCTTTACCTCCTACGGTATGTGCTGCTCTGAGGCAGAGCTTGGCATCAGTGATGACAATTCCGGTATCTGGGATATCACCGACGATATTCCTCTCGGTACCGATATCAAGACTGTTTACGACATCGACGATATCATCTTCGAGGTTGATAACAAGTCCCTCACCAACCGTCCCGACCTCTGGAGCCATTACGGTATGGCGCGTGAGTTCGCTACCATCACCGGTAGAGAGCTTAAGGCTCCCGTACTTCACAACACCGAGGTGTATAAGGATCTTCCTCCCGTTGCTATTGACGTTAAGGCAACCGACCTTGTATGGCGCTACTCGGCTATCAAGGTTGAAAACATCACACGTAAGGTAAGCCCTGTAAATATGCGCATCCGCCTCTTCTACTGTGGCTCCCGCGCTATCAACTTCCTTGCCGACCTCACCAACTACGTAATGATGGAGATCGGTCAGCCTATGCACGCGTTCGACAACCGCAAGGTTGATAAGATCGAGGTGCAGACCTTCGCCGAGGGTCTTAAGTTTGCTACCCTTGACGGCATCGAGCGTAATATTGACGACAAGATGCTTATGATCACCTCCGGCAACACTCCCGTTGCTATCGCAGGTGTTATGGGTGGTGACGCGTCCAAGATAGAGGACGATACAAACTCTCTTCTTCTTGAGTCCGCTACCTTTGACGGTGTTTCCGTTCGTAAGACAACTACCCGTCTTGGTCTTCGTACCGATGCTTCCATGAGATATGAGAAGATGCTCGATCCCGAGCTTTGCCGTGTTGCAACCGAGAGACTCCTTGCGCTCCTTATCGAGCTTGACAAGGGTGCAACCGTTATCTCCGCATTCTCCGATGCATACGTAAGAAAGTATCCTACTATCACTCTTAACTTCGATAAGAAGTACGTAAATCGTTACACGGGTATCGAGATCTCCAATGCTCAGATCGTAAAGACCCTCACCGGCCTTGGCTTCAAGGTTACCAACGAGGGTGACGATTTCACCGTTGTTGTACCCTCATGGCGTGCTACCAAGGACGTTACCATCAAGGCCGACATCATTGAGGAGATCACCAGAATTTACGGCTACGACAACTTTGACGTATTCACCTCTACAAGTGCACTCGCTCCTGTTCGCAAGGAGGTTATCAATTCCTCCGAGGACAGAATGAAGGACATCCTTGTAAAGAGCTACCGTATGCATGAGGTTCACTCCTATATCTGGTCTGATATGGCAAAGGATAAGGAGCTTGGCATCAAGACTGCAGAGGGCGTAAGAGTTATCAATGCTCAGTCCCCTGACCACCAGTATATCCGTATCTCTATGATCCCCACTCTTCTTTCCTTTGCAAAGGAGAATAAGGCATATGCTGATACGTTCGGTATTTTTGAGATCGGTCACACTGTTGACGGTCTTAACGCTGACGGCACCTGCAACGAGCTTTCCAAGCTTGGTGTTTGCCTCTTCTCCAAGAGCGAGAGTGAGGAAGCACTCTTCATGCGCTGCCGTGACGTTATCGCAGAGCTTGTAGGAGATATTCTTCACAAGGATGCTGAGTTCGTATCCGTTGAGCCCAGATTTGATTACATGCACCCCGTAAACACCTTCGCAATCAAGGTTGGCGGCGCCGAGATCGGAGCTCTTTCCGTTCCTCATCCCACCGTGCTTGCAAACATTGATAAGAAGTGTGCGGTTGCATTCTTCGAGATTACCACCAAGGACTTTGCGGCAGTTGAGCCTGCAAAGGTTAAGTATGCAGAGCCCTCTAAGTTCCCCGGTGTTGACATCGACCTCACCTTTGCGGTTGATATCTCCGCTGTTGATCTTACTAAGCTTACCGCACTTGCAAAGAGCGCATCCGGTGAGTATCTCACCGACGTTAAGGTAAAGGACATCTACACCGCTGACGGTGTTACCGCACTGACCCTCAGATTCTCCTTTGTTTCCAACGAGCGTACTCTCACCAAGGGAGAGCTTGGAACCGACAAGATTCTTGAGGCGTTTGCTGCCGAGGGAATTAACCTTAAGTAAAAAAGTTAAAGGCGAGATCCTTGCGATCTCGCCTTTTTGATTTGTTTTAGTCGGTCAAGCCGGGGATTTCTACGTCTCCGGGGATTTCTACGTCTCCGGGAATTTCAATATCTCCGGGGATCTCGATATCCTCGGGGATCTCGCCGGTATTCATATATTCCATGTATGCATCGAAGTAGGAGAAGATAACTTCGTTCATCTTCTGCTCGGAAAGCTCGGTATCGCCACCAAGCTCCGACATATTGAGCTCGTCGTAGTTCTCGTAGATGTAGTCTGTCATTCCGTCAACGATCTCTGTGTCAAGCTCGATGCCGTTATCCTTGAGGATCGTGTCAAGAGAGGTAGAGACCTCCGCCTTGTATTCCTCCTCAGTCTTGTTCTCCTTGCTTATGGAAAGGGTGTCAAACAGGCCCTCACGCACGTCCTCGTACATCTGGTGCATATCCTCGCCCATACCCATCTGCTGTGCCATGGTGGAAACCGAGATCTTTGCAAGCGTAGTGACTAGAGGAGCGGTGTGCTCGTTGTTATTAAGCGTTGTGATCACAGATTTGATTACGGTGGTTTTGTTGCCGTTCTCGTCAAGGCTCTCCTTGATGAGTGCATCGGTTATCGCGTTTGTATCTCCGTACTCGATCGCGTATATAACGTTCTCGCGTGCGAGGACGAAATAAGCATTGGTCAGTGAGGTAAGGTCCGCACGAAGCGAGCTTTGGTCGATCATGGAGATCGTGTCAAATGCCGCCTCAACCACGTCGGAAAGAGGCTCTTCCATATCTGCGGTAAAGCTGCTGTCCTCGTATACGTGGCTCACGTATGCGAAAATGTTGGTTACAAGGTGAGCGGTGTAATCGCTTTCGCAGATCGCATCGATCATGTCCATTATTGCGGCCTCGTTTTCCTCGGTGGGCTTTTTCCAATCCCAGCCCTCCAAGGTGCCTACGCTTGCCGCGATTTTTGTTACAGGCTCCTTGACGGTGGTTGCCATCTTATACTTGGTGCCGTCTATTTTAACGGTGGCAAGTGAACTGTAAAACTGACGGCCTCCGCACGTGGAGACGACCTTTATAACCTTATCCTCGGTTATGGGCTTGAGGTTTTCGTTATAAAAGCTTGTGAACGTGGTGTCGTTTTCGGTGTCAGCTACCTCGATCTGCATCTCTTCGACGGCAGTGGAAAACTCGGTTACCATGCCCGCAACGGGTGCGATAATGATCGCGGCTACAATGATACCCTGAACAGTGCCGAGCGCACAACCAAGAAGACGTGTAAGTGCATTGTTTCTGCGACGGGTAAAGCCCAAAATACGGGAGATGATCGCGTGGGGTATGAGCATTAGCAGCTTAACGATAAGGAAGCAGAAAATGAAGCATATCGGCAGAATGATAAGCGCAAGGGGGATCGATAACAGTCGGCACATTGTGTCGCCGTCAAGGTTGACTATCAGGCTTTTAAATTCACCGACAGATATTTGCGCGGACTCAAGCATGGCAAGTATTTCCTCGCCGGTGCGGTCGCCTATCCATGCTGTTGTGATGTTCGAAATAAGTCTTATGAGATAAATGCTTATAAAGACGGATATAAGAACGGTCGTGCTTCTGATCACCTGGCGAAATAATCCACGCCTTGCGCCCTTATATGCGCCATACAGTGCGGAAACGCCGACAATGGCGAGCATGACTATTGAAAACGGATGCATAACAACATCCTCCCTTTGTTTATGTATTATTCTATGTTAATTTTAGCAGAAAACACCGCGCTTGTCAACCGATGGAAAAATTCCATTAGTTTTTGTTGGGTGCTTCGTGCCGTGGCTTGTACCCTCAGGCAAGTAGTCCGGGGCGGAGAGCGGCGGTCTTTAGTACGGCAATTTGAGTTTTCGCATCCTTTATCTCCCCGCGCATGACCATGTCGTAAACAGTGCGGAAGGGAAGCGCTTCAACCTCAAGGAATTCGCCCTCGTCAAGCTCGCGCTCACCAAAGTGCAGCCCCTCAGCTAAATAGATGTAGATCTTTTCGTCTATAAGCGCGGGGGTGCTGGCTATCTCGCCGAGAAACGTGTATGAGTCGGCTACGGCTCCGGTTTCCTCACGAAGCTCGCGCTTGCCGGCAGAGAGGGGATCCTCTCCTATAAAGTTCAGCTTTCCTGCCGGTATTTCGACGAATACTCTGCCGTGAGCATATCTGTACTGGCGCTCGACAAGCATCCTGCCGTCATCTAACAGGGGAATTACGCAGACTCCTCCGGTATGCAGACAGATCTCGCGGTATGCGGTGCCTCCGTCAGGCAATGCAACGGTGTCCTTAACCACGTGCAGAATTTTTCCGTTGTATATTTCCTCGCGGCTGATATATTTTTCTTCCAAATTGTTCATATAAGTAAGCGAGCCGTCAGCGGCACCTCTCCTATCGTTATGTGTATATTTTACTACTTGCCGGCACTGTTGTCAAGATAAAGAAATCGTGTTAAATTTTTCCTAGGGTATTGTATTTTCCCGTTTAAGTTGATATAATGAAGATGAATTTTAAAAATATAAGAAAGAGCAGCTATGAGTCTTAAAGATAATATAAAGGATATAGAGGCGAAGATCGGCTACACCTTCAAGGACAAGAGTCTTTTGGTTCAGGCATTTACCCGCACCAGCTTTTGCAACGAGCATCGCGCCCCGGGTGGTGAGCCTTACCAGTCTAACGAGGTGCTTGAGTTCTTCGGCGACAGCATACTCTCCTCTGCGATAGTTACACTGTTCATAAACGGATACACCGAGCGATATGCTCACGGCATCAGAACGAAGCTTGCCGAGGGAGATTTCACTGTCATACGTTCAAAGCTTTCCGATAAGAAGAACCTTTCAGATACCGTTACAAGGCTTGGACTTGAAAAGTATCTGCGAATGGGCGGCGGTGATGCCAAGCTCGGTATCGCAGACGAGCCGTCGGTCAAGGAGGACCTGTTTGAAAGTATTGTCGGTGCGGTGTATATCGACTCCGGACTTGACATGGCGCGTGCCATCTCGGTTGTTGGAGGCATGCTGGATATTAAGTGCTTCATGAATGCCGACGGTACTAAAAAAGTCACCACGGTGCAGAGTTTTAAGAACCAATTGCAGGAATTTTGCGCAGATAAGAAGCGCAGATTACCCCCTCCGAGCTATAAAACGGTTGGTGAAAGCGGACCCGAGCACAAAAAGGTGTATGAGCGCGCTTGTTATATCGGCGACAGACTTGTCGCGGTAGGAAGTGGCAAGAACCAGAAGCTTGCAGACACCGATGCTGCAGAAAAGGCGCTTGCTATTCTCAAGGCTGAGGACACTAAGAAAAATGCACCGATACCAGATGCTCAGTCTATAGTCAAGCTTAAGGAATATGCCCGCCTGCAAAAGTGTGCATCCCCTACGTTCCGTGACCTCGGAGAAACGGAGAAGAGCACACCCGTGTTACGTGAATATGCAATTATGTGTACTGTTGGCGACGTTTCGGAGACGGGAATTGCACACGATAAGAGCAGTGCCAGATGTGCCGCGGCAGAGAAGGTGCTTGCTAAGCTACTGCCCGAAAAGCCGAAGCCCAAGCCGGCCCGCGCGCCTATCAAAAAGAAGCCCGTACCCAAGACCGGTGCATCAATAAGAAAAAACAAGCCCGCAAGAAAGGGTACAAAGTGAATTTAAGTGGCAAAGTGCCACCCCGTGTTAAATAAAAATGCTTTCAGGAGATGAAATTATGCAGATAGTAGTAAAATATTCCGATTTTGGTGCTATTGGCGACGGTGTTGCCAATGATTTCGCTGCTATAAAGGCTGCGCACGACTACGCGAACGAAAAGAAGCTGCCCGTTGAGGGACAGCCCGGAAGAACGTACAGACTCGGTGATAACGGCACCGATTCTATCATTATAAAGACTGATACACTTTGGGTTGGATGCGCATTTATCCTTGACGACTCAGAAATCGCATACGATATGCCGGCGCGTGAAACCCCGTTGTTCAAGCTTGAGTCTGACAAAAAGCCCATACCTCTCGAGGGAGTAAAATCGCTTAAGATAGGCGACACCAATATAGGCGTCAAGCCCGGCTTCCCGGCGCTCGTACACATTGTAAACGAGGGTCAGCGCAGATATATCCGTAACGGTCTTAACGTGGATTCGGGTGATGCGCAGCGCGAGGTACTTATGGTCGATGCGGACGGTAACATAGATCCCTCCACCCCGGTTTCGTGGGATTATGAGCAAATCACAAAGTGCATCGCGATCCCGATCGATGATGAGCCGGTTGACATCAACGGCGGCCACTTTATCAGATGGGCAAACCATGCTCCCAATGAATATTACTACTATCAGCGCGGCATTAGTGTAAGCCGTTCTAACGTAACTATCCGCAACTTTGATCACAAGATGATCAAGGAGGGTGAAACCAGATCGCCTTACTCCGGATTTATTACCGCCAGCTTTGTGAACAACCTTACTCTGGAGAACGGTATACTCCGCGCACACAAGCATTACTACCGTCAGGATCCCGGCGGAAAGAATCTTCTGGGCTCCTACGAGATCAACTTCTATGCCTGCAACGCGATAACTATGAAGAACCTCTATCAGCCTAATATGTATGAGGATGATGATGTTACCATTCTCTTCAAAGGTGAGATGGGCTCCAACTACTGCCGCAACTTTCTTGTTGACGGATGTCACCTCTCCTCGTTCGATTCTCACAAGGCATCCGGTAATATTACGATAATCAATTCCGAGATCGAGCATATCAACTGCATCGGATATGGTCACGTTCATATCGAAAACACCATTATCCAGATGGGCCCCAAGCCTGAGATAATGACTCTGCGCGGTGACTATGGCTGCATCTGGAACGGCACAGCATACATAAAGGACGTTACACTTGTATCTCCGAGAGATGATCAGAATTTCGCATTGATGAGCGGATACGGCTCCTGGGACAACTGGGACTTCGGATACCAGACCTGTATGCCTCACACCATTACTATATCTGACGTCAGAACCTCTAACGGACGTCCTCTTTACGTCTTCGACAGATATATAGAGAAGTACGGTGACGTATCTCAGCCTACTCTTCCTGACGGAACAAAGAATCTTAACCCCTATAAGCCGGTGCAGAAGGTTATTATCGAATCCAACAAGTATAACGTGCCGATCATCGTGAACGACACCCCCTTGTTTAAGGATGTTGAGATAATAGAAAAGTGATAAAAATGTGACAAAACAAACATTTTTACCATAACGGAACGTATAAAATGTAAAAAACACGGCAAGCATTTCGCTTGCCGTGTTTTTGTGTTAGTCCTGAATTATAAGGCCGTAGCCACCGTCCTTGCGCTTGTATACTACGCCTACCTTTTGGGTTTCAGCATCGGTGAAGGCGAAGAAATCGTGGCCGACCAGGTTCATCTGGAGTATTGCCTCCTCGGGGGTCATCGGCTTGAAGGGGAAGGACTTGACTCTGATATTGAATTTCTCTTCCTCCTCGTATTCATCATCGTCCTCAGGGTCTACTATGTTAAATGCTCCACCCTTGACCTTTTTCTCAAGACGGGTCTTGTTCTTTCTTATCTGCCTTTCGAGTCCCTCGACTGCGCGGTCGAGCGCGGTCACAAAGGTTTCGCTTTCTTCCTCGCTTCTGAACGTGGTGCCGTTATAGTTTACGGTAATTTCGAGAATTTTAACTCCCTTGCGCACTCTACATGTTACAAACGCCTCCGTTTCGTCGCCAAAGAACTTGTCAAACTTGCCAAGCTTCTTTTCGATAAGCTCCTTGAGGCTTTCACGCACGCTCATCTGTTTTCCGTAAATTGTGATCTTCATAACGATACCCTTATACCGTTTCGGTATCCTTTCCGAAAGTTTCGAGGGCGGTGTTGTGCAATCGGTGGGCGATCCCGCCCTCATCTACATTATAGCATATTGTTTGTGAAAAATAAATAGTTTTTTATAAAAAATCCAAAATTATTTGATACATATGTACAAAGTGTAAAAAGTTTCCGTCAGGTGAAAAAATCTATTGACCGGGGCTAAAATATATGGTAAAATAATAAATGGTGGGTGCCGTTTCGGCGCCCACTTTTTACGACGTGCGCCCTGTTTTGTCGATTTCTTGACAAATCGGGAAAATAGTGGTAATATATATTTATAAAATATTTTACCCTTATCAGCATGAAAGGAGAAAAAATGCCTAACAACAGACGACGGATGGCAAATATCGTTGAAACTTACATCGATATATTCTTCAATATAATTGCGATTATTATCTCTTATTTCTTTGCCATAATGATACGTGCGGAGCAGGTCGTTCCGCTTGATTCACCTGTAACTCTGATCATGATCGCGCTCAATCTTCTTTGTCTGACGTTCGTTTACACGACCTTTAATATGTATCGCGTAAACAGATACGCGCGCAAGTTTCACAGTATTTATGAGCCCCTGCGTGCTAATTTGGTCTACTTTGGCGCATTGGCAGCGATAGTTGCGTTTATTGCGACGGAGGAATATAGCGATTTCTTCCTTTACTGGATCCTGTTTGCATTTATTCTTTCCACCGCGTTCCTTACGTTCAAGCGCCACCTGATAAAGACGGTGCTTACCTCATGGCGCACCAGACGTATTAACCTGCGCAAGATCATTATCGTAGGTGACAACACCGCCAATGCAAAGGAATATATCAAGCAGTCAACACTCTCCGGACAGTACGGCACAATGATCCTCGGCTACGTCGGTGACCGCATCACTGATGACGTTGGAATTGAAAAGCTTGGCGGAATCAATAAGCTTGCCGAGGTGCTTGACAGGTACAAGCCTACCGATGCGGTGTTTGCTATCGATGCATATGATAAGAAGAGAATCATCAAGCTTGTCAATATGTGCGACGACCGTTGTGTAAAGGTTTATTTCCTGCCTGTTCTTTACGGCTTCTTCAAGACATCAAGACAGATCGAGCAGGTCGGTTCGATCCCTGCGATAAATATTCACTCGACTCCGCTTGACAGCGCGACCAATGCCGCACTCAAAAGGGCAGTGGATATCATCGGCTCTCTTGCTCTTATAATCCTTACCGCTCCGATAATGCTCGCTACGGCAATCGGTGTGCGCCTGTCATCTCCCGGCCCGATCTTCTTCAGACAGATACGCGTCGGTAAAATGGGCAAGAAATTTATGATGCTCAAGTTCCGTTCCATGCGCGTAAACAGTCTTTCAAACAAGGGCTGGACAACGGATACCGACTCGCGCAAGACCAAGTTCGGTAACTTTATCCGCAAGACCTCGATAGACGAGCTTCCCCAGCTGTTCAACGTTCTTCGCGGCGATATGTCGCTTGTCGGCCCCCGTCCGGAGATCCCCGTATTCGTTGACCAGTTTAAGGAAACGATACCACTTTACATGGTAAAGCATTACGTAAAGCCGGGTATGACAGGACTTGCACAGATCAAGGGCCTTCGCGGTGATACCTCAGTCGAGGATAGAATACACGAGGATATCGAGTACATTGAAAACTGGACCTTCTGGATGGATATCTATATCCTTTTCAAGACACCTATGAAGGCTGTCAACAAAAACGAAAAGTACGTCGAGGCGCCTGTTGAGGGTGATCTGCTTGACGATGAAACCACACGCGATTTTGTGGATTGATCCACACCCGTGTAACAAAAACATATGATTTTGGGCCGCTTTTTTCGGCCGAAAGGAGGGAATATGAGCAAAATACTCTACGCGGCGTCAACAATGTCGCACATACACAGCTTTCATGATGAGTATATAAATGCCTTGCGCCGCGACGGACACGAGGTTTTTGTTATGGCAAAGGGCGATGATGCCGATTTTGATATTCCCTTCGAGAAGAAAATGCTGTCTCCTAAAAACAGTGCAGCCAGGCGAGAGATACGTCGCATTATCAAGCGTGAAAAATTTGACGTCGTGTATCTTCACACTACGCTAGCCGCCTTTCATATCCGTCTCGCCTTGCCACACGGCAAGCGACCGAGAGTGGTAAATATGGTTCACGGTTACCTCTTTACAGAAAAGCCACGCTCCGTCAAGGATAGAATACTCCTTTTCTGCGAGAAGATTCTTGCAAGAAGAACCGACACCCTCATTCTTATGAACGAGGAGGACGTCAAGATAGCGACCAAACACCGCCTTTCACTTGAAAAGCCATATTTCGTGCGCGGTCTTGGTGCGCACACACACGAGGTAAAGACGCCCGCCTCGGAAATCAGACAGTCACTTAAGGCCGAGGGCAGATTTGTCATGACGTTTGTCGGTGAGTTGAGCGACAGAAAGAATCAGCGCATGCTTATTGCCGCGCTTCCGATGATCAAAATGCACGTGCCGAGTGCTATGCTCTGGCTCGTTGGTGACGGTGATAAAAGGGAAGAGCTTATAGCCCTTGCAGATAGCCTGAACGTTGGCGACTCGGTTGTCTTTCTCGGCAGAAGAAATAACCCGTGTGACTTTATTCGCGCCTCGGACGTCTATGTTTCCGCCAGTAAAATAGAGGGTATGCCGTTTAACGTTATTGAGGCACTCGGAACCGGCAAGACTCTTCTTTGCTCTGATATCAAAGGACAGCGCGACCTTATCAAGGATAACGAAAACGGTTTCCTCTATCCCGTTGATGATATTGACGAGTTTGTCAAGCGCGCAGTTGCCATACATTCCGGCGCCCGTCCTGACGCTGAAAAAATACTCGAAACCTACATTGCTTATGAGTGGGATAGCGTCTATCCAGAAACCTACTCTACGGTTAAGGAGGCTCTGAAAAAGTGACAACGTCAGTTAAAAGGCTTGACCTTAACCTGCTTCGCGCCTTCTATATGGGGCGCATATATCCGGCAGTTGTGTGTGCTCTAGTTCTTGTCGGATCGCTTACCGGTCTCGAGATGTATTTCAACTTTCTCGTTGCCGGCCTTTTTGTCAGCGCTCTTGTGATTTCAAGATCAACAAGGCCGATGATAGTTTCACTCTGCACATACATTTTCCAGCTTTCCACAAAGAATTCGCCCTCTCTTATCAACAACTCCGATTATCTTTACACGGGGTGGCGCCTCTGGGTACTTGTTATATCGGTTATATCCATCTTCATAGGTGCATTCTATTTCTTTTTTAAAAACAAACTTTATCGGCGCATATGTATAAAGCGCGATAGGATCATACTACCCATAGTCGTCCTGTGTGCTGCATTTCTTGTGAACGGTGCATTCTCTGACTCATGGGCTCCTATGAGCCTTGTGTTTGCGCTTGCTCAGGTGCTGGTTTACGGCTTCATCTTCATGCTCTTTTTCTACGGCCTGTCTGACGATGATACCACCGATACTCTGATGCCGTATCTTTCATACGTTGCATCCCTTATGGCCTCCGTCATCATTATCCAGCTTGCACATTTGTTTATAACCGCTGACAACATATTTGTCGATGGCGCGATAAACAAGGAGGGAGTGGTTCTCGGTTGGGGAATCTGGAACCTCATTGGCGCCTGCCTTGCCATGCTTATCCCTGTGATATTCTGGGGTGTTATGCACTCCAAATACTCATGGGCATATTTCACCGTTGCTACGCTTACCTGGTTGGCCGCGGTGCTTACCATGTCGCGTAATGCCCTCATCTTTGCATCTCTCACCTATGCCACATGCGTTATAATCGCCTGCTTCTGCGGTAATTACCGCAAGCCGTATCGCATCATTTGTGCCATCGGTGTGCTTGGTGTTATCGGTCTTGCGATTGTTCTGTGGCCGAAGATACAGGCGCTCCTTGGTGATTATTTTGCTCGTGGATTTGACTCTAACGGCCGCTTTGAGCTTTGGGCAATAGCATGGAAAAATTTCCTTGACTACCCGATATTCGGTCGCGGATTTTCCGGCTTTGAGTCGGTGCATCAGCTTGAGTCCGGCCCCTTTGCCCATATGGGCCCGATGCCCACAATGGCGCATAACACACCCCTTGAGCTCCTGTCCGCAACAGGAATTGTCGGCACGCTCGCCTACGGATATTATCGCGTGGTGTCATTCATTCCCGTTTTTAAGCGCCCGACTCTTGCAAAAACCATGCTCGCAATCTCGCTTCTCGCTACCCTTGGCGGAAGCCTGCTTGACAATTTTGTCTTCAACATCTACCCGATGTACTTTGCGATGGTCACTCTGGCAATAATCCACAGAGCCGACCCCGTGTAACATAAAAAACGCCTCGAGGCTTCAGGCCCGAGGCATTTTTTAGTGGATTTTTATTGATTTTCAAGGCTCCATGCAGTTAGCTGTCCGTCTATTGCGGGGGTGATCTGTGCGGTCAGAACCTCGTATCCCTCGGCCGTCAGATGACCGCCGTCCGTTGTGTATTCCGCATAGATCTCGCCGGTTTCGAGGTTCAGAAGAGCAGAGTAAAGATCAACGTATTCGTAGCCGTACTTTGCGGCAAGGATCTTGATCTGCACGTTGTTGTACGCGGCAAGCTGATTCTTCTTGCCCCATTCTCCGCTCATCGACGTCAGCGACAAAATGACGATCTTTGTGTTAGGTACGTTCTCCTCAAATCCGCGGAGAATATCCTCATAGTTGTCCATCATCGTGTCCATATTGTTCGCACCGATAAGCATCACCGCCACCTTGGGCTTGAGGTCATACAGTGACACCTGCATTCTTTCATTGAGGCCTGTGGTCGTTTCACCGCCGATGCCTCTGTTGGATACGAGGTACTGCGGGTAATAATTCTTGACGTCGTAACCGTCGGTCAGGCTGTCGCCAAGAAACGCGACGTCCACCTCGTAGTCTGCGTACTGTTCGTTTTCGGCCTCGTACGTAGCCATTTTCTCGGCGCGGTATGCCGCCACCTGCGCGGCAAAATCCTCATCCTCGCCGCACGAGAAGAGCGTTGATATGATGAGTAGAAGGGTGATTAGGGTTAAAAGGAGTTTTTTCATAGTGGTGTCCTTCAACCATTCGTGTAATATTTGGTATTAAGCAGATTTGTCAATTGAGAGGCAAATTTTAAATAGCTATCCGACATTCCTTTATCAAACTCGTTGTCGCAGCCCTCTGCCATTTCCAGTGCCAATGTTATAAGTTGCTTATAAGAGTCCGTAACTTCAAATGCTCCGCAGTTATCAGGGGTGTCGTCATACCAAGTTAACACGTCTTTTAAGTACTCTATGCGAGCATTGATAGATTCTGCGAATAACACCGCGGCGGTATTTTCCCCTTTTTGAAAATCGGATGTTTCCTCTATTGCGGTAAGTTGTTTTTTGAGGTGAAGCAGGTCGTCGATGGCTTCTTCTACAATGTGCTTATCGTTTGTTTTATTTTCCATAGTAGACCTCCTTGTGTAGTGTATTGTTAATATGATTTTATCAAAATGCTTTTAGTTTGTCAATAAGTATTAGGCGTGTGGTAAAGCTAAAAGCAGAGGGTGTCGAGCCCTCTGCTTTTAGTACGGGAATTTGTTCCGCCTTACGAGGTCTCCACGGGAGACGGCGGAGCAATGTTGCGAACCCAAGCACGAAAGCGCTTTGCGCGTTCGTGCTGTGTTCGATGAGCGTACGGGCGACAATGAAAAAAGCACCTCTCACATCGAGAGGTGCTTTTTCGGGTTTGGTGCATACCGTTTACGGTATATTGCCAAGCGAGGAGATAAGAGCGCTCGTAGTACAAACCGGAACGGCTGGAAGGGAGCAAATCCCGAGCGGCAAACAAGTACGGGAATCTGCTATTCGTCGGACGACACGACGAATAACGCAGGATACCGCCGGTGGCGGGATGCGAACCCAAGCGCGTGAGTGCAGATATCTAAGCGAGCCATTGTTAAAATGCGCACCGAGAACAAAGGGCAAGGTGTAGTTATATGCGCGCTTGATTCGATGAGTGTACGGCCCACCAATGCAAAAAGCACCTCTCGAAATGAGAGGTGCTTTTTACATGGTGACCCGTACGGGAATCGAACCCATGTTACAGCCGTGAAAGGGCCGTGTCTTAACCGCTTGACCAACGGGCCGAGGATGGTAGCGGATGTCGGATTTGAACCAACGACCTGCCGGGTATGAACCGGACGCTCTAGCCA
>JAZOWT010000006.1:0-6261 GCA_045659365.1 Eubacteriales bacterium | reverse complement strand
GCCGTCGATGATGTTACTCTCACCAATGAAGTCGGCAACGAATGCGTTCTTCGGCTCGTTGTATATATCGGTGGGCGTTCCTATCTGCTGAATCTCACCGTCAGCCATAACGACAACGGTGTCAGACATTGAGAGCGCCTCCTCCTGGTCGTGTGTAACGTAAATAAAGGTGATGCCGATAGCCTGCTGAATAGTCTTAAGCTCGTTCTGCATGTCCTTACGAAGCTTCAAATCAAGCGCGCCGAGCGGCTCGTCAAGAAGAAGCACGCGGGGGTGAGAAACAAGCGCACGCGCGATAGCAACTCTCTGCTGCTGACCGCCCGAAAGGGTGCTGACGCTCTTGTTTTCAAATCCGGAAAGCGCCACCATTGCAAGCATCTCGGTAACTCTGGTCTTTATTTCATCCTCCTTGAGCTTTTTAAGTCTTAAGGGGAATGCTATATTTTCATAAACGTTCAGGTGAGGGAAGAGTGCGTATTTCTGGAATACGGTGTTTACCTGTCTTTTATGTGCAGGCACGTCGCTTATCTCAACTCCGTCGAAATAAAGCTGACCCTCATCAGCGGTCTCAAATCCGCCTATTATACGAAGTGTGGTTGTCTTACCGCAGCCGGACGGACCGAGGAAGGTCATAAACTCACCATCTCTTATGTAAAGGTTCATCGAATCGATAACCTTTTCACCGTCATACGACTTGGATATTCCTTTTAACTCAATGAGCTTTGCCATTTTATCAGTATCAGTTCCTTTCTTTTGTCCGTGGGCAGAGAACACTCTCTCCCCGTGACCCAATAATTTATCGCAAAATTCACCAATATAATTCTTGATATAACATTGTTGAGTGTATTATAACAAAAACATCTGTGTTTTGCAATACTTTTTTAATAATATTTTTTTAATTTTAGGCGCAATTAGACCGATTTAAACGAAGTTAACCGCAATTTTTTCGTGATAAAATGCATGAAAGCTCGCAAATGCTCTTAAATTCTCTTGAAATCTCTCTAATTCTCGCTTTTTGCAAATTTTTGCTTACCCATAATTTCCCGGCATAAAATGACGAAAAAAACCGAGAAAATCCAGTATCCCTCGCCCACCAGCATCATAAAAAGCAACGAAAGGAGTGTCGCCACGGCGGAAAAGGTTAAAGTCAGCACGTGCGCCACAGTATCAAGCGCCACCGGAGATAGCCTCGTAGCCAAGAGCCCTATCAGTATTCTGTGTCCGTCCCAGCCCCGTATCGGAACGAGATTTGATATGGCGGTAAAGAGGCTGATGAGCGCTAGTGTAAATACGTACTCCCCGGATTTCAACACGGGCAAAAGCAGTAGAAAAAGCAGAATATTTGCCAGCGGACCACCCATGGCTATTATGACCTCCTCGCGGTAGGAAAGCAGTCGGGAGGGACGTATCCGCAGTCCGGTAAGCACCGCCGAGGGCATCGACATATCCTCAACTCCCAAAAGAATTGCCGCCCCGATGTGTCCAAGCTCGTGTACTGCCGCGACCAGAAGTGTAAGCGCCGTCACCCAAGCCACATCAAATGCAAGCATCAAAAACAAGAGGAACAGAGCAGGGAGCACACGCTCCTCCAACAGCCGTAATATCCTCATTCGTATCCCCTCCCGTGATTTGATTTCGTAATTTTATATTTACATATTTATCGCCTTGACAAATTATTATAATTATGCTAAAATTTAAGGTGAGAAATTTTTTGGAGGACGCAATGGCAACGAATACCGTCAAGAAAGCATATGGCGATCAGAGTATAAAAAGCCTTAAGGGTGCGGACCGAGTCCGTAAGCGCCCGGCGGTTATTTTTGGCTCTGATGACCTTATAGGATGCCAGCATTCGTTTATTGAAATACTTGCAAACTCGGTTGACGAGGCGCGCGAGGGATATGGCGAAAAGATAATAGTTAAAAAGTATCTTGACCTGTCCATTGAGGTCGAGGACTTTGGCCGTGGTGTTCCGCTTGGATATAACGAAAAGGAAAAGCGCTGGAACTGGGAGCTTGTATTCTGCGAGCTTTATGCCGGCGGTAAATACGATAACAACGACGGTAATTCTGCTTACGAGTTCTCCCTCGGTCTTAACGGCCTTGGCGCGACCGCAACGCAGTATTCCTCCGAGTATATGGAGGTTCAGTCGTATAACGGCAAGACACTCTCGGAGATGAGCTTTAAGAGCGGTAATCCCAAGGGTGAGATGCGTGTGAGCGACCTTGAGCCCAAGGCACCCAAAAAGAAGGGTACTATCATCAGATGGCGCCCCGACCTTAAGGTCTTCAAGGAGATCGATATTCCTGTTGAATTCCTTGAGGCAACGCTTCGCCGTCAGGCATTCATCAATGCCGGAATCAAGTTTATCCTTGAGATTGAGAAAACCAAGGGTAAATTTGAAAAATCTGAGTTTTACTATGAAAAAGGTGTGGCAGACTACATCGTCGAGATAACTGACGGTATCACTATGACACCTCCCCAGCTCTGGAAAATAGAGACCAAGGGCCGCGACAGAGAGGACCTGCCCGACTACAAGTTCAAGGCCGAGGTCACCTTCTGCTTTGCTAAGATCGGTAAGGCTGAGTACTACCACAACTCCTCGTACCTTGAGTACGGCGGAGCGCCCGATAAGGCAGTAAAGACAGCCTTTACCTACGCGATCGACAAGTACATCAAGGCGCAGAACAAATATAACAAAAACGAGTCCAAGATCTCCTTCCAGGATATTGAGGACAACCTTGCTGTTATCGTAAATTCCGCATCTACCCAGACCTCGTATGAAAACCAGACCAAAAAGGCTATAACCAATGCCTTTATCCAAAAGGCTCTTACCGACTTTATCAAGACCAAGCTTGAGATATATCTGACCGAGAACCAGTCGGCAGCAAACACTATCGTGAACCAGGTGCTTATCAATAAGCGCGCCCGCGAGTCTGCCGAAAAGACTAAGGTCGATATTAAAAAGAAGCTCAGCGGCACCATGGACGTATCCAACAGAGTAGAGAAGTTCGTGCCCTGCCGTTCAAAGGACCCCGAGCTCCGTGAGGTCTATATAGTTGAGGGAGATTCGGCTATGTCCAGCTGTAAGCTCGGACGTAATGCTGACTTCCAGGCGATAATCCCCGTCCGCGGTAAGACCATCAACTGTATGAAGAGCACCATAGATAAGATCTTTGCAAGTGACATTATCGTCGACCTGCTTAAGGTTATCGGATGCGGAGTTGAGGTAAAGACCGGCAAAAAGTCGGATATAAGCAACTTCGACTACAAGAGCCTTAAGTGGAGCAAGATCATCATCTGTACCGATGCAGATGAGGACGGCTTCCAGATACGTACTCTTCTTCTTACAATGTTCTACCGTCTTCTCCCCACTCTTATCGAAAAGGGAAAGATCTATATAGCAGAGTCACCCCTCTTTGAGATAACCTCCGGAGGTGAGACCTACTTCGCCTACGACGAGAAGGAAAAGAGCGAGATACTCGCCAAGCTCGGCAATAAGAAATACACTCTCCAACGTTCAAAGGGACTTGGTGAGAACGAGCCGGATATGATGTGGCGCACCACAATGTGTCCCCAGACCCGCCGCCTTATCGCCGTTACCCCTGCCGATGCGGCAGCTACCGCAAAGATGTTCGACGTTCTTCTTGGCGATGCTCTCCAGGAAAGAAAGAGATTCATCACCGAGAACGGACACCGCTACATCAAAGACGCTGATATTTAAAAAGCTGATATTTAGGCAAGAGAGAATAATACGAACCCGCTCTAAAGCCTGAATTTTCAGCGCTTTAGGCACTTGACCCTCTTGCAAAGTCTTACTTGACTTCGAGTGCCAAGCACCAAAATCATCTAAAAATTAAGGCTTTAGAGTTCTTACGAATTTTAAAGATAACTGATTTTGTGGCAAGACAAGGTTAAAATTTGAGATAATATAGAAATATTATAAGGATTTTTACCGCAGTATTGACCGAAATCAGTATCTTTAAAACGAGTTCGTATTGTTCTCTCTTGCCTAAAGAAAGGTTATAAATAAAATGGTAACACTTAACAGATCCACTAAATTCGAGGGCGTAAAGGGTCCTCTCCTTACTATCGTTATGGACGGTGTAGGTATCGCACCCGACAATGGTGCAAACGCGGTTGCTACCGCACTTACCCCCAATCTTGACCGCATTATGAAGAACTATCCCACCCTCGCAATCAAGGCTCACGGTACCGCAGTTGGTCTGCCCTCTGATGACGATATGGGCAACTCCGAGGTTGGTCACAACGCACTTGGCTCCGGTCAGGTGTTCGCACAGGGCGCAAAGCTCGTTTCCCAGTCTATCGAAAGCGGCAAGATCTTCGAGTCTGCAACCTGGCTTGAGCTTGTTGGCGGTGTAAAGGCAAACGGCTCTACTCTCCATTTCCTCGGCCTTTTCTCCGACGGTAACGTACACTCTCACATCGATCACCTTAAGGCGCTCATCACCGAGGCAAAGAAGACCGGTGTAAACAAGGTAAGAGTACACATTCTCCTTGACGGCCGTGACGTTGGTGAGACAAGCGCACTTGATTACGTTCTCCCCTTCGAAGAGTTCATCGCAGATCTTCGCGACGACTCCTTCGATATCGCTATCGCATCGGGCGGTGGCAGAATGCAGATCACCATGGACAGATACGAGGCTAACTGGGCTATGGTTGAGGCAGGCTGGAAGACTCACGTTCTTGGCGAGGGCAGACAGTTTGCATCCGCTGAGGAGGCTATCAACACTTACAGAGCAGAAACCAAGGTCATCGACCAGGATCTTCCTCCCTTTGTTATTGCAAAGGACGGCAAGCCCGTAGGAACCGTTGAGGATGGTGACAGCGTTATCTTCTTCAACTTCCGTGGTGACAGATCTATCGAGATCTCCAAGGCATTCGAGTCCGGTGCAGAGTTTGACAAGTTCGACCGCAAGAGAGTTCCCGCAGTTCTTTATGCAGGTATGCTTGAGTACGACGGCGACCTTCACATCCCCTCTAAGTACCTCGTCTCTCCTCCTACTATTACCAATACCATGACCGAGTACCTCGTTTCTGCAGGCATCAACGAGCTTGCAATCTCCGAAACTCAGAAGTACGGTCACGTAACCTATTTCTGGAACGGAAACAAGTCCGGCAAGTTCTCCGAGGAGCTTGAGACTTATATCGAGATCCCCTCTGACGTCGTTCCCTTTGAAGAAAGACCGTGGATGAAGTGTGCCGAGATCACCGACGAGCTTATCAAGGCTCTCCGCTCCGGAAAGTATAAGTACCTCCGCGTTAACTTCCCCAACGGTGATATGGTAGGTCACACCGGCTCATTCGCTGCTACCCAGTGCTCCATGGAGGCTCTTGACCTCTGCCTTGGACGTATCCTTGCAGTAGTTGACGAGCTTGAGGGCGCGGCGCTCATCACCGCCGACCATGGTAACGCAGACGAAATGTACGAGATCGATAAGAAGAGCGGCGCTCCCAAGAAGAATAAGGACGGCTCCTGCAAGGCAAAGACCAGCCACACCCTTAACCCCGTTCCCTTTATCATCTACGATAACTTCACCGCTGATAAGTATACCGTAAAGCTTGGCAGAGAGGATTTCGGTCTCTCCGCAGTTGCGGCTACCACAGTTAACATGCTCGGCTACGAGGCTCCCACCGTTTGGGACGAGTCCATGATCGAGCTCTGATAAAACATAAAAAAAGGACGAGAATTTCTCGTCCTTTTTTGTTTGTTAACCCTCGAGCAACTTCGATTTTAACCATCTGCCTCTTGCGTATCTGATAAGGTAAAGTGTGGCGCGGAGCATCCAGTCAAGGAACATCGCCAGCCATACGCCCTTTATACCAAGTCCAAGACCGGGGATTGTGATAGTGTTGAAAATAGTTACGCTTTCGAGCGCAAGGAAGTATGCAAGTGCAACTCGCAGGCACCACATCGAGATCATCGAAACAAAGAGGGTGAACTTTACGTCACTCGCAGCTCTGAACGTCGAGGGTAAGAGGAATCCGAGCGGATATATTACCGCCGCAACGATGGAGTGATACAGTACAAGCTCGATCGTAAGGTCTACCGCATCGGGTGAGATTCCGTAAGCATTCATAAGCGGATTTATAAATATCAGTGTCGCGCCTATGACCAGCCATAGCATAGCATAATCCGCCAGCACAAGCCGTAAGGAGTAGTGCTTTGCCTGATCTATCCTTTTCGCACCGATACATCTTCCAATGACGGGTGTCATCACTACAATGAACGACGAGTTGACC
>JAZOWT010000005.1:0-20184 GCA_045659365.1 Eubacteriales bacterium | reverse complement strand
AATCGAGGACGTTGTCCCCTCACCCGGCCTTACAGGTTACCGAAACAAGGCACAATACCCGGTACAAATGGACAAAAATGGCGAATACGTAGTCGGTTTTTATGCGCCAAAGTCACACAGAGTGACCGAAGCGCGCCACTGCCCGCTGGCGCCCGAGAGCTTCGGCAGGATCATCGACACACTTGTCGGTGTATTCAAGCGCCACGCTATCAGCACCTATGACGAGGAAAGCGGCAAGGGCCTTTTGCGCCATATATATCTGCGCCGCGGTGAGATCAGCGGTGAGGTGCTTCTCACACTTGTTATTAACGGCACTTCCCTCCCCGGCTCTGCCGAGGACGATCTTGTAAAGACCGTTACCTCCACCTATCCCGAGGTGGTTGGAATTCTCATAAACACAAACACCGAGGCGACCAATGTTGTCCTTGGCGACACATGGCGCACCCTTTCCGGTCGCGACCACATTTTTGACACCCTTGGCGGTGTTCGTCTCAAAATCACTGCGCCCTCTTTCTATCAGGTCAACCGCGCGGCTGCCGATATGCTTTACGCAAAGGCAAAGGAGCTTGCCGCAACCGAGCCGACCGACACCCTGCTCGACCTTTACTGCGGTGCGGGCTCGATCGGACTTTCGATGGCAGACGAATGCGGCGAGCTTATCGGTATTGAGATCATCGATTCGGCAGTTCTCTGCGCACGTGAGAATGCCGCCGCAAACGGCAAAACCGATGCAAAATTCTACACGGGTGATGCCTCCGACTGTGAGCGCCTGCTCGACACCGCTGAGCGCGACCTCGGAACAAAGATCTCGCCCGACGTCGTGATCCTCGACCCGCCGAGAGCCGGCTGCACCGAAAAGCTCGTTTCTTTCGTGGCCTCGCTCTCACCGAAGCGCATCGTTTACGTTTCCTGCAACCCCGCAACTCTAGCGCGCGACGTCAAGTGGTTTGCCGCTCTCGGATACACCTGCCCGACCGTCACCCCCTTTGATCTCTTCCCCGGTACAGGACATGTCGAGTCCGTCGTGTGTCTCACACGTCGGCTCGGCAACTAAGTTAGCCTGCGGCGTGTGAAGTTGCAAGCAGTGAAGTTTCGGCTACCGCCGAAGTGAAGTTTGCGCCACGAGTGGCGCAAGTTATGGTTAGTTTAGGGCGAACTTAACTTCACTTTGCGAGTGAAGCGAGCAAAACTTCACTGTGAGGAAATTTGCGGAGCAAATTGACGAACAACTTCACTACGAGCGAGAGCGAGTAACTTCACCAATTCGTTGGGACAAAAGTGATTTTGAGCAAAACTCGAAAGTTCGTTTTACAGCAGTACGGTATAACATATCGAAAGGAAAAATTTTATGGGAGCAATAGCAGCAATAGTATTTTTCCTCTTTTTATTAATAGTAGGAACGATTGGACTTGTCGCAGGGGCTATCGGGCTAATAATTAGTCGCAAAAAAAGGAAAAAGGGCAAGCCGATTTCAAAGGTTTTAACCCTTGTCTTTGCTATTGTATTATCAATTAGCATTCCAATCACCTTGATACCCGTTGGCTTTTTCTCGTTTATTGTGATTGTTAACACAATGCCGCCTGACGGTTTTGTGGAAACCGAGGTTGTGATAGACGAAAACGGATACCAAGACACAAGATTTACTGCTGATGGAGTAGTTTACGAGGTCTTGGATTTCGAAGTGTATGATACCAATGCTATTTCCAACCCCATTTTTTCATACAAGACAGACGGCTTTTTAAATGGTTCGCAGTGTGGAAACTACTATGCGATTGACAACAACCAAGGCTTTAATCTCGTAAGTGATGAGTTTGGTTTGCTGTTTTGCCCTGTCGAAGAACGGGAACGCGTAATTGCATATTACACGGATATAGCCAATTTAGGCGGGTATTATGACAATTGGAACGAGCGTGAATTCAAACTTTCCGATAAAGAAACTGAATCAGTACGAGATTTTTTGGAGATTGATATAGACTTGTTATATCAGGAACAAATCGTTTTGGAAGATGCTGAAGAATTTGAAATAAAGCTTGTTTGCAACGAAGGACTTGTGTATGTGGAAAGCCATTGGTTTTTGATATTGAATAATGAATTATACTATGTGTACGATTCTGATTTTGCCGAAGATGACGGACTGCAATATACTTTAATTAAGTTACCGGATGCGGTATCTGAGCCGCTACTAAATATACATCAACGAAGTTGAAATATACCTTTTGGAGTTCCCGCCCACGTCGAGAGTGTCGTGTGTCTCACACGTCGGCTCGACAACTAAGTTCGCCTGCGGCGAGTGAAGTTGCAAGCAGTGAAGTTTCGGCTATTGCCGAAGTGAAGTTTGCGCCACGAGTGGCGCAAGTGAGAAGTAACTTTGGGGCGAACTTAACTTCACTTTGCGACGAAGGAGCAAAACTTCACTGTGAGGAAATTTGCGGAGCAAATTGACGTACCACTTCACTACGAGCGAGAGCGAGTCACTTCACCAATTCGTTGGGACAAAAGTGATTTTGAGCAAAACTCGAAAGTTCGTTTTATAGCTGTTTAGTATAACATATCGACAAGGAGATTGTATGAAAAAGAAATACTCTTTAATAGCGATGCTTGTGACATTGATTATGATTTTTTCTCTTGTAGGATGCGATATGCAGTTGGGTAGCAAATATATCACTGACCCCCAAAAATATGGCAAGTGGGAATCTTATTTGGATATTCCGTCTTTTTTGCCGAGCGCGATTGATGAATATAAAGTAAACAGCTATTCATATACATTGCTTGCCTATTTTGATATATGTTACGAAATTTTCGTTGATATATCGGTAACAGAAGAACAATTCTACGAACTTATTAAAAATGCTGAGAATCATCCCAATTACCTTTACGAAAAAGATGCTTATTACTCTGATGGGTATAAGGAAATCGTCTTTCAAGATTCCTATGAAATCTATCACCATGAAGATGATATTGAATCTAATGTAGGATGGGCAGACATTGAAAAAGTAATATATAACCCCGAAACGTTAAATATCATCTATGTTTGTTTTCATGCGAATGATACAGGGGTTTACAATCTTGATGAAGTAGCGTATTTTAACAGGTTTTCTATACTTGAAGAAGACTATGTGAAGTATATACCCCATTTTTAGCCCGTTTTGAGACCTTTTGGAGTCCCCTCCCACGTCGAAAGTGTCGTGTGTCTCACACGCACTTTCAACAACTAAGTTTGCCCTTTTGGGCAAGTGAAGTTGCCTTTGGCAGTGAAGTTCACTGCGTGAGTGAAGTTTCGCCTGACGGCGAAGTGGGGCGAACTTAACTTCACTTTGCGAGTAAAACGAGCAAAACTTCACTGTGAGGAAATTTGCGGGGCAAATTGACGAACAACTTCACTACGAGCGAGAGGGATTTACTTCACCAATTCGTTGGGACAAATGTGACTTTTGAGTTTTGCTCAAAAGTTCGTTTTACAGCAGTTTAGTATAACATATCGAAGAAGAAAGAGAACATTATGCCTTATTATTTCCCATTCGGACAAGAACTGCATCCTTTGGTGCAAGAAGATAAATCTCCCAAAAAGATATTCGTGCTAGGAGTGTATGCGAGTGCAGTCCATGCAAGATGGAAGAAAGACGGTCAAGTTGTATGTCAGGCACTTGCGGTGGCAAGCGAACCGAGAATTTTTTGGGACGGAAACGAAGACGAAGCGAGAGCGATTATCGAGCAAATAAACATACCCAAAGAGCTTGGATGCCTTGAACCTGCGGGTAAGCAACTCAACGGACCGTCCGCAAAGGTTTTGGATGACAACATCCTTGCCCCACTTGGCTTTACTCGTACCGATGCGTGGTTGTGTGACTGTCTGCCCGAAACGCGGATCAATTCAAGTCAAGCAAAAGCACTCAAGGATAAATATAATCCCTTAATCGAAGAATACCACCTAACCCCCGTGACAATACCGGCTCGTCCTTCTGCGTTTTGCGACAAGGCAAGAAGCCTTGAAATTACCGACGAGCTTATGCAATCCGAGGCGGAATTGCTTGTGTTGCTTGGAGATATTCCGATTGCACAATACCTTAAGAAGGTGGCAAACATTCCGTACTCAACGCTTGGCGAATATGTAAATATGTATGGCTATGGAACAAAGACCAAGGTAATTATAAACGGAAAGACTATACAGGTGTTACCGCTTGCACATCCAAGACAGATAGGAGCCTTGGGGGCTCATAACGAAAAGTGGTTTTTAGCACACAAAGAATGGGAAAAGCAACAGTAAAATATACCTTTTGGAGTTACACCCCCCATTTTCGGCCGTTTTGAGACCTTTTGGAGTCCCCTCCCACGTCGAAAGTGTCGTTTGTCTGACTAAGTCAATCTAACTTCGTAGGGGCCGACCTCCCGGGCGGCCCGAAACACTAAAAATATCAATAACGTATGGAGATTTTTATGACAAAAAGCAAATTGCAGAAGCTTTCGCTAATATGCCTGATCATTGGCGTTGTGGTTATGGCGATAGCATATTTCTTCTTCCATTTTGTGACCGATGACGGCATCACGTTTACCTGGCACCCCGAGGCAGGCAAGCCGTTTGTGACCGATATGATCGGTATGCTTGGTGTGTTGTTCGTTTGGAGCAGTGCGATGAGCTTTATTTGCTCGATTATATTTTTTGAAAAGAAGGAAAAATAAGGTTGAAGTATTGCGATCTGCACACGCATTCACACTACTCTGACGGCACGTACTCCCCGGCCGAGCTTGTAAGCGAGGCCGAGGCAAAAGGCCTTTCTGCCATTGTGCTTTGTGACCACAACACGATAGGGGGACTTGACGAGTTTTTTGCCGCAGCAAAGGACTCGACACTCGAGGCGATAGGCGGTGTTGAATTCTCAACCGACTACGGTGAAATCGAGCTTCACATTGTGGGAATGTTTATTGAGCCCGAGCATTTTGATGCAGTTGACGGCAGGGTTGCCGAGTTGCGCCGCCGCAAGGATGAGAGCAACATGGAACTTGTCCGAAATCTGCGCGCTGACGGATATAACATCGACTACAACGAGATAAAATCTGCCACCCCGGGCATCGTGAACAGGGCGCATATTGCCGGCAAGCTTGTCGAAAAAGGTTACACGGGGTCGATCAAAGAGGCTTTTGACACCCTGCTCTCAAAAGACGGCAAGTATTTTGTCCAGCCTCGTAGACTTGACGTTTTTAAAACAATCGAGTTTATAAAATCGATCGGTGCGGTGGCGGTTTTAGCTCATCCGTTCCTTAATCTTTCGGACTCCGAGCTACGCGTTTTTTTGCCCGAGGCAATCAAGCACGGCCTTGACGGAATGGAAACACTTTACTCAACCTATGACTCAGAAACTACCGCACTTTCCGTAAGCATCGCACGTGAATACGGCTTGGCTGAAAGTGGCGGCAGTGATTTTCACGGCGGAAGAAAGCCGGATATAGAGCTTGGCACAGGCCGAGGTGATCTCTGCGTGCCGGACACATTTTTGCAAAATCTTCGTTCCAGGATTTGACCTAAAAGGAGATATATATGAACCAAACTAAAGGAAGTCTTAAGACTTTCATGATTGACGTCATACGCGGTATGGCAATCGGTGTAGCATTTATAATCCCCGGTTTTTCGGGCGGCTCTGTTGCCGCGATTCTCGGAATTTACGAAAAGCTTGTGGGCGCTATTGCTGATCTTTTCAAAAGCTTTAAAAAGAGTATTCTCACCCTTTTGCCGATCCTCATCGGTATGGTGTGCGGCATTGTCGCTCTGCTCTTCCCTCTTGGTTGGGCGCTTGAAGCCTACCCGATCCCGACGGTTTGTATCTTTGTCGGTCTGGCGCTTGGCGGCCTACCCTCTGTAACGGACAAGCTTCGCGGCAAGATCAAGCTGACTAACATTATTGCATTCATTATTCCTCTCGCAGCGGCATTCTCTCTTTCGTTCCTGCCGATCGGTGGTGAGGTCGACCTCTTCTCGCTTGGCTTCGGCGGTTACGTTCTTTTGTTTTTGGTGGGTCTTGTCGGCTCATCCGCACTTGTTGTACCCGGCATTTCGGGTAGTATGCTTCTCTTGATTTTCGGATACTACAATCCCATTGTCAACATGGCAACCGACCATCTTCTTAAAGGTCAGGACGTTGGTATTTCGATCTCAGTTCTGGCGACTGCCGGTGTCGGAATCGTCGTTGGCTTTGTTCTTATCTCCTCAATTATGAAGAAGCTTCTCACCGCCTGCCAGCGCGGTACTTATTTTGCAATTCTCGGATTTATCCTCGGATCAATACCGACTGTTTTTATCTCAACCGCAAAGGAATCCGGACTTGAATTCTCTGCCCTGATGCCTAATGTAGGATACTGGATCGTCAGCGCAGTGCTTCTCATCGCAGGAGCTTGTGCATCCCTTGGGCTTGTAATTTTCTCCAAAAAGAAGCTCGGCAAGTCTGAATAACACGAAAACGCCCTCCCAAATACGAGAGGGCGTTTGTTTTTTGGCAAAATGTCACGATTTTTGCTATACGTATGCAAAATTATCTGTCTTTTACCAGCGGTTCAACGAATCCTGTGGGGTCTGCGCTCGATATATCACAGGCTATGATCTTATTACGAAAAACTATCAGATTAACGCACACGGGTCCCGTGTAATCGCCATATCCGTCGATTTCATAGGTGTATCTTGTAACTTTCTTGTTTTTGTATTTTGTAAGGTCAAGCCCTTGCGATTTCTGAAGCTCGTTGTAGTCCGCCAGCACTCCCTCAAGCTTGCTAGGAACCCGGAACGAGATCTCCTCCTTTGGATCACCACTGATCTCAATGCCGAACTGCGACACGAACTCAATGCGATCCTCATTAGTCTTTATCCCTTCAAAGCTGACACCTGATGAAGCCGATACCGCAACCGCGTTTGACTGCCCAAGCACAAGCGCACCGACAAGCACCGCGAGAGTGAGGACTACCACACCAAAGAATCTCACGGTCGATGCGCGAACAGAATATACAAACATTTCATTACCTCCAAAAAAGACTGTTTAAGTAATAAAATGTATGTATCGAAAACCGGAAATATACACAAAAAAAGCGCGCCTTGTGGGCGCGCCTTTTCATTGGCTATCAGTTATTGCAGCAGCAGCAAAAAACGATAACGATAGCAAGGATGATGATCCAAGTGCAGTTGTCATCAAAGAGATGGCAGAGGCAGTTGTTATTCATTATGTTTTCCTCCGGAAGTATTCTTAAACAGTCACACAGTCTTGCTTGACTGCTCAATACATCTTATGCCGAAAGGAAAAATCGGTTAATCAAAGCTGAAAACTACTGCACCGTCCTTGATCACAAGCTTTCCGCGGAATGTTTTTCCCGCCTTTGAGATAAATCCCGAAAGCTTCAGGGTCGATCCGGTGGCAAGCAAGCGACGGATCTCCATGATGGGTATTGTCTTTTTGCAGATAGTGAGTCCGATACGGAACTCGCAGCCCTCCTTGTAGCCCATACATCCATACCCGGCATTGCCGCGTATTACGTTTTTGCCACAAATAGGACAGGGACCAACGATCTCACCGAGAGATCCGGTATCGATCTTCTCTGCTACTGCAGAGGTTCCACCGCTTCTGAATATCTCGGCAATCTCCTGCTGTGCAAGTCTGACGCTGTCCTCAGCCTTGATCTCTCCACGGAACACCCGCTTCAACGACTTGCCCATCTCACTGGTCTTGTATTTATCCATGGTTATGCCGAGTCTACCGAGTGATTCGATCAGATACTCGCCATCCTCAAGAATTGTGTAAACGTCCTTCTTGAGATTTATATAACCGCTTTTACGCGCGTTGTCGATTATGCCGGTTCGGGTAGCCTCGGTACCAAGCTCGAGACCCTCGAAGATCGCGCGATAATCATCAGCATCATCTACCTCACCACTTTCCTCAAGCTCGCGCGCCCTGGCCTTGTCGTCCTTAAAAGGATTTTTGAGGTACTTGTTGAGTGTTTCAATTGTGTAATGGCGCGGAGGTGTTGTCTGCTTTTCTGTTGGCTTGAACTCAACGTTTACCTCATCGCCAACGGCAAGCTTCGGCAGCACCTTATCCTTACCGGAGTAGTCATCATATTTAGTCCAGCCGGGCTCACGGATGATAGTGCCCTTAAGCGAAAACTCCTCAAGCTCTCCGACCTTGATCTTAATCTCACTCTTATCTGCCTTACATTCCTCTGCACAGAAGACTGCAACAAAGCGGCGGAATACAGTCGAGTAGACCTGTCTTTCTTTTTCGGAAAGCTTCTCCGACTGCGGTATCTTGTAGGTAGGAGTAAGTGCCGAGTGCGACTCTATTTTTGAGTCGTCGAAAATATACTTTGAGTCCTTGAATCTTACAGGGTAGCCAAGCTTTGAAACGTTGGATATGATTGTGCGCATCTTATCCTTTTCTGCCGTAGCAAGGTACTCAGAGTTGGTACGCGGATAGGTAAGGTAGCCCTCCTCGTAAAGCTTCTGTACTATGGCGAGAGACTCCGCCATGCTCATTTTGTATTTTTTACCAAGGAAGCTCTGGAGTGTGGAGAGAGAATAAAGCTTGCCGGGCAGTATGGTGTCCGTTTTGCTCTCGACTGAGGTTACGATAGCACCGGCGGCATTATACTCTGTCGCAAGACTTTCTGCCTTTTCAAGCTCCTCTTTTGCAAACTTATGTTTACTTGCAAGCTCGATTTTCTCGCCACGGGTCTCGGCTTCCGACTGTACTGCATAATATATGTCGGGTTTGAAATTCTTTATCTCCATGTCACGCTCGTATATAGCGCGGACAATGGGGACTATAACTCGGCCTACGCGAAGGAGCTTGCCGGAACGAATAGTGGCATACCGTGTCAAATTAACGCCGTAAAGCCAGTCGATATAGGTACGTGCATAGCCCTCCTCAGCCAGGGAGTCATACTCTGTCTCGTCCTTCATTTCGGAGAGTGCCTTTTTGACTGTTTCGGGAGTCTGGTCGGGAAGCCACAGGCGCTTTTGCGCCTTGACACTCTTAAGGGCGTTATCTATACAAAGTCGAACTATAATCTCACCCTCGCGGTCCGCGTCTCCCGCGTTGACAATGGTATCAACATCGGGGCGGTTGACCAGCTTTTCGATGATCGTATACTGCTTTTTAACACCCGAGTCAACACTTTTATCAGTGCCGCGCTTAAGCTCGAACTGGAATTTTTCAGGGAAGCAAGGCAGGTTATCAAGCGTCCATTTTGTCACCGGGCTATCGGTATACGCCTCAACGTCAACGAGCGAAAACAGATGTCCGAACGCCCACGTTACGATATATCCCGCACCGATAAAGTAGCCGTCCTTTTTATCCATCTGACCTATTCCGGCAACAATATTTCGCGCAAGGCTGGGCTTCTCTGCGATTATAACTACCATGGCTTCCTCCTTTTCAAAAAATTCAAGCATTGGATATTATTGTAACACATTTTTTCGCAAATTTCCACCCTAAAATAAAATTTTACACAAAACGCGGACAAAAAGTTTGTGAATTCTTACCCCCGGTTTGTCCTTTATTTTTTTATATATTTGTGTTAAAATATATATAACTGATAATTGAAAGGACGAGAAAATGCCAAAACTTTATTTTAAGTACGGAGCCATGGGTTCGTCAAAAACCGCCCAGGTGCTTATAACAAAATTCAATTACGAAGAGCGCGGAATGAAGGTATGGCTTATCAAGCCCGCCACCGACGTGCGCGATGGTGAGAACGTCGTCAAGTCAAGAATAGGTCTGTCGGCCGTCTGCGATGCGATACCAAAGAGCGAGAGCATCTACGACACGTTCGTGCTTTTGCACACTGACAAGGACGTTATAATTGCCGATGAGTGTCAGTTCTTTACACCTGAGCAGATCGACCAGCTCAGACAGATAGTCGATGAATGCATGATCCCTGTTCTGTGCTTCGGACTGCGCACCGACTTTATGACTCACGTATTCCCCGGAAGCCTTCGCCTTTTTGAAACGGCGGACTCAATCTCGGAGATAAAGACGGTATGTGAATGCGGCTCAAAGGCCATCGTAAACGCGCGTCTTGACAAGGACGGCAACGTAGTGACCGCAGGACGTCAGGTGCTTCTTGGTGGCAACGACAGATACATAGCAATGTGCCATAAATGCTGGAAACAAAAAATGAGAGGTAGATAAAATGGAAATCAAAGAAATTCTCAAGGTATGCGACCACACCCTGCTCTCCGTACAGGCGACCTGGGACGAGATCCGCGCGATCTGTGAGGACGGCATGAAGTTTGAAACCGCATCCGTATGCATTCCTGCATCCTACGTAAAGCGCGCCAAGGAATACGTTGGCGATAAGCTTGCTATATGTACTGTAATCGGCTTCCCTAACGGATATTCCACAACTGCTACTAAGGTTTATGAAACTGCAGATGCAATCAAGAACGGTGCCGATGAGATCGACATGGTTATCAACATCGGTATGCTTAAGGACAAGATGTACACCGAAATCCTCGAGGAGATCAAAGCGATCAAGGCTGCATGCGGTGAAAAAATACTTAAGGTAATCATCGAAACCTGCCTTCTTACCGACGATGAAAAGGTTAAAATGTGTCAGATCGTATCCGAGGCCGGCGCAGACTATATCAAGACATCGACCGGCTTCTCCACCGCAGGTGCAACCACCAAGGACGTAAAGATCTTTGCAGAAAACGTCGCCCCCGGTGTCAAGATCAAGGCGGCAGGCGGAATCTCTTCGCTTGACGATGCAGAGGAGTTCATCAAGCTCGGTGCATCAAGGCTCGGCACCAGCCGAATCGTAAAGATCGCAAAGGCTGAAACCAATATAAAAGGATATTAAAAGAGGACAAATAAAATGAGTGACGCAAAGAAGTTTTATACCCCCCACATAAATGCAACCCCTGATGATTTTGCAAAGACCGTGCTTATGCCCGGTGACCCCCAGCGCTCTCAGTTCATAGCCGAAACATTCCTTGAAAATGCTAAGCTCGTTAACAACGTTCGCGGTATTCAGGGATACACCGGCATCTACAAGGGCAAGAGAGTGTCGGTTATGGCAAGCGGTATGGGTATGCCCTCTATCGGTATTTACTCCTACGAGCTTTACAACTTCTTCGGTGTTGACAACATAATCAGAATCGGTTCTGCCGGCGGTATCGCAGACAACGTTAAGCTTCGCGATATCATCATCGGTCAGGGTGCATCTACCACCACCAATTTTGCAGTTCAGTACGGCCTTGAGGGTACATTTGCCCCCATCGCAAGCTACGAGCTCATGGCAACCGCTATTGAGGAAGCAAAGAAAATCAACGCAAGCTACGTCGTTGGTAACCTCCTTTCCTCTGACATTTTCTACAATGCAGATCCCGATGCAAGCAAGAAGTGGAAGAGAATGGGCATCCTCGGTGTTGAAATGGAAGCGGCAGCGCTCTATATGAACGCGGCCTATGCAGGCAAGCGCGCACTCGCGATCTGTACCGTTTCCGACCATCTCTTCACCGGTGAAGCACTCGATGCGGAGAGCCGCAGAAGCTCGTTTACCGAAATGATGGAGATAGCCCTCAACACGGCTATAAAGTTTGAAGAATGATTAAAAGAGTTTTCCTTATAGTGCTTGATTCCTGCGGAATCGGGTACGAGCCCGATGCCGATCTTTTTGGCGACATCGGTGCTAACACGTTAAAAAGAATATCCGGATCCACAAAATTCAACATCCCCACACTTATAAAGATGGGCATCGGAAATATCGACGGTGTTGACTATCTTGAAAAGTGTGACGAGCCTATGGCAACCGTCGGCAGACTTCGTGAGGTAAGTATGGGAAAGGATACCACCATCGGCCACTGGGAGATCGCAGGTATCGTATCAAAATCTCCCCTGCCCACCTACCCTAACGGATTTCCCAAGGAGGTTCTTTCCGAGTTTGAGGCGGCAGTCGGCCGTAAGGTCATCTGTAACAAGCCCTACTCAGGCACCGACGTAATCAGGGATTACGGCAAGGAGCACGTGCAGACAGGCAACCTTATCGTTTACACCTCCGCAGACAGTGTATTCCAGATCGCGGCACACGAGGACGTTGTTCCTCTTGAGCAGCTTTACGAGTACTGCCGCATAGCAAGAGGAATTCTTCATGGCAAGCACGGAGTCGGCAGAGTAATCGCACGTCCGTTTACCGGTGAGATCGGTGACTTCAAGAGAACGGCAAACCGCCGCGACTTCTCCCTTGTTCCCCCGAAGATGACTATGCTTGATGCAATCAAGAACGCAGGTCTTGACGTTATATCGGTAGGAAAGATCTACGACATTTTCGTAGGTGCCGGAATCACCGAGAGCAACCTCACTCACTCAAACACCGAGGGCATGGAGGTTACCTCAAGCATCGCAGATCGCGACTTTAAAGGTCTTTGCTTTACCAACCTTGTTGACTTTGATATGCTCTACGGTCACAGACAGGATATCGACGGATATGCCACAGCACTCAGTGAGTTTGACTCCTGGCTTGCGGGCTTTATCGAAAAGCTTGGCGAGGATGATACCCTCATCATAACCGCAGACCACGGATGTGATCCCGGTGATGAGTCCACCGACCACACACGCGAATACGTGCCCTTTATTATGTACAACAAGGCTTCAAGGCCCGAGAACATCGGCACGCGCTTCGGCTTCTTCGAGATTGCCGAGAGAGTAACCGAGATGCTTGGCGTAGACTTCAAGGTAAACGGTGATCTGATATGAGCATGTCTGACAAGGATCTCATAGCTCTTGCAAACAAGGCAAGAGAGCGTTCATACTGCCCGTACTCCGGCTTTTCAGTCGGTGCGGCACTCCTCACAAGGGATGGAAAAGCTTACACGGGTGCCAATATAGAGAATGCTTCGTTCACTCCTACGGTTTGTGCGGAGCGCGTTGCACTCTTCAGTGCAGTGCATGCCGGAGAAAAGGAATTCGAGGCGATAGCAGTAGTTGGCGGCCCTGTCGGCAAGCCGGCGGAAAAGCTGTTCACCCCCTGCGGCGTATGTCGACAGGTATTATCAGAATTCTGCACCCCGGATATGAAGGTATTGATCGGTGCAGAAAACGAGACACTTATTACGACCCTCGGTGAGCTTATGCCACATGGGTTCGGAAAGGAGTCAATGTGAGAATTTACGAAATAACAACAAAGAAAAAGCACGGTGAGGAGCTTACCGACGACGAGATATACGAGTTGATCGGTGAGTATACCGCCGGGGGCGTGCCGGACTATCAGATGTCGGCACTGCTTATGGCCATATGCCTTCGCGGAATGAATGATCGCGAGGCAGCTACACTTACCGATGCGATAGCCCGCTCGGGAGATATGCTTGACTTGTCCGAGTTTGGTGCGCTTGCAGTTGACAAGCACTCGACAGGCGGCGTAGGTGACAAGACCACAATGGTAGTAGCACCTATTGCGGCAGCTCTCGGATGCAAGGTAGCAAAGATGTCCGGCCGCGGATTAGGTCACACGGGTGGCACTATTGATAAATTGGAGTCATTCCCGGGATATAATGCAACCCTTACCCCTGACGAATTTTTCGATCAGGTAAGACGCACCGGAATAGCCGTTACCGGTCAGAGCGGAAACCTTGCTCCGGCAGACAAAAAGCTCTATGCTCTTCGCGACGTAACCGCTACGGTAGACTCTATCCCTCTCATAACCTCGTCGGTTATGGGAAAGAAGCTGGCATCAGGTGCCGGCACTATCGTGCTTGACGTAAAATACGGCTCCGGCTCGTTTATGAAAACAGCCGATGATGCGGAGAAGCTCGCAAGCAAGATGGTAGAGATCGGTAAGCTGTGTGGCAGACGCGTAGCAGCCCTGATCACAAGCATGGATACCCCCCTTGGTCATGCGGTAGGTAACATACTCGAGGTCAAGGAGGCGATCGCTACCCTAAAGGGCAACGGCCCCGCAGACTTCACCGAGGTTTGCCTTGCTCTTGCATCAAACATCGTGCACCTCGCACTCGGCATAACCCCCGAGGAGGCAAGGGAGCGCGCACAGAAGGTAATCTCTGACGGCTCGGCATACAACAAGTTTGTCGAGTGGATAGGCGCACAGGGTGGTGATCAGTCACTTGCGCTTGATCCCGAAAAATTCCCAAAAGCGAAATACGTATACGAAATTAAGGCACCGTGTGACGGATATATCGTCCATACGGATGCAGAAAAGATCGGCCTTGCATCGGTTGCACTCGGCGCGGGCCGTGCCACAAAGGATTCCGTTATCGACTACTCTGCCGGCATCATACTTGAAAAGAAGACCGGCAGTGCGGTAAAGGTCGGCGACGTTGTTGCAAGACTGTATGCAAATGACGAGAGCTTCTTTACGGAGGCTGCAAGGATCATGTGCGATGGTGTTGAATACGGCAAGGAATGCACCGAGAGTGCACCCCTTATCCACGGAATAATACGTTAATTTTTTAACTTATGCGCATGCTATTGCTTTCGCTGCAAATGTGTGCTACTATTAAGAAAGTGAGGGCACGGGCGGTGTACAAAAGATTCGTCGGCGCGATGTACGTTATGAATATAATAGCGCAGGCAATAGTTACCCTGCTCATCCCCGCGGCGCTTATGCTTGCCATAGCATGGCTCTTCGTCGAGAAGTGCGGTGCTCCCGGCTGGCTATATGCGGTGCTCATAACTCTTGGTATAATCTCGGGCTTTGTCTCTATGATAAGATTCGTCATCCGAGCCTCCGAGAGCCTTGAGCGAATGGAAAAAGAGCGAAACTCAAAAAACAAAAAACCTTAAGGTGATCTTAAAATGCAAAACAAAACTAAGCTGCCGTTATTTGAGGTAGCGGCGATAATCGTTGGCGAGATAATAACCTCGGCCCTGATAGTCGCGGTATTTATGATCGTCAATTTTATCAAAGGCGAACCGCTCCTGCACTACTCGGTTCCGATCGGTGCATTGCTCGGCTCTGCAATCACGGTGGTTAACTTCTTCTTACTCTCGGTAATGACAACGCGCACCGTAAACAAGGCGCTTGCAAGCCGCAAAAACGGAGAAATGACCGACGAGGAGGCCGAGGCATTTGCTAAGGAGCATCAGGCAAAGGTTCAGCTCGCCATGACGGTTTCATACGTCATAAGAATTGCCACTATGGTAGCGGCACTGATCGTGGCCTTTATCTTCAATGAGATATTCAACCCGATCGCAACAATCATACCTATATTCATGCTGCGCCCGCTTCTGACAGTAACGCAGCTCCTATTAAACAAAAAGGAGGGTAAAAATGGGTAACGTAGCCAATGGTGCCAAGGTGTATTTTACGATACACACACCGTGGATCGATATTGCAATAACTCAATCAGCCATTACCGTTCTTGTGGCAACGCTTATCTTATCATTCCTCGCTTTTCTGGTAAGCAGAAACATCAAGAAGCGCCCCGGTAAGGCACAAACGCTTGTTGAGAAGCTGGTATCAATGCTATACGGACTTGTCACGGACACAATGGGGGCACACAATGCTCGCTTTGCTCCGTATATCGGAACCCTGTTTCTCTCGTCTATGTTCTGTACACTTCTCGGAATGACTCAGATTCTCCGCTCGGCAACGGCAGACCTGTCGGTTACCATGGCGTGGGCGCTTGTCACCACGGGAATGATATGGTTCTGGAACATCAAGAACTTCGGCTTTGGAAAATGGCTTAAGGGCTTCACCGAGCCGATAGTGGTAATGACACCTATGAACATTGTCAGTGAGATAGCACAGCCCCTCTCCCTCGCGTTCCGTCATTTCGGTAACGTAGCAGGCGGCGGAGTTCTTACCGCACTGATCTACAATGCACTCGCAGGTCTTTCTGCAGTAGTATTCGGTTGGCTTCCGGATATGATAGCAGAGGGTATTCCCTTCCTCCAGGTAGGTATACCCGCAGTTCTCTCCATCTACTTCGACCTCTTCTCAGGCTTTGTACAGGCATTCGTATTCTGTCTTCTTACGATGGTATACGTAGGCGCGGCATGTCCTCCCCCCGAGGAAATTGCTGAGGAAAAGGCGGCGAAGCTCGAGAAAAAGGCACAGAAAAAAGCCAAGAAGCTTGCAAACAAATAAAAAAATTAAAAATAAAAAAACAAATCTCAGGAGGATTTAAAAATGGAAATGGCAACAGCAATCGTAGAAGCAGCAAAGGCACTTGGTGCGGCACTCTGTATGGGTATCGGAGCAATCGGTCCCGCAATCGGAGAAGGTAATGCAGTAGGCAAGGCACTCGAGGGTATGGCACGTCAGCCCGAGGTAGCAGGTACTCTTCGTACCAACATGATTCTTGGTTGTGCAGTTACCGAGACCACCGGTATTTACTCTCTCGTTATATCCCTTCTTATTCTCTTCATGCTCTGATACAGCAAAAGAGTTTTAGAGGAGCAATGAACAACGCATGAAAAAGATAAACATAAAATCGTTTTTCCTTTTTTTGACCGTTATAGCTCTCGTTCTCTCTCTGGCATCATGCGGTACAGACTGTGTGCACGTTGACGAAAACGCCGACTGTGTATGCGAGGTCTGTGAGGGAAACTACCACGTAGATTCCGACGACGATGACAAGGCATGCGACAAGTGTGGCACAAGCGTATGGATCGAAACCTTCTCCACGAAGTTCGAGTCATTCGTAGGCGTAAATCCCTTTACAATGGTATTTGCGTGGGTAAACCTTGTCATTCTCTACTTCATCCTTAAAAAGCTTGCATTCAAGCCTATCAAGAACATGATAGACTCAAGACAGCAGGAGATCGACGATATGTACTCCGGCGCCGAGGCGGCACAGCGCGATGCTGATGCGGCAAAGGTCGAGTACGAGGCGAAGCTCCAGGCGGCAAATGAGGAGAGTGAGGAGATCCTTAAGCGTGCGGTGCGCCGTGCGCAGCTGCGCGAGGAGGAGATTCTTCGCGATGCGGACGAGAAGGCACAGAGAGTGCTTGAACGTGCCGAGGAGGAAATCGAGCTTGAGAAGAAGCGTGCTATAAACGAGGTCAAGGACGAGGTTTCAGGAATTGCTATTGAGATCGCATCCGCAGTTATCGAGCGCGACGTAGACAAGCGTGAGCACGAGGCTATGATAGACGACTTCATCAAAAATATGGGTAACGCAAAATGACGGGCGGCACAGAATACGGACGCGCACTCTTTATGCTCGCCTGTGAGCTTGGTGCGCTTGAAGAAATCAAAAACGACGCCCTCACCGTAAAAACGGTGATTGAGGAAAACCCCGAATACAGGAATTTACTTGACACGCCTGCCATCTCAAAGGAAGAAAAGCTCTCCCTTGCAGAGGGGGCATTCGGCGGACTTCACTTCAGCGTCAGCAACCTTGTAAAAATACTTTCCGAGCGCCACTCGGTACGCGCCTTTTCAGAGGTGTACACCACCTACCTTTCTCTTTATAACGAGCATCTCGGCATTGAAGAGGTAGAGGCGGTGACCGCGGTAGCGATGAGCGAGGGACAGCTTGAGGCACTTAAGACGAAGCTCGTAGCCGAAACCGGAAAGACAATCATAATAAAAAATACCGTCGACCCCTCGATACTTGGCGGAGTTAAGCTTCGTTATTCGGGCAAGCAGATCGACGGCTCTGTAAAGACGCGTCTTGACGCGTTCAGCGGAAGCCTTAAAAATATCATTGTTTAAAGTTGGTGATAAAATGCAGTCAAAAATCGATGATATCAGCAAGATAATCAAAGAACAAATAAAGAACTACTCCACAAAGATCGAGCAGGACGAGATCGGTTACGTTATCTCTGTCGGTGACGGTATATCCAAGGTATACGGTCTTGATAAGTGTAAGGCTAACGAGCTTCTCGAGTTCTCAAACGGCACATTCGGTATGGCGCTCAACCTTGAGGAAAGCTGCGTAAGTGCAGTTCTTCTCGGTAATGACGTCGGTATCAGTGAGGGCAGCCTTGTAAAGCGCACCGGCCGTGTAGTTTCCGTGCCTGTAGGTGAGGAAATGATCGGAAGAGTAGTAAATGCACTCGGTCAGCCCATAGATGCAAAGGGCCCGATCAGTGCCACCGAATACCGTCCTATCGAAAGAAAGGCATACGGTATAATTGAAAGAAAGTCGGTTTCCGTACCCCTGCAGACGGGTATCAAGGCTATCGACTCGATGATCCCGATCGGCCGCGGTCAGCGTGAGCTTATAATCGGTGACAGACAGACAGGTAAGACGGTTATTGCAACCGATACCATAATCAACCAGCGCGGCAAGGGTGTTATTTGTATATACGTTGCGATCGGACAGAAGCAGTCCACCGTTACCAACGTTGTTGACACTCTTTACAAAAACGGTGCGATGGATTACACCATCGTTGTTTCCGCAACGGCATCCGAATCCGCCCCCCTCCAGTACATCGCTCCCTACTCTGGATGTGCTATGGGTGAGTACTTCATGGAGCAGGGTAAGGACGTGCTTATCGTATATGACGACCTTTCCAAGCACGCGGTTGCTTACCGCGCACTCTCCCTGCTTATCAGACGTCCTCCGGGCCGTGAGGCATTCCCCGGTGACGTATTCTACCTCCACTCAAGACTTCTTGAGCGCGCGGCTAGACTTTCTCCCGAGTGCGGTGGCGGCTCGCTTACAGCACTCCCGATAATCGAAACCCAGGCGGGTGACGTATCGGCATATATCCCCACAAACGTAATTTCTATTACCGACGGTCAGATATTCCTTGAGACCGAGCTTTTCCACGCGGGCGTTCGTCCTGCAGTTAACCCCGGTATCTCGGTTTCCCGAGTCGGAGGTAATGCGCAGATCAAGGCGATGAAAAAGGTTGCCGGAACGCTTAAGCTTCTTTACTCGCAGTACAGAGAACTTCAGAGCTTCGCGCAGTTCGGATCAGACCTTGACGCGGATACCAAGGCAAGACTTGACCAGGGTGCAAGAATCGTTGAGGTTCTTAAGCAGGACAGAAACTCTCCTATCGACGTTGAGCTTCAGATCGCTATAATCTATGCGGTTGTAAACAACCTCTTAAAGGAGGTACCCGTTGCGGACATCAGCCGCTATCAGGATGAGCTTTTCGAGTACCTTACAGCAACCAAGGATGAACTGCTTAAGAGTATCAGAGAGACCGGTGTTCTCTCCCCTGAGGGTGAGGCAGAGCTTAAGGAAGCCATCATTTATACCAAAGACAAATTTTTAGGTAAGGATCAGTAAAATATGGCAGGCGCATCAATGAACGATATCAAGGCGCGAATGAAAAGCGTTGAGAGCACGATGCAGATCACCAAGGCTATGGAGCTGGTCGCAACCTCAAAGTTAAGACGCGCCAAGGAAAAGGTGGAAAGGTCACGTCCTTTTTGCCAAATACTCGGTGATGCAATTGAAAGTATAAAGAATATAAGCGAGATGTCAGTTACTCCGTGGTTTGAAAAACGCGACACGGGGTCGCACCTCTTTATAGTTATCGCGGGTGACCGCGGCCTTGCGGGCGGATACAATGCAAACGTATTCCGCACAACCGAGGTGCTTGCCAAGGGTAAAAATGCCGTCTATCTCCCTGTCGGAAAAAAGGCACTTGAATATTACCGCCACAGAAAGGCAGAGATATTCTCCGATGCGGCAGAATACACCGCAGAGGTGGGAGTAGGATGCGCGCAGTCCTTTGGAAAGATGATATGCGATGCATACCTCTCAGGCAAGATCAGTGAGGTTACCCTCGTATATACGCAGTTCAAGTCTATGATATCGCAGATCCCCGTTTACGAGCAGCTTTTGCCCTTTGAGGCAGGCAGGAAAAAGGAGACTCCCAAGTCGTTCGATCCTGTCGTCGAAGAGGAGCCGGAGGAGCTGCTTGCAAGGATAGTTCCCGAATACGTTGGAGGAGTAATTTACTCCGCAGTATGTGAGGCTTTGGCATCCGAGTCGGGCGCGAGAAGAAGCGCGATGAACGCGGCAAACAAGAACGCTGAGGAGATGATCGGCACGCTTATGCTTAAGTACAACCGAGCAAGACAGGCTGTCATCACCCAGGAGATCACCGAAATAGTATCAGGTGCTGAGGCATTGTAAGAGGCACCGTAGAAAGGAAATTTTAACGATGGGAAAGAACATCGGTAAGGTAATACAGATAATCGGACCCGTTCTCGACATTAAGTTTGAAAACGGTAAGCTGCCCGATCTTCTGAACGCTATCGAGATTGAGCACGAGGGTCGCACCG
>JAZOWT010000004.1:0-3322 GCA_045659365.1 Eubacteriales bacterium | reverse complement strand
GAGCTTTGCATCGAGGGTTTCTTCCTTCTGTGTTACTCTTCTTTCAAGTCTGGAAACCTCCTTGCGACGCTCCTTTACGTCGAAGTCAGCCTCCTTCTTCATCTGGAATATTTCTTCTTTTGCAGAAATTATAGATTCCTTCTTAGCGCTCTCGGCATTTTTTATAGCATCCTCGAGAATCTTTCTTGCCTGCTCCTCAGCAGAACCAAGCTTCTTCTCAGCGGTCATCTTTCTCGCGAGAAATCCGACTACTGCGCCTGCTACAATACCTACTGCGCCGCCAATAATTGCTGAAATTATAGGATTCATTTTACACCTCCTTCTGATTACAATGTAACCTATATCGTAAAAACAAATAATTTTTAACTATGTAAGCAAACACTCACACAGATAATATTATATATTAAATCTATAATAAAGTCAATAGTCTAAAAACATTATTTTGAAGGTGACATTTTACAAAAAGTGTCAAAATTAGCACTTGCAACCGTTGTTAGCTAAATGTTAACAGAAAATTCATACTTTTTTAGTCCTAAAGTCTTGACACGGGGTAAAAAATAGATTATATTATATGTACTCCTGTTAGCACTCTCGTCGTGTAAGTGCTAAAAATCAGAGAAATGGAGGTGCCGGAATGGACGAGCGACAGCTTTCGGAAAGAAAGCAAAGAATATTAAAGGCGATCATTGATGCCCACATATCAAACGGCGAGCCCGTCGGTTCAAAGTATCTTGCGCAGTCAGATGAGATAACCTGCTCACCCGCCACGATAAGAAACGAAATGGCAGAGCTTGAGGACATGGGATATCTTAAGCAGCCCCACACCTCTGCAGGTAGAGTCCCCAGCGAGCTTGGATACCGCTTCTACGTTGACACCCTTGTGCGCCAGTACAGTGCGACAAAGAGCGAGATCGACGAGATCAACGAAAAGCTCAAATACAAGCTTACCGAGATGGATAAGATCCTCGAGGAGGCATCAAAGCTTGCGGCGTCGTTCACCGATTACACCGGTATCGCTTTCAAGACCGGAGTCGGCCAGATCAGAATAAGCAAGTTTGACAGTGTGTATCTCTCAAATCAGGACTTCCTTCTGGTTATGCTCTTCCAGGGCGATACGGTTAAGGCAAAGCCGATACACCTCCCCTTCCCCATCACCGAGGAGGATCTTCGCCGCTTCACAGAGGCACTTAACATCTACCTCCCCAACACCACAAGCGACGGCATCACAATGCCGATAATCGTAAAGCTTGAGTCACTGATGGGCCCTGTTGCCGCTATGGTTCACCCCACGATGAAGATCATCTACGAAACGATGAGCGAGCTTGACACCACCGACATAAAGCTCGACGGTGTAAACAAGCTTCTCCGCTATCCGGAATATTCCGACGTTTCAAAGCTTCGTGATCTTATGGGTGTGCTTGAGGAAAAGGAAAAGCTTATCGACGTTATCACCTCCGGTTCCGAAACCGACGACGGACTTTCGGTCTACATCGGACGCGAGGATGACGGCGGTGCAATGAGTGACACCACTCTCATATTCAAGAACGTTACCGTCGGCGGCAAGAAAATGGCGGTCGGCGTTATAGGACCAAAGAGAATGAACTACTCTAAGGTTATAGGAATGATAAATCAGCTTGCCTCCGCTATCGACTCAAACTTCAGTCATGGCACACAGGGGCTCCTGAATGACAAAAACACAAACAGCGAGGACTATAATGGAAGATAACAAAAACATCCCCGAAACCGACGCGTGCAAGGGGGCGTGTAACGAAAACGAGGCTAAAAAGGAAAAGAAGACCGGCAAGTGCAAGGCTCTTGAGGAAAAAATAGCAGCCCTCGAGGGTGAGATCAAGGAGAAGGACGACAAGTACCTTCGCATGGCTGCCGAGTATGACAATTTCCGCCGCCGCTCAAGAGAAGAAAAGGATGCAACCTACGAGTGCGCAATGGCAGATACTGTAAACGAGCTGCTTCCTATTATAGACAATCTTGAGAGAGCCGCAGCGATCGATGCCGAAGGACCTCTTAAGGACGGCATCGTAATGATAATGAAATCCATCGAGGGTACACTCGCAAAGCTCGGAGTTGAGCCTGTCGGCAAGATCGGCGACATCTTCGATCCCAATCTTCACAATGCAGTAATGCACGACGAGGATGAAACAAAGAGCGAGGGCGAGATCGTCGAGGTTTATCAGAAGGGCTACAAAAAGGGTAGCCGTATCATCCGCTTTGCAATGGTAAAGACGGTTAACTAAGATTAAAAAACATATTCATATAAAAGGAGAAAATTTATCATGGGAAAGATTATAGGAATTGACTTGGGTACCACCAACTCCTGCGTTGCAGTATTTGAGGGTGGCGAGCCCATCGTTATTACAAACCCCGAGGGTGCGAGAACCACTCCCTCAGTAGTAGCATTCACCAAGACCGGTGAAAGACTTGTAGGTCAGGTTGCAAAGCGCCAGGCAGTAACCAACCCCGACAAGACCGTTATCTCCATCAAGAGAGAAATGGGTAGCAACTACAAGGCCGACATCGACGGCAAGAAGTACACTCCTCAGGAGATCTCTGCGATGATCCTCCAGAAGCTTAAGGCTGATGCAGAGGCATACCTCGGCACTACCGTTTCCGAGGCAGTTATCACCGTTCCCGCATACTTCACCGACGCACAGCGTCAGGCAACCAAGGATGCAGGTAAGATCGCAGGTCTTGAGGTAAAGAGAATTATCAACGAGCCCACCGCTGCAGCCCTTGCATACGGTATGGACAAGGAAGAGTCCCAGAAGATCATGGTATTCGACCTTGGTGGCGGTACGTTCGACGTATCCATTCTTGACATTTCCGACGGTGTATTCGAGGTTCTTGCAACCAAGGGTAATAACCGTCTTGGCGGTGACGACTTCGACCAGAGAGTAGTTGACTGGATGGCAGATCAGTTCGCACAGGAGAACGGCGGCATCGACCTCCGCAAGGATAAGATGGCTCACCAGCGCCTTAAGGATGGTGCAGAGAAGGCAAAGATCGAGCTTTCCGGTGTTATGAGCACCTCCATTTCCCTTCCCTTCATCACCGCAGATGCAACCGGCCCCAAGCACTTTGAGGCTACCCTTACCAGAGCAAAGTTCGATGAGATCACCCGCGACCTCGTTGATGCAACCCTTACTCCCACCAGAGATGCTCTTCGCGACTCCGGACTTTCCGCAAGCGAGATCTCCAAGGTACTTCTCGTAGGTGGTTCTACCAGAATCCCCGCAGTTCAGGAAGCAGTTAAGAAGTTCATGGGCAAGGAGCCCTTCAAGGGCATCAACCCCGACGAGTGCGT
>JAZOWT010000003.1:0-12915 GCA_045659365.1 Eubacteriales bacterium | reverse complement strand
TGATAATTTTATCGTCCTTGTCAAGCACGATGAGGTTTGCATACTTACCCATTATCTCGCAGACAAGCTTATTCTCGGTCGGGAAGCCCATTTCGTCATAGCATGCAAGACGGAAATGCGCGATACGGTCAAAGCCGGGCTGGGATACGTCAACGATGCGGGCGCCGATAAGGTGCTTGCGCAGGAACATGCAGAACATAGGTGCCTTAAGAGGATTTTCCTTTGCCTTGTCTGAAAGCTGAAGCCTTGGAGCATTAGGGCCGACGTTGAATACGAGGCGGCGTGACGTGCGGCCGCTGTGTATAACGAGGTCTATTTCATCGTTTTGCGGCTGGAGCACCTTTTCAATTTTTGCATCCGGGAACTCGCGCGAAATTTCGGACAAAACTGCGCGCATCATACAAGCGTCAAATGCCATTTTTATCTCCTAGGGTATTTTGCTAATCTTTGTTTACATTTTTGCGATTTGGTTATGGGGCGTGTAACCTTTTGCGGCGTTTATCAATTCGTCGCGCTCGTTTTTGAGGTCACCTTTTATAACGGACGTTATCAAAAATTCAAGTACATTTCCGACCGCAGCACCGCGAAATCCAAGGGCGGTAACGTCGCCGCCGCGTACCGCAAGATGCTGTGTGGAAAAGGGTTTTTCGGATCTGATCACCTCCGTCACGCGCTCGTAGGTGTGAGCATCGGAGATGCCGAGAAGCTCCTTGGTGGCGGCGAGCATCATCGTCTGTTCCTTGTTTATACTATGAAGACAGAGTCTGATATTGACCTCGCTATCAAGGGGGCGATGGAGGTTCGAGAGGACGGTAACTCCTGCGCCGCGCCAGGCATTATCCACTCGGAGTCTGTCGCAAACGGAGGAGTAAATTTCACTTGGATCATTGTACCCTGCAAAGAGGGAGAAGAACCTTGTATACTTATCCGCTGTGTTAAAGCGAGCCTCATTGGGAAGGATATAATCCTTAATGCCGAGGGCTGATTCGATAACGGTGCGGTGATCGCGGAGGACGCGATAGGCGTCTTTGCCGGATATGAGCTTGAGCCACTCGGTATATATGCGCTCACCCGAAACGAATGACAAGAGGTGCGAAAGCTCTTTTGCGGCGGTGGCGGTTCCCTCTTCTATTTCAAAGCCAAGGGTGGAGGAAAAGCGGACGGCGCGAAGGATACGAAGAGCGTCCTCGTCAAATCGGCGGTATGGGTCACCTACTGCACGGATAACACGCGCTGAAATGTCATCACGGCCGCCAAAAAGATCCGTGAAGCCACAGTCGGGATTATATGCAATAGCGTTCACCGTAAAGTCACGGCGGGACAGATCGTCGGCAATTTTCTCGGTAAAGGTAACGTCATCAGGGTGACGGTGATCACAATACTCACCGTCCTGACGGTATGTGGTGATCTCATACGGATCGCCACCCAGCATTACTGTAAGTGTGCCATGCTTAAGGCCTGTGGGAATTGTTCGGAAATCGCGGAAGATCTCAAGCATTTCATCAGGTGTGGCATCGGTAGTTATATCGTAGTCATAGGGGGTCTTGCCAAGCAAAAAATCGCGCACACAACCGCCGACAACGTCTGCTCTGTGACCGTATCGGTTAAGCTGATCTATGAGTATTTTTACATTTTGCGGCAAATACATAGTAGCTCCCCCTTTATCGTTTTCATCTATTATAACACATTACCCGTTAATTGTCAAAACCTATTGACATTTTTTTGCGAGAAATATATAATAAAATCATAAAACACCCTTTGGAGGTATGCTATGAGCATTTGCGATATCATTAAAGCGAGAAATATACCCGAGTTGATGAAGCTGAACAGCGGCCGTAAGTTAAAGACCGCACAGGACCTTGAACTTCGCAGAGAGGAAATAAAGAAGATAATGCAGGTTGAGGAATACGGTATGATTCCTCCGAAGCCCGACCACCTTGAGGTGCGCGTGATCGAGGAGTACGCGAACTTCTGTGCGGGAAGAGCTGTGCGCAACAAGCTTGAGTTTACCGTAACTATCGGTGAAAAGAAGTTTTCGTGGCCCGTAACTGCGAGCATACCGAAGGACAAGACCAATATTCCCGCATTCGTACATATAAATTTCCGTCCGGACGTGCCGGATATGGGTCAGCCTACCGAGGAGATACTCGACAACGGCTTTGCCGTTTTCTCCTTTGATTACAGGGCCGTTACCAGCGACAACAACGATTTCAAGAACGGCATTGCACCTATTTTCGGCAACCGTCGAAGAATGGATGCGCCCGGCAAGATCGCTATGTGGGCGTGGGCGGTGATGCGAGTAATGGACTATATTGAAACCCAGGATATGATCGACAAATCAAACGTAGCGGTGATCGGTCACTCCCGTCTTGGAAAGACGGCACTTGTTGCGGGTGGATACGACGAGCGCTTTAAGTACATTATTTCGAACGATTCGGGCTGCTCGGGTGCAGCTATCACGCGCGGCAAGCAGGGCGAAACACCTGCTGTTATAACAAACGTATTCCCTTTCTGGTTCTGCCCGAGATACAACAAGAACGCGGCAAAATTTGACGAGGGCAAGTTTGATCAGCATTTCCTTATGGCACTTTCCTATCCCAGACACCTTATGGTAGGAAGCGCGAAGGAGGACCTGTGGGCAGACCCTGAGAGCGAGTTTCTCGGTGCGGAGATGGCGAGCGAGTTCTGGCGCCTTGGCGGAATGAAGGGACTTGTACACAACGGCGAGATCCCCCAGGCAAAATCGGTGCTTGACGAGGGAGAGGTATTCTACCACGTCAGAACCGGCACACACTACCTCGGCCGTGAGGACTGGCATGAATATATGTCGTATATAAAGAAAAATATTTAATAGAAAAAGCCTGTGCAGGAATATCTGCACAGGCTTTTTCTATATCTCTATCTCGTGGGTGCCGTCCTTGGTGACGTAGTGCGTTTTGACACCGAGGATATCCATCCAGCGGCGGGTTACCGCTGTGCCGAACATTCGCATGCGACGGTCGTGCAGGTGCTTTTCTGTGCGGGAGAGGTACGGGGGAAAATCGGGCTCGTTATAGAGCCAATCGGGACAACACCAAAGGCAGGCTTCAGGCATTATCTCGGCATAAATTTCCATACCCACGTTCATATGGCCGTGATGAGCCATCTGGACGATATCTGACTTTAAAAGGTGACGGGATTCGCGGAACAAAAAGTCGCCACCGTCGGGGCCGAGGTCACCAAGGAAAAGCACCGTTTTGTTGGGGGCGGTGAGCTTAAATACTAAAGAAGAGTCGTTGATGACGTTGGAGACGAGTCCCTTATGCCAGGTGTAGATAAAGTCTATTTTGCACTCATCAACGGTAATGCTCTCCCCCTGCTTTACTATATGCGCGCGGTCGCGTATGAGGGGCTCGACCTTGTTGAATGCGGGGAGCATTTCATTAAACTCCTCGCAGTAATATTCGTAATCGGGGACGTTATGGTCCTCGATAAGTGAATAGGGCGGGAAGTTATAGTAAAAGGCTTCGATGTCGAAGTCGCGGCCACCGTTTTTATCAAGCTCATCAACGATGCCGCTTATATGATCGTTGTGCGCGTGGGTAAGTATCCACGCCTTGATATGTCGGCCGCCTATGTATTGCTTTAAAAGGGGCATATCCTCGGGACGGCCGCCATCGATAACGATAGCATTGTTTTCACGCGTGACGATGACGAATGCCATCATATATTTACTTGTTTCGGTTATCTGATAAAGTAATGTTTTATCGTTCATTTGGTTGTCCTCGTGGGGCTTTTTATAACATTTTATCACACAAAAAGGAAAACCGCAATCCCCATTTTGAGGATTGCGGTTATTTTAATTACTTTTTCTTGGGCTTGCGGATGCGGTTAAGCTGCTTGTTCATCTTAAGAAGCTCTTCCTTGGTGAACGATATGTTCATCATACCCATCATGCTGGAAAGACGAAGCACGCTGAAGCCACCGAGCATTTCCATAATGCCGCTACCACTGCCGCCCTTAAGGTCAACGTCGAAGCCGCCGGATTTTTCACCGGACTTCTTAGCCTTCTTGTTGGCGTCCAGCTTCTTTTTAAGCTTAAGGCCGAGGGAGATAAACCAGAGCTTACCTCTCTTGGACTCCATAATATCGGAGATCTTATCATTGATAGAGAATCTGCCCTCGATCTCGACAACGTCGAACCAGTTGAGGACTGCGCCAACCTCACGGAGAACGTAATCCATATTGCGCTCAGCAACCTTGCGGATCTTACCCTCGTCGGTAAGCTCGCCTGCCTTGGCAACGATGGTGGACTCGCCAACGTTATTAACCTGGAAGTAGAAGAAGTGGTCGGGAGCGGTCTTCTTGCCGATGCTTTCACCGTTTACAAACAGCTCTACCTCGGGCTGGTTGGAGTATACGGTAACCTTGGTAACGTCCTCGGGGCGATCGATATATCTCTTACCACAGAGGTGTACGAAGGGCTCGTCGGAGAGCCAAGCTTTGTATGCATAGAATGCATCCTTCTTGTACTTTCTGTCCATGGTGACAAGTCCCTTATGGTTCTGTCCGTTCTCGCCGCCCTCTGCACGAGCATCAGCACCGAAGTCGAACATATTCCATACGTGGGTGGACCACATAAACTTACGGGTAAAGAGCTGCTTTATGAGTTCCTCATGGTAGTATGCCTGATATTCCTCGGTATAGTCACCCTGCTTGGGATCGGAGGTGTGCCAGTTAAGTGCCTCACATCCGTACTCGGAACAGCCGATCGGAATGTTGGGATGAGTTGCGTGGAACTTATCGAACCAAGGGCCGTTCATAGTGGTGTCGCCACCGTACCAACCGAAATAGTGGTTGTAGGAAACGAGGTCGGGGATCTGGAGATAAGGATCATCCATCTTGCACATCGAAACTGCAGCGATGGTGGTAAGACGAGTCTTATCCATCTCGTGAACGAGGTCGTTGAGAATACGGTGGTTCTCAAGAAGGTCGTCGTCAGAGCCGCCGATGGAGATCTCGTTGGAAAGTCCCCAGAAGAAGATGGAGGCGTGATTGTAATTCTGAGTTACAAGCTCCTTCATCTGAGAGATGGTGTTCTCACGGCCGGTGGACATATGCTTGGAGATATAGGGGATCTCTGCCCAGATAACAAGACCGTTCTCGTCACAGAGGTCGTAGAAATACTGATCGTGCTGATAGTGAGCAAGACGGATAGTGGTTGCACCGACCTCCATAATGAGGGCGATGTCCTCCTCGTGATGCTCGGGAAGGAGCGCGTTACCTACACCGAGGCGGTCCTGGTGGCGAGATACACCGCGCAGGGGATATTCCTCACCGTTGAGGATAAAGCCGTTATCGGGGTCAACGCGGAATGTACGGCAACCGAAGCGGTTGCATACGTTATCGAGAACGTTGCCGTCCTCTACAATTTCAACTTCACAGCAGTAGAGGTAGGGATCGCGACGTCCGTGCCAGAGGTGAACGTCCTTAATTTCAAGAGTTACCTTGGAGTCCTTGGACTCGACCTTTGCTATCTCGTTCTCTTCCTTATCGTAGATAGTGTAAACGAGGGTCTGGGTATCGGTAAGGTTCTTTACAAACACCTCAACCTCTACCTTTGCATCCTTGCCATCTACAGCAGGAGTGATCATCAGGCCGTTGCCGCCATAGTAATCAAGATCGAAGTGAGTCTTATTTACTGCGATGAGGTTTACGTTACGGTAAAGACCACCGTAGAACGTAAAGTCGGCCATCTGAGGATAAACGATTTCGTTAGGGGAGTTGTCTACTACAACTGCAATGTCAGTTTTGTCGGTAAGCTTATCGGTGATGTCAACGCGCCAGGTGGAATAACCACCGTCGTGATGAGCGAGCTTTTCCCCACCGACGTAAACGTCGGCAGAGGAGTTTGCACCGCGAATTTCAAGATAGTACTTATCTGCCTCGGGGAGCGTGGACTTATCGAGGGTCTTTACGTAGAGGCAGGCGCCACGGAAGTAGTCGTTGCCACCGTCCTGACCGTCGGTTGCATTCCAGGTGTGGGGGAGGTTGATAGTCTCTCCCTCTCTGAGGGTGATGTCAGATGTATTCTTGGCAAAGAGCCAGTTTTCGTTAAGATTAATAATAGTTCTCAAGTGTTTTTTCTCCTGTTTTAACAATTGTTTATACAGTAATTATGTACACAAATAGATTTTTTAACTGATACGTTACGCAATCTCAGAGGTGTTATCTACAGAGTGTCTTGCAGTGAGGTCGGCATTCATCTTATCGAGAGTCTTCTTGTCGATGTTATAGATAAATGCGAGGCCTACGAACTGAAGAATTGCGGAGAAGAGGTAAAGACCTGCAACGAGCCAGCACATATTCTTTGCAGTTTCAAGAGTCTGACCTGCAACACCCTTCTCGGAAACGTAGCCGAGAACACCCATTAGAGCAAGTGCGATGGTGGGGCCAACGCCCTGCGCGAGCTTACGGAAGAAGGAGTGGAGGGAGTAAACGGTGCCGTCCTCACGGGTGCCGAACTTCCACTCGTTGTAGTCGATCGCATCGCCCATCATAGCCCAGGATACACAGGTGTAAACACCCATACCTACACCGAAGAATACAAGGCCTGCCATGTAAACTACAAGCGCGAGATCGGTTGTGGGCATCAGGGGGAATATCATCATAATGACAGCGCCGAGGAGGGATACGAGAGTACCCATAACGGATGCTTCCTTCTTACCGAACTTATCAACGATCTTCTTGATGAAGGGGATAAAGAACACCATAGGAAGGAATCCGACTATCATAACAACACCTGAAAGCTCTGCCTTACCGAAGTAGGTAGCAAACATAATGGTGTTTGCGGTGGTAGCAGACTGCATACCAAGGAACATACCCATAGCGGCAAGAGTAACGCCAACTGCGGGACGGTTTCTCATAAACTTACCGAAGGACTTGAAGATGTTTACCTTCTCGCCGCTCTCGTTGGTCTTAACGGTGCTCTCATCGACGCGGATAGTGATCTTCTTGATCATGAAGAAGAATGCCGCAAAGCCAAGGACACCCATTATAAGAGCTGCAAGGAAGGCATTGCCACCGATGAGCTCCTGAACCTTCTCAAGAGTGAGGGGGTTGATCATCTGCTCACCGATCTCATAAGCCTCACCGGTCTTGGGGTTGGTGTGGAATATGCCGTCAACACCGGGAATGATACCGGTTCCGTCGTAGTTGATGCTCTTCCAGATGATAAAGGGAAGGATCATACCGGGAACCATATTACCTACCATAGAACCGATAGAGCGCCAGGTAGAGAGCTGTGCCTGTTCGCCCTTGTCTGCAGTGACGAGGGGAAGCATGGAGCCGTAAGGAACGTTAGCAACGGTATAGAAAGCATCCCAGATAACGTATGCTACTATAAAGATTATGGACTTTAAAACAACCGCGCCGGTTTGCTGGCTCATTCTGATCGACTCAGGGAGCGGAAGGAATACAAGCGCACCCGCAATAAGAAGTCCGCAAGCACCAAATAATATGTAGGTTTTAAATTTGCCCATTTTGTACTTTCTTCTATCGCTATCTATCATAGAGCCGATAAGGGGGTCGTTGATAGCATCCCAGATCTGGGTTACGAGAACGAGAGCGGAAAGCAGGCCGATCTCCATATACATAAAGACGAGCCAGAAGGTTTGTACTGTTGACTTAAGCGCAAAGCTCATATTACAGCCGAAGTCACCTGCCGCGTATGCGAGCTTATCGACCATACCAAATTTGCGCTTGCCGTTTGCATCAAGCATTGGTTGTTTTTTCATACCTTTTCCTCTTTTTGATTATTTTTTTAAGGGAGGTGCTATTCGCTTCCCTTTTCAACATTTCTATTATAATTTATTTTTTACGGGCAGTGTGAGTAAAATTTTGATGTGTTTTTGTATTTTTTTAATCTTTTTTCAAAATATTAGTTGTTTTTTTACAAAAAAGTGATATAATTAGTTCGGATAATTAAAAAAACCGCACAACCTGGTTAAGTCGTGTGCGGCATGGAGACAGTATGTTTTATAAACAGGAGTTGTCGTTTTTGTGCGACATAATACAAAAAAGTCGACTCGGCGCAGCAATGATCAATCGCGATGAGCTTGACAATTTTCTGAAAAATGAGGGAGCCGATGCGTTATTTTACAATCAAAGCAGGATCATAGCATCTATCCCTGTGCTCAGACATCGGACCTTGTATACCTTCACAAGCCGCGCGATGCTATCGTACAGGTTCATGCTTTTGCCGGATACGGAGAAGCCCACACTGCTTGCGATCGGCCCATACCGTACAGTACAGACAACCGAAAGCGATCTATTGGAGATGGGAGAGCGGTTCGGAATCTCACCTCAGAAGCAGAAGCATTTTGCGGAATATTACGAGAGCATTCCGGTTATGACAGGTGACTCACCCGTTTGGCTGATGCTGAACACCTTTTGTGAAAGGATATGGCGAAGCCCATCATTTGCAGTAGAGGAAATTTCGCCAACGGAGGCACCGGCGGAGGAGCGCGATCCGGAGCTTGCCGATGTGCTTCATGAGAGTACTGACGTGAGTATGAAAGCACTGGAGAGGCGATACGCGTTTGAAAACGATATGATACGCGCGGTTGAACAAGGACAGCTGCACGTTGAAAAGCAGCTCATGAAGGCGTTTTCATCCGTGGCGTTTGAAAAACGAGTTCAGGACCCGCTAAGAAACGCGAAGAACTATAGCATCATAATGAATACCCTGTTGCGAAAGGCGGCGGAGCGCGGCGGCGTGCATCCGCTCTATATCGACCGCACATCTTCCGAATTTGCTAGGCGGATAGAGGAAATGACCTCTGTGCAAACCAGCACCGAGCTAATGCTGGAGATGTTTCGCGCATACTGTAAGCTCGTTCAGGATAATTCGACTGCAGGAATGCCCGACGTAGTCAGGACGGCTATATTGCGCATAAATTCCGATCTGTCCGGCGATCTGTCACCGCACGCCCTTGCCGAGATGCAGGGGATCAGCCCTGCTTACCTTTCGACAGTATTCAAAAAAGCAACCGGACACACGGTATCGGACTATATCCGCACGCGAAGAATGGAGCTGGCGGCGCACCTGCTCGGCAGCACAAATCTTCAGATACAGACGGTGGCGCTTCACTGCGGAATTATGGATGTGCAGTACTTTTCAAAGTTATTTAAGCGGCAGACCGGCATGACACCCAGTGATTACCGCGCAGCGAGGAGGGGTGGAAAGAATTCCAGCCTTACGTAGTTGTGCTTGGGCGCAAGATAGTATAGAATTTTTGAATAAATCTATAGATTTACCCTTGACATTATGAGATAAATGATATATACTTAAATTGTCAAAAAACTTTGGAGGTATCACCAATGAACAACAAGACACTCTTTGGCATTATGTGCATCCTTTTCAACAGCTACGGCGTTCCCTGCTTCATGCAGAAGAACATCAAGACCGGTATTCTTCGTATCGTTCTTGGCGTTGTAACCTGTGGCATTATCGGTATCATCAACGTAATTAAGGGTATCATTCTCGGTATCAACGTGCTTAAGATGACCGATGAGGAATTCGAGGCTCAGAAGGCTACTATCACCAGCGGTATTCCCGCATAATTTTAAAAACAAAAACGAGAAATCCACAAGCGATTTCTCGTTTTTTGTTTTCGGTGCATTTAAGGATCTATGAAAATAAAAAAGCTTTCTGAAAAGTTGATCACGCTGGGAATAATTGCGGTGATCGTGGCGCTGATGTACATATTCGACGTGCGGTGCTTTTTCAAGCTTTTATTCAAGATAAGCTGTCCCGGTTGCGGTATGACGCGCGCCTGGGTGAGCTTGCTCAGGCTTGATATTGCTACGGCATTCAGATACCATCCAATGTTTTGGTCGGCACCTATACTCGGTGCTTTATACCTTTTTGACGGACAAATTTTTAAGCAAAAATGGTTAAACTATCTTATCACAATAGGAATCCTTGGCGGGTTGATCGCCTGTTGGATCGTAAGGCTTGTAATGGGCTGGCAGGTGTGATGAGTGATACAAAAGGAAAATGCGGCAAGCTCTCCTACGATCATGTCGAGAAGCTGACAAAGTAATTATTTACCGATATATAAAGAAGTCGCCCGGTCGCAAGGACCGGGCTCAAGTTTGACTTAAGGGTTGCATTTTGGGGAAAAATGTGATACAATACGTGTGAGCGAAAGGCTCGGTTTTTAAAAAAATCAAGGGAAATGACATGTTAAAGCTTATTGTATTTAATCTTCTGATGATCGCAGTCATTGCGGCTTTGCTTTGGGTAATAAAGAGGTTCGTAAAGTGCAAGCACGGGCGAAACGCTGTGCTTATTGCAGCATCGCTCGCAACGGTGCTTTTGCATTACAGTATGCTCTTTTACCACTGCTTTTCCGGCGATGCATTTGAGCATCTAAAAGAAGCACCAAATCTTATTTTACCGATTTATCCATGCAATCTTGTAATGTGGTCTGCCGTGATTTTTGGCCTATGCAAAAACAAAAAGTCGAAATTTGGCGAATTCATAGGAGATTATATTTTCTGGTTCGGACTGATATCAGCCCTTGTCGGAATGTTCGCCAATGTGGACTTCATAATGAACCCCACATTCTCTGATTTCAACATTACAAAGAGTGTTGCAGCACACGGTACATTACTCTTCAACATTCTGCTGTTACCGTTGTTCGGTTATGTTAAGATAGACATGTTCAGAAACATGAAGCATATTCTATTCTCTATCGTCCTGATGCTCGTGACTGGACTCTACTGCAATCTGCTTTTCCGTGTGCTTGTTTCCGAGGAGGCAGCGTATGACGTCAACTCAATGTTTTTGATCCACTCTCCGTTCGAGGGGGTTGACTTCCTTAGGTATCCGGTGATCGCGCTTATTGCAATTCCGATCTACTTTGCCCTGTTCACAGTGTGCGAGCTTATCGCATACAAAAAGGGCGAGAGATTTTATGACAGGCTTGCAAGGTATTTAAAAAAGAAATAAAATAAAAACAACCCGGCAAAACCGGGTTGTTTTTATTTGGTGCAGGTGACGGGATAATTGAACAGCGCTCGCAAGGTTCGAACAAAGGCGAGCGCAAGGAGTTTGACGAGTTGCAGGAAACATTGGCAAACGTCCCCCCTCGGCGAGAGCTGTGTAAGATTTAAAAGCCTATGATTGCCTCGGGAGGTGGGTTCTACACCACATCACCGCACAAAAAAAGTGACCGAGAAATCTCTCGGTCACTTGAGAGTAACCTATGAAAAGGATACAAAATTAAAATGGGTTCATTTTAGCCAAAATGGGTTCAAATCCGCAAAAAAATGGGTTCACATTTGATAAAAAAATGGGTTCAATTTTAACGAATGGGTGCAGATTTATAGTCTAAATAAGAAAAATACAAAAACAAATAGCCGATATCATTGAATGAAAATGACTTTTATGATATAATTAATATACAATAAAATGGCAGAAGCGGAGGGGTTTTATGCGGTTTAAAAAAATAGGCGAAGAAAGTGATTTTTTCAACATTTCCAATATGTCACCCGAGGAAAAGTTACAGAGAGATAAAGCTTTAAGCCGTAATATTGCCGAGGCACGCAAACGAGCTAAACGTGATACATGTATATATTGCGGAAAGCAGGTAACTTCTTTTTGTAATTCCCATTCAGTTCCTCACTTTGTGTTAGACAACATTGATAGCACGGGAGAAGTTTTGTCTCATAACGCAATTCTTCATCTTCCGCCGTCTGCTCTAAAAGAGACTCCCGGATTAAGAAAAGCGGGTACGTTCCAGATAATTTGCGAGGATTGCGACCATGTCATATTTAGAGACTATGAAAAACCAGAATCTTATTCAATTGGTTCTTCAATATCGTCAGATATTTTGTCTCAAATAGCCCTAAAAAACTATCTTTTTGTTATAGCAAAGAGACGTTTTGAAATAGAGCTTCGTAAAATCACTCAAGAAAAAGTTGGCTTTGATATTTGTCAAGAAGAAATTGATGTTTTTGAAATGGACTTAAACCATTACACCAATAAATATCGAAAAGCTAAAAATGCTGTAGTAAAAAAATCCAGTTCGTATTATATGTTTTACTACAAACTTCTTGACTATGTTGTACCTGTTGCATATCAAGGAGTTGTAGCACTTTCCATAGGGTTGGATGGGGAGATGATAAATGATGTTTACAACCATAATCCCAAATATTGTGTATCGGATTTACATATTTGCGTATTTCCGTTAGAAAATCAAACCGCCATTATGCTTTTTATTGAAGATGGTGATAAGCGATATCGTAAATTCTATAAAAAATTTAACGCACTGCCACTCGAAGAGCAACTAGGCATCATCAATTACATACTTTTTTTGTATACAGAGGATTACTTTTTATCCAAAAGTATATATGATGAACTTCAAAACGATAGTATTAGAGAGTGTTCCGCACTATCGCTTATAGCATACAAAGATAGTCCCGCAGAAGATTCATCCCCTTTGTTAAGAGAAAAATTTGATTTATCTAATTGGAAATCTATAAAAAACTTTTTATCAGAAGAATATAAGTTAAAATAACATCCACATAATATTTTGCGCACTAAGCGCTTGTTGAAAAATCGACAAGGCGGTAAGCATTTTCTGCTTGCCGCCTTAGTTTATTATGAGCCCGTAAGTACATAGTGCGTCGCAGACTTATTAAAAGTTGTAGCGGGGCACTCGTTTGTATTCCTCTGGTACTTCATCATCAAAACCGCAAATAGTCTTAATCTTTTTGGACGGCTTATCGGGATACAGTACCGTGTTCAAATATTCGATAAAATCTTCCTCGGTGTAGCAAGCCACGTACTGCTCACCGTAGAGCTTCAAGAACTTGCCGCTTTTCTCGCCGTGCCACACGTAGCCCGATGCAAACTCATTTGCAACC
>JAZOWT010000002.1:0-12593 GCA_045659365.1 Eubacteriales bacterium | reverse complement strand
CTTCTCCGTGGGCAGTCAATCTATTGGAATTTCCCCGCTGTGAGCGCCGAGTGACAGGCTCTCTCGTTGGGTAGCCATTTTTTGCTTGACCGATTCAATGGCGAAACCTCGGTGCAAGTTCACTACTGATTTGACGCACGGTGGAAGCCGTAGTCCTCATCCACGGTACGGGCGGCATTAAGGCCGCGTCACAGCTTACGCTGCAAGAGCAACAGTATTGTTGTCGTTTATTTTTTAAGTTGGACATTTTATCGGGATTATCCGGCCCGCCACGCTTATCATACCTCAAGATCCCTGTCGAAACCTTTGCGGCCCCATATAGCTTAGTTATTATAGCATATTCATTTTAAAATGTCAAGGTGCGCTCAGGTTAATTAAGCGCGCGGTATTGATTTTTTCGAGTTGATATGTTAGACTATAAGAAAAAACAACCGAGGCGCAGAATGACACACGAAAACAAGTTTGGCATGTTTATACACTGGGGCGTGTATGCCCTTATTGGTGTGCACGAGCAGGTGTTTGCAAAATTGGATATACCGCGCGAGGAATACGAGAGCTTGTACAAGCGCTTCGATCCTGTGGATTATGACCCTGAAAAGTGGGTGCTGCTTGCCAAGGAAGCGGGTATGAAATACATCTGCTTCACCGCAAAGCACCACGACGGTTTTTGTATGTGGGATACAAAATATACCGACTACAACATAATGAATACCCCCTACGGCAAGGACGTATTGGCTATGCTCGCTGAGGCGTGCAAAAAGCACGGAATGCTCCTTTCGATATATTACTCCAACCCCGACTGGCACCATCCGGATGCTTACAATCCTGCATCATCACACCAGTATAAGGCCATCAAAAACAGCGAAAATGACATCAAAAACTATATAACGTATATAAAAAATCAGGTCACGGAGCTGCTTACGGGCTATGGGCCGATATACACGTTTTTCTGGGATATACCGCCACACATTTACGATCCGTCACTGAACGAGCTTGTGCGCAGTCTGCAGCCGGGAATATACATCAACAACCGCGGCTGGGACGACGGTGACTTCTCTACCCCCGAGCGCGAGGAACAAAAATGCGAGGGCGCAAGATTTGAAAAAATGACCGAAGCATGCAACTCGGTGGGTGAGCATAGCTGGGGCTTCAGAACGAATGAGGACTTCTACTCGTTCAGGTACCTTACCACGGCAATCGATCGCATTATGGCGATGGGAGGAAGCTACCTGTTGAATGTCGGACCGAACGAACGCGGACTCATCACAGACGAGTATGCCGCGCGCATCAAAAGGATCGGCAATTGGTACAACCGAATGGAGGGCGCACTTGAGTGCCACGAGGCAGACGACAAGGGCTACACCGTGCTTGACAACGAATGTATCAAAACGAAGAAAAACGGCAAGAGCTATCTCCACTTCTATGCCGGCACAAAATCGGGCGCCATCTGTATAAAGGATGCACCCGGCATACCGAAGAGCATTCGCCTGTTAAATACGGGTGCGACTCTTAAGGCCGAGATCGAGAGAATGCCGCACTGCCACAATGCAGACGGAACGATCTACGAGGTGCTGCACGTATCAGGAATACCGATCGACGATCTTGCGAGCGAAGCGATAGTTATTGAAATAGAGTGGTAAAAGATGAAGTTGAAGCTTTCAAATATTTTTAAGCATTTTGGACTTGTAGTAAGACACAAGCACAAGGTATTTATAAACTGTGCAAAATGCGGAATACCGATACGGGGTCTTTTGCATGACCTTTCGAAATTCTCACCTACCGAGTTTTTTGAAAGTGCGAGGTATTACAAGGGCTTCCGATCTCCGATCGGGGTTTGCCGACGTGAAAAGGGTGTGAGCCTGGCATGGCTGCACCATAAGGGACGTAACAAGCACCACCTTGAATACTGGGTCGATCCCGACTGCCCGACACCGCCTATGGTGCCGTACAAATATGCAGTCGAGTGCGTGTGCGACAAGATCGCGGCTACAAAGACCTATCTTGGAAAGGACTACCAACCCGAAAAGGCGCTCGAGCATTGGCTTCGCTACGGCAATAAGGTTGACGCGAATCCGAAAACAATGAGGTTTATCGAGCAAGCCTTTATCGACCTGCGCGACAACGGAGAAAAGCACGTCCTCAACAAGGCATACATGAAAAAGGCCTACCGTGATATATGCGGATAAAAAAGGTGCGACTCACTTCAGAGTCGCACCTTTTTTACTATTTTTGTGTTCCTTTAAGGAACTAAATGTTTATTTTATTACAATTTTGTCGCCACTTATGTTGATATTTGACGAGTAAAGTCGGGTAAGAACACTTATCATATCAGAAAGATCCTGTGCGCCCGCAGTTTCAACTGCAGAGTGCATAGCAAGCTGAGGAAGTCCAACGTCAACAGTCGAGATCGACACCTTTGTATTTGCAATAGAGCCGAGAGTTGAGCCACCGGGCATATCTGCGCGGTTGTAGTAGGTCTGGTGCTTTACACCGGCTGCGCGGCAAGCCTCGGTGAAGATGGCAGACGAAATAGAGTCGGTGGTATACTTCTGGTTTGCATTGAACTTAACAACAACACCGCCATTGAGAACGGGGGCATTATCTGCATCCGAAAGCTCGGGGTGGTTGGGGTGCTTGGCATGTGCATTGTCTGCGCTTACCATGTAGGAAGATGCAAGCGCTGCAAGATACTCGTTGCGCTCAGGAATGATGCGCGAGAGTGTGTCGAAGAGGAACGTGGATGCCGCGCCCTGCTTTGTATCTGAGCCTACCTCCTCGTTATCGAACACTGCGAGCACAGGGATCATTCCCTGCTCCTCTGCATCAAGAAATGCCTCAAGCGAGGAATATACACACTCAAGGTCATCAAGACGGGGAGAAAGGATAAGCTCACCCTTGGCACCGACACTGTGACCGTCGTCACGAGTGTAGAGAAACAGATCGTGCGAGATTATATCCTCGGCATTAACACCGAGCTCACCTGCGATGAGTGACTGAAGCTCAACGCGCTCGCCACCAGCACCAAGGAGGGGGATAAGATCCTGCGCAGGGTTGGGAGAAAACTTTTCGTTAACTCCGCGGTTGAGGTGAATTGCGACACTGGGTATAACGAGCAGGTCGCGGTCAACGTTAAGAAGCTTCACCGCGATTCCATCATCGGTGCGAATCACAACGCGGCCGGCAATAGAGAGAGGACGGTCGAACCAGGAATAGAGTATCATACCGCCGTAGCGCTCAACGGGAAGCTTGGTGTATGTACCAAGCGCACTCTCACCCGATGCCTTTACACGAAAGGCGGGGGAGTCACTGTGGGATGCTGTGATAACAAAGCGCTTTGCATCATTCTTTCTGAACGCGATAACAGACGATCCGTTACGGGTAACGAAATACTTTCCGCCATCATTAAGCTCCCATGCGCAGCCCTCGGAAAGCTCGACATATCCCTCAGATACAAGGCGCTCCTTTACCGATGCAACGGTGTGGTAGGCGGTAGGTGAATTCTTTATAAACTTAAAAAGAGAATTTTTATAATCTTTCATTTTTGAACTCCGTTTAAAATATACTTACCTATATATTTTACAACTATTTTAAAAGAATGTCAACTTTCTATTGAAAAAGAAAGGCTTTTCTGCTAAAATAATTAGTAAAGCAATAAATTAAGGAGATAATTATGCAGAGCATTACCGAATACAAGTCGGCAGAGCGCGTCTTCCACTACTTTGAAGAGATCTCAAAAATTCCGCACGGGTCCGGTGAAACCGACAAAATAGCGGAATATCTTGTGGACTTTGCCAACAAGCGCGGTCTTTTTGTAAAAAGAGATGCCGCAAACAACGTAATTATACGTAAAAACGCGACACGGGGGTACACCGACCGCCCCACAGTGATCATACAGGGACATATTGACATGGTCTTGGCCAAGACCGCCGACTGCACAAAGGATCTTTCTGTCGAGGGCATTGAGATGTACCGCGACGGTGATTTTCTTAAGGCAAAGGGCACTACCCTTGGCGGTGACGACGGAGTTGCAGTTGCATATGCGCTTGCGCTTCTTGAATCAGATGACATCCCTCATCCCGAGCTTGAGATAGTTATGACCTCCGACGAGGAGATCGGACTTCTCGGTGCAGTGGCGCTTGATACAAGCGAGCTTCGCGGAAAAGTTATGCTTAACATCGACTCTGACGACGAGGGGATTTTCACCGCCGGATGTGCCGGTGGCATGAGAATTGACACAAAAATCGCCGCACGTACTGAGAAAAAGGTGACCGACGGTGTCAAGGTTGCCATCGCCGGCTTCAAGGGTGGACATAGTGGATCAAACATACGCTTCCCCCACGCTAATGCGATCAAGGTGCTTGGAGAGGTTATCTCCGAGATTGGCGGCAGAGTTGGTGCGCTTAAGGGCGGAAATGCCGACAATGCTATACCGAGAAACGCAGAGTGTGTTGTGTACGGCATTGATGCCGACAAGGTAAGGGCATCGGCAGAGGCTGTTATAGAGAAGTACCGTGAGATAGAGCCTGTCGGTGAATACAAGATCACCGAGGGTGTCGAGGCCGAGATCTATTCTGCCGAGGTATCCAAGCGCATCGCAGAGCTTATCTCTGACGAGCCTAACGGCATTGTCGCTATGAGCGAGGAGATTCCCGGACAGGTAGAAACCTCACTTAATATGGGAATTCTCGAATGTGATGACACCGGTGTGACCGTTTCCTTCTCTTTGAGATCCTCGAAGGGTGCAAAAAAGGAAGAACTAGCTACCCGTGTAACAAAAATTGCAGAATCCAAGGATGCCGACTGTGATGCACACGGCGCGTACCCCGCCTGGGAGTACCGCAAGGAATCCCCTCTTCGCGATACTATCTGCGAGGTTTATAAGAGAATGTACGGCAAGGATGCAAAGGTCGTAACGATACATGCAGGACTTGAATGCGGCATCTTCTCTGACAAGATCGAGGGGCTCGACTGCATATCGATGGGGCCCGACGGATATGACATTCATACAACCGAGGAGCGACTTTCAATATCCTCCACTGCGAGAGTGTGGGAGTTTATCAAGGAAGTTCTTAAAAGCATATAAAGGAGAAAAAAGGACAATGAACAAGACAAGACTTAGAAAATATGCCGCGCTTATTGCAAAGTGCGGTGTCAACGTGCAGAAGAAGCAGGACGTGCTTATCACCGCGGAGCTTGACCAGCCCGAGTTTGTGGAAATGCTTGTAAAGGAGTGCTACAAGGCAGGCGCAAAGCGTGTATTTGTAGACTGGACTCACCAGCCCCTCGCTGCAATCAACGCAAAGTACACTAACGCTAACGTGCTTGGTACCCTTGAGGACTGGCAGGTAAAGAAGTGGGAGTGGCAGGCAGAAACCCTCCCGGCAAAAATCTTCCTCACCTCTGAGGATCCCGACGGTCTTGCAGGTATCGATCAGAAGAAGTATGCAACGGCTACTGCAAAGCGTTCCAAGATCATCAAGCCCATCAGACGTAAAATGGAGTACAAGTATCAGTGGTGCATCGCGGCAGTTCCCGGTGCAGGCTGGGCGAAGAAGGTATTCCCCGGCATGAGAACCTCCGCAGCAATCGAAAAGCTGTGGGAGGCTATTCTCGATGCGTCCAGAGTTACCGAGGATCCTATCGCTGAGTGGGATAAGCACAATGCAGATCTCGCAAAGAGATGCGAGTACCTCAACTCCCTTGAGATCCGCGAGCTTCACTACAAGGCATCAAACGGTACCGACCTCAAGGTTGGTATGATCCCCGAGGCCACCTTTATGGCAGGTGGCGAGTACACCCAGGGCACAAACGTTTACTACAACCCCAACATTCCCACCGAGGAGGTATTCACCTCTCCTAAAAAGGGTGCGGCAGAGGGTATCGTTTACTCCTCTCTTCCCCTTTCCTACGGTGGACAGCTTATAGACAATTTCTGGTTCAAATTTGAGGGCGGCAAGATCGTTGACTGTGGCGCGGAGCAGAACGTAGATATGCTTCGCGAGATGATCTCCATGGACGAGGGCGCATCTTACCTTGGCGAGTGTGCGCTCGTTCCCTACTCCTCTCCCATCAGAAAGAGCGGCATCCTTTACTACAACACTCTCTTTGACGAGAACGCGGCATGCCACCTTGCAATAGGCAGAGGCTTTACCGGTGTGCTTCGCGATTTTGAGAAGTACTCGGATGAGGAGGCAAACGCGCTCGGAATTAACGATTCCGTTACCCACGTTGACTTCATGATCGGTACTCAGGATATGTCCATCAAGGCAATCTGTGCTGACGGACGTGAGGTCGCACTCTTCGAAAACGGCGAGTGGGCATTCTGATCTAATAAAAACAAAAAGCACTTGTGGAAAACACAAGTGCTTTTTCTATTGATCGTTTTAGTTAAGCTTGATAACGTTGCAATGAACAAGGATTGCAAGCACGATACCTGCGGTGCAGTAGAGATCAAAAAGGGATACGATAAATCCTACAAGAAGTGTAAGCACGGGAATATTGATGACGCGGATAAGCAGACCTATAGCTCCTGCAAGCAGAATGCCGATCGCGTAGATAACGATGCGCTTAACAAAGTTGTTTACCTCAGTCTTCTGGAAGGACATAGGAAAAAGCTTCTTAAGAAAATCCATTTATAACTCTCCTTTTATTTTTAGCATTATGAGTCAATGCTTATTTTACCATATGATGCGATCGAGACCTTTATTCCTTTGCTGCAAAAACCACTCGATAAGCGAGTCGTCATAAGCGGGGTCCCAGGCATTGTGCGCAACACCGGAAAAAAGGGTAAGGGAGGCATTGGCCTTTTTGCTATAAAGGTTGATAGCCGAGACCATAGCCAGGCTCTGATGAGGTGATACAACAGTGTCACAGTCACCGTGGAATGCGCGAACGGGCAAATCACTAAGGCGACCACCGTACCAGCTTATACCCTCGCCGCAAATGGGTGCGATAGCAGCAAAGCGCTCGGCATTGTCGAGTGCCCAAAGCCAGGTCGCAGTACCGCCCATAGAGTTACCGGTGAGGTAAATGCGATCGGTGTCGACGTTATTCTCGGCAATAACGTGATCAAGGAAGCGGTTGAGCGACTCTATATAGCTGCCCCAATAATTGCCGGCAGGACACTGGGGTGCAACCATCATAACGGGATACTCCTTGCCCTGCTTTATGTACTTGAAGTAGCCGTGTGTGGATACAAGGTCCACCTGAGTTCCGTCTGTATTACCGCGCTCACCCGCTCCGTGCATATAAATAATAAGGGGGAGCTTCTCGTCCGGAGTGACAGTTGCGGGAGTGTATTTGAGATAGTGGAAGCTATGGCCAAGGTCGGCCTTATAATAATGCTTTGTATACATAGACATACTCCGTTTCATCTTTTGTCAGATAAATTGTATCACATTATTTACTCTGTGTCAATCTTAGGGGTTGAAATCGCCGGATTTTTTTGCTATACTTATCACAAAGGAGATCATGCCGATATGAGATATGATAAATGGTTAAGTGTAAATGCAGGCTCACTTGAGGGCAAGACCGTAGCCGTTACAGGAACGACCGGTGGCCTTGGCAAGGAGCTTTGCGACTTTATCGCCTCGCTTGGTGCACAGATTATACTGTTAGACAGGAACCGCACGCGCTCCGAGGCACACCGTGATGAGTTGAAAAAGCGACACGGGTGCAGTGTATCGTGCATCAATGTCGATCTTGAGGACATAGATTCCGTTAAATGTGCAACAAAAGAGCTTTTAGATAAGTACTCGCCTGATATTTTTATACACAATGCCGGCGCATACAGTATTCCGCGCAAAAAATGCGACACGGGTATGGACAATGTGTTCCAGATCAACTTTGTTTCACCCTATTACATAATACGCGAGTTGCTCCCTCACCTTAAATCAAAGAACGGGCGCGTGGCAGTAGTAGGCAGCATCGCCCACAATTACTCAAAAATAGACGTACGTGATGTAGATTTTGCGACCAGAAAGCAGGCATCAAAGGTTTACGGAAACGCAAAGAGATATCTTATGTTCTCACTGTACGAGCTGTTCAAGAAAGAGGGGGACGTTACCCTTTCGGTGACTCATCCGGGCATAACGTTCACCAATATTACCTCGCATTATCCCAAGCTGATCTTCGCACTCATAAAGCACCCGATGAAGGTGATCTTTATGAAGCCGAGAAAGGCCGCACTCTGTCTACTTCGCGGATTGTTTGAACCCTGTGGATATCACGAGTGGATAGGTCCGAGAGTCTTCGACGTATGGGGACTACCAAAGAAAAAAGTGCTCAGAACATGCACCAAAGTGGAGAGCGAAGAGATCGGACGCATAGCAGAAAAAATTTATAATGACATCGGAGATAAATCATGAAAAGAATTATTGGACTCGCTCCGGCACCAGCGTTTGGAAAGCCTGAGGAAAGCTGCATGAGCGATGCTTACAGAGTTGGACACAACTACATCAAGCGCACCCTTGAGGCAGGATGCATTCCGGTCGGACTTTCCCCTGCTGACAACTGGCTTACCGAGGATCAGCTCAATATGTGCGACGGCTTCCTTGTACAGGGTGGCTCAGAGTTTTACCCCTATCATTTCCAGATCATGGAGCACGTTTTAAAAACCGGCAAAAAATACCTTGGCATCTGCCTTGGAGAGCAGGTAATATACGTATATCTGAAGCTTAAAGAGATCGTTGAAGCGCGCGGATACGAGGGCGACATTGTTAAGGCAATGGTAGATTATATCGCAGAGCAGCCCGAGGGCTTCACCCTTCAGAAGAGAATACCCGACCACCGCTATCCTCGTCCCGAAAGAGGAAACGAGGACACCGCGAAGCATGACGTGAACGTCATACCCGGCACTATTCTTCATCGCCTGCTTAAGAGAGATACTATGCGCCTTTGCTCATTCCACTATCTCTGCACACCGCCCGAGCAGACGCTCGTAACCGTAAACGCGTGGTCGGCAAAGGATGACAACGTGGTTGAGGGTACGGAGTACGGTGACAATATCCTTGGTGTTCAGGGACATCCCGAGGCGGATAACCTTTTACCCGAGATTTTCTCGTTTTTGTCCGAGGAATAAGGCATTTTTATATAAAAACAGCACCCCGTGTGAAATTATCGGGGTGCTGTTTATATTTTCGTAAAGAAATATTTTTGAATATCAGAGCTTTTGGGAACTTAAACAAGGCTCTCTTGCTTGATATTATCCAAAGATACGGAAAACTCAAAATACACGTCGGGATATGGCTCGTCCTTCAGGGTGAAATGCCACCATTCACCCTCAAACGGCACAAATCCGTTTCGGATCATTGCATCTCGAAGAAGCATTCGATTTTCATATTGCTCTGTTGTGATTCCCTTGTAATCCGGACGTGATATCTCTCCAAAGAAATCAAACGGACTTCCCATATCTACCTCTTTCCCGCTTTTCATATCAAAAAGCGTAAGATCGACCGTACTGCCGCGGCTGTGACTCGATCTTGTCGATATGTACCCATTAGCAATAAGCTCATTCTTTTCAATGTCGGGATAAAAATATTTCTTCATACGATTGTCCTGCTCATCGCTCGCCCACAAGGCAAACGATCTTACTGCACAAGCCGGGCGATACGCATCAAACACCTTCAAGCGATAACCTTGTACAAGCAGCTCGTCACTAACTGCAACCAGCGCCATAGCAGCTTCCTTAGTTATCAATGCACACGGCTCATCATATCCGTCAATCCTTCTACCGATAAAGTTGTAATCTGAAAAATATCGAATTTCCTGCATGATATACGGTGCATGATCCGATAGAAGCACGAAGCCCGACGAGTCCATTGTTATATCGTTTGAGTATGTTTTTTTCATTTTTACAAACCTCTGAGATTGTTTATAGTTATGAGCTCAAAATATGCCACCGTTGTACTTTTTCATCGCATAGAAGCTTATTATCATTCCAACTGTCATACCGATAACAAGCATCGCCGTGCCAATTATCATAAGTGACTGAATTTCGGTTTTTCCAAACGCGAGCAAGAAAGCACCGAATACGATCACCGAAACACCGATAAGCACAGTGCCAAAACCGACAAGTCTACCAAACGGCTTTCTGTCATCGTCACTCACGCGCTTGCGGTGATACTCGTGTATCGAAGATATATTGCCTGTCATGTTGATGATGCCGAGCACTACCGCTACCATACCCACCAACGATGTTGTTATAAACCCTATTACCATCTATAGCCTCGCTAATTATCTACGCTCACCGTTCTCGTCAAACGTTCTCTTAAGCACCATTTCGGTCAGTATTACAGTAACGACAAGCGCGATCATCTGCACAGTCAGTATAACACAGCTTACAATCGAAACTTTGTCATCACTACTACCTATAAACGGCAGCTGTGCAAGTACCGTGGTGACAACACTCACCCAACCGATTATCCACCAAAGGCGCCCAATATAACGGTGCGCAAACTCCCAGGTGTCCATATTTTTCATAGAACGTGCCGTTCTGTATCCGTATACCCGGTTTATATTTTTCGGTGAGCTTTTCCACATCAGGCCACCGCCAATGATCATCACGGCAGGGATAAGTAGGTTACAAACAAACAAAAACCACCACAGCCACATGTCATCTATCCTCCGCAAGGCCGTCGATAACCTTCTTCGCCATTTTTAGAATCGGTAATTCCCTGTTCGCAATAACTCTGCCAAGCTTTGTTGATGAGCAACGCTCGTATTCCGCAACCGCCTCATCGTACGTCGTGCGCAACGTAGACAGGTGAAAATATTCGATTTCGTCCTGCATAAGGTTCTTCTCGCCAAACGAGAGCGCGCGACAAAGGAAGAAATTGTTTATATTGTGTCGGTGAATAAGGTTGTAGTAGTCGCTCACAACACCGAGTTTACATATCACCTCAACGTTTGCGCCAAGCTCCTCTCGAAGCTCACGAACAATGGCATCATTCAGCTCCTCGCCATCCTCAACACCGCCACCCGACGTTTCAATCAAGGTTGCCTTTCCAAAAAGGTCATCTCTCTCAGCTCTGACGAAGTAAAAATATCCGTCATCGTCAAATACGATTGCACGCGCGATCACCCTATCGTGATCTATGTACTCAAGCGGCCACTCGTTGTCGGCAAGTTCGAGCATTATCTCTTTTTCCATTTTACTTTTCCTCAACCCTTGTGACTATCGGCTTGCCGTCCTGATCGACCAATACGGTCAGACCGCCGGAATAACCGCTGGAGTGGTATAAATAGTTTACACCGGTTTCCTTGTCCACCCAGATTTCGGTTGAACCCATATCCTGCTTGTAGATTCTTTCAAATCTTTTATCGTTTGCCATTGTAGTAACCTCCGTCAGATATGGAATTCGTCAATCGAATACAACGGATTTTTTCTTTCCGTTCTTATTTTTAGGATGCTCTTTAATGCGCATAACAAAGTCGAGGTTTAGCGCTTCAATCTTGGTGTCATTTTCCACCAGGATCGCTCCATCTGTAACTTCTTTTATCATGCCCAACCGATTGCTTCCGTCAAAAAAATAAACAATACAATCTTTGCCAATGAATTTTGTTGCAAGCTCTTTCATTTCTATATTTCCTCCCGGTTTCCTTTTTTTCATTATTTTTCGTATAATTATAGCTTTCCGTCGATTGCGAAGCATAATAAATATGATAATCCAAAGAATGACTATCGGTATGTATATCGAGGGGTTCAATCCAACACCTCCAAATTCAAGTTTATCGATTGGTTAGATTATACCATAAAAACGGCGAAAAGTAAATACTCTTTGCTAAAACTAAACCGCCTGACGAATTTATTCGTAGGGGACGACCTCCCGGGCGTCCCGCTCATTTAAACGATTTTTACGGGTCGCCGAGGACGTCGACCCCTACATTTTTTCAACGTCATAAAACAAAAAAGCCCTGTAAAACAGAGCTTTTTATATATAAGAAATAATATCGTGAATATCGCGGAATTTGTTTAATTGCTTTCACCGATCCATTTTTGTGCAAAGACAAGTAAAGCCTCGGACATTGTAGAAAAATTAACCGCTCCACCATTTTTTAAATTCAAAAAGGTATTGACGATTTCTCGTTCATCGGGAGAAACAATCGATAGCAACTCTTTTTGATGTCTGATGTATTTTCCTGTCTGATGAAAGACGATGGCCTGCACAACGAAAGAGGCGGATTTATATAGCCCTCGCAAAATTTCGTCACTCTTTTCGTGCAACATATTATGCACACAACCGTGATAGAGATTGCACGCCCCGATTTTGATAGCTCTTTCAACAGCCGTCCTATCAATGAGTGGTAATATTTCATCAAGGCTTCCCTTTATTGCGGTTGTATCATAATAAAACTGAAAAAGGTCAGAAGGCTCCCAATGAAGCAGCTCGTCTTTTCCCGATAAAAATCCGCAAATCAGTTCTCTATGAGATAGGGTATCTAACATGAGGTTGTACTTTTGAATATCCGAGGCAGACAGTTGATCTAATATTACGACAATATCAATATCGCTCGTGACATGAGCTTCGCCTGGGCTGTAGCTCCCCTGCAGTCCAACAAACCATACGCGGTTTCCAAAATATCTATTTAAGGCT
>JAZOWT010000001.1:0-5829 GCA_045659365.1 Eubacteriales bacterium | reverse complement strand
TGGTACGACCAAGGCGGCAAAGATGTATTTCTCACTGTCGAATCCGGGACCGAATACGTTTGCGACGGGCGAAACACATGCGCCGTCGTTTAAGTAAATTAAGAAAGTCACCGTCACTTTTTGGCGGTGACTTTTTGTGATTTGAGAAAACAGCTTGTCCTTATCAAATTTTAATAAATTAAGTTGATTTTTACTAAAAAAGCTTGATGTTGTTCTTAAGGGAACGCAGGGCGGCAAAATTTATGCGTTTTGGCGAAGTGCGAAAAAGCCTTATTTTACAAGAGGTCCGGACGTTTTTTATAAAGGTTGTGCTTATAGTATACCGGCATCTGCCGCAAGGTCCTCAACAAGATCGGCGATCGCGTCGCCCTTTGATGCAACGTACTTCGCGTCAAACGGCACACCTGCCGCACTCGAGGGATAAATGCCGAGAGTATGATCGACAAAATACTGGTCAAAGCCCCCCGCCTTTATCTCGTCGGGAGTAAGGTTTTTAGTCAGCTGATAGAGTATCGCGGCTATCATCTCGCAGTGTCCAAGCTCCTCTGAGCCGATGTCGGTCAGCATTCCTATTGCCTCGCCCGAGGGCATCGTGTATCTCTGATTCAGATATCTCGTTGCCGCACCCATTTCACCATCCGGTCCACCAAGTTGCGAAATAATGACGCCTGCCAACCTCGGATTGGGATTTTTTATCTTAACCGGGTATTGCAGCTTTTTCTCGTATATCCACATAGCTTATTCCTCCACTCCGATCTGCCATGGCCAGGGCTTGTCGACCCACGACCAACCGTCGCTCATCTCGTTTTCGGCTCTTAGCGTACCAACAGTGCTCTCGTATTCGTCCATAAGCGCGCGGAGCTTCTTAACTACATCTTTGTAATATTCAAGTGCTGCCACACAGTCCGGGTGTCCGTCAAGGTACAGCTCGGTCTCCGTCTTTGCGAATGATAGCTCCTGTATCCTTTTTAGCAGTGCGGTGTTGCATTTGGTTCTGCTATTGCCTCTTTGCTCCATGTTCATTTCTACACCTCCTCACAGGGCTTGTAAAGCTCCTCGAAAAGTGTTCCGTGCATAAGTGCATCACTCGGAGTGTAAAGCCTTCTCCAACACTGCATAGGGGAGTAAACCATGGCAAGTTGCCTGTTTCTGCAGCCCTCACACCGACAAGAGTCACCCATTCCGCGCTCACCATTGCCGCCCATTCTTCCGTTGATATAGTCTGTCATGGGATTCGGTGCAGAAAGTCCGTTCTCGTTTCTTTCCATATTTAACTTGAAGCCTTTCCTTTAATACTTCTCGCGATCCGTAACTCGGACCGCTATTCTCATTTTATGAAATTCCCGAAAAATTGACAAAGCACCGCACTCAAAATGACTGCCTTTTCCCGATTTTTCTCTTTACAAATCGCTTTACCTGTGCTAAAATATATATCATGTATATATTTCATCCAGTAACGGAGAAAAAGGTTTAAAATGTATAGAATAGTAGAAAAAAAGGTTCTGAATCCAACAGTAACAATGATGAATGTAGAAGCGCCATTTGTCGCAAGAAAGGCAGAGCCCGGCCAGTTTATCATTCTGCGCGTTGATGAGGAGGGCGAGCGCATTCCCCTTACCATCGCCGGCTACGACCGTGAGGCAGGAACAGTTAAAATAATATTCCAGGTCGTTGGCGCAACCACCGAAAAGCTTAATCACCTCAGCGAGGGTGATTATATCTGCGACTTTGCCGGTCCTCTCGGTGTTCCTACTGAGGTAAAGGGACTTAAAAAGGTATGTATCGTCGGTGGAGGTGTCGGATGTGCTATCGCGCTTCCCGTCGCCGAGAAGCTTGCCTCCCTTGGCTGTGAGGTCACCTCGATAATCGGATTCAGGAGCAAGGATCTCGTTATACTTGAGGATGAGTTTCGCGCGGCATCCAAGCATCTTCACGTTATGACCGATGACGGCTCGTATGCAAGACAGGGTAACGTCTGCGTGCCCTTAAATGAGCTTTTTGAGAACGGTGAGCGCTTTGATAAGGTCATTACCATCGGCCCTCTTATCATGATGAAATTCGTTGTTAATGCTACACGCCCCACGGGTATACCCTGTGACGTGTCCATGAATCCTATAATGATCGATGGCACAGGAATGTGCGGCGGTTGTCGCCTTACTCTCAATATTGATGGTAAGAGTGTTACCAAGTTTGCCTGTGTTGACGGCCCAGATTTTGACGGATATCAGGTCGATTTTGATGAGGCGATGTCGCGCTCGAGTATGTACCACGATTTTGAACGTCATAAGCACGAAGAGGCTTGCAATCTCTTCAAAAAGGAGGTGGAGTAAATGGCAAAGGCAAATATGTCACCTAACAAAAATCCCATGCCCACCCAAGAGCCCGAGGTAAGAGCGCATAACTTTGACGAGGTCGCTATCGGATACTCTGCCGAAACCGCGGTGGACGAGGCGCTTCGTTGCCTCGGCTGTAAGACTATGCCTTGCTCCGAGGGCTGTCCCGTTAATATACGTATCCCCGAGTTTATAGCCAAAATAAAGGAATGCGACTTTGAGGGCGCATACGAGATCATAAGCCAAACCTCATCTCTTCCTGCAGTTTGCGGACGTGTCTGCCCCCAGGAAACACAGTGCGAGTCACGTTGTGTCAGAGGAATAAAGGGCGAGCCCGTAGGCATCGGAAGACTTGAGCGCTTTGTTGCCGACTGGCATAATGCACACAGCACCACACCCACCGCAGTACCCGAATCCAACGGCCATAAGGTTGCCGTTATCGGCTCCGGTCCCTCAGGCCTTACCTGTGCGGGCGACCTTGCCAAGCTTGGCTACAAGGTGACTGTCTTTGAGGCGCTTCACACCGCAGGCGGTGTGCTTGTCTACGGAATTCCCGAATTCCGTCTGCCTAAGGCGATCGTTAAAAAAGAGGTTGAAAATCTCAAGGCTATGGGCGTTGAGGTTATCACAAATATAATAATTGGTAAAACTCTCACAGTTGACGAGCTATTTGATGACGGCTATGAGGCAGTCTTTATCGGCTCCGGCGCAGGTCTGCCTAACTTTATGGGCATTCCCGGTGAGGCATATAAGGGTGTCTACTCGGCAAACGAGTTCCTTACCCGCGCCAACCTTATGAAGGCATATAAGGATAACCCCGATACCCCCATTATGAAGGGGGGTAAGGTCGCAGTCGTCGGTGGCGGTAACGTTGCTATGGATGCCGCTCGAACCGCGCTTCGCCTCGGTGCAGAAAAGGTATACATCGTCTACCGTCGCTCTATGGATGAGCTTCCCGCAAGACGCGAGGAGGTCGAGCATGCAGAGGAGGAGGGAATAGAGTTCCGTCTTCTTACCAACCCCACCGAGATTCTCGGCTATGAGAACCCCGATGACCGTCGCGATCCTAAAAACGGATTTGTGACCGGTATGAAATGTGTCCGCATGGAGCTTGGCGCTCCCGATGAGCGCGGCCGCCGTCGTCCGGTCGTCATTCCCGATAGCGAGTTTACCCTCGCGGTCGATTGCGTAATTATGTCTATCGGCACATCGCCTAACCCCCTTATCAAGTCCACCACCAATGGGCTTGAGGTCAACTCGCGCGGCGGTATCGTCGTCGAGGAGGGAACAGGAAAAACAAGCAAGGATGGTGTCTATGCCGGCGGTGATGCCGTTACCGGTGCCGCTACCGTAATCTCCGCTATGGGTGCCGGAAAGTGCGCCGCAAAAGCAATAGACGAATATCTCAAAAACAAGTAAAAAACAATAGGAGTCCCACCCCGTGTTAAATTTTATTAACCAGACCGACTCGATAATCACTGTTTTTAACTCAAAATTCTATAAAAATGTAGAGCGCGGTGATACACTCGTTATCACCGATGAGATGCTCGGTGGCGATATGTCGCTGAGTGTCAAGGATCTTTCCATGAATGCCGAGAGGATCGAGGATAATATCCAGACCGACCGCGAGGGGCAGAGATTCAGATGGCGCTTCGTTCGTGAGTCGTCCTTCCCCTGCATATCCACCATCGGCATCGAGGGTATAAGCGAGCTTGTCGTGAAGCCTGCGTCGTGGTTTATTGCACCGATGTATAAACTTCTACGCGTGAAGCTCTCGCTCTGCTTCTTCGACTTTATTGCCGACGGCAAGCAGATAAAGGCAGATGAAAACAGCTACATAGATAAGGTTGACCGCAACTCCATACTCCGCTCGCTTATAATCGAGCTTGTTCTTGTCAGCCTGCTTTCGGCCTTTATGCTCTTCGCATCCGTATCCGCTATAATCGAGCTTATCATCTGGCCGGTTATGATCACAGTATTCCTCACCACCGCGGCGCTCTGCTATTACACCTACCGTCTGGTCATGAACTTGCGTCTGAACCTCGGCCGCCGTGTTAAAGACTACCCACAGTATAAATCGCGTTTTGATATATAAAAAATAGGATGACCTCTCGGTCATCCTATTTTTTTATTTGTATAAAGATATCAAATTTTCAGTCAGCAAAGCCGAGGAATCGGCATCGCAGTAAAGGTACGAGTCCGCATGCTCCTTAAGAAGAGTCGCAGGAATCTCAGGTGTTAGCTTTGAGGTCACAGTCTTGTACACCGCCTCTGCCTTTACCTTGTAGGGCACGACAGATATGATGTGATTGCACTTCATTATCTCATGGCAGGTCATCGAAATCGCCTGCTTAAAGCATTCGTCCTTGTCCTTGAACCAGCCCTCACCGATCTGCTGCATAAGGCAACGGTCGTCAAGCGTAACAACCTTGTATGCACGTGTGTCGTTAAAGTCTGCAGGCGGATCGTTGAATGCAATGTGCGCGTTCTCTCCAATACCGATCAGTCCTACGTCCACCGACTTTTCTGCAAGCAGTGCAGTAAGCTCCTTTATCGTTTCGTCTGCAGGAGCACGTCCGTCTATAAGATGATATTTTCCGGGATTTACCTTGTCGATAAATCTCTCGCTTAAATACTTGTTAAAGCTCGCCGGATGATCAGGATCAATACCTACGTACTCGTCAAGATGGAACATCTCCACCTTATCCCATTCGATATCCTCTTTAACAAACCACTCAAAGAAAGGGAACTGTGATGCACCGGTCGAAAGCAAAATCCTCGCGCTTCCGCGCTCGGCTATCGCCTCGTTTATAAGCTTCGTCGCATGCTCCGACGCAGCCTTTCCCATCAGTTCCTTTGTCGTAAATAATCTAATCTTCATATCGTATCTCTTGTTCTTGCAAAGAATAAAGGACAGCATCGGGGTCACGCCCCGATGCTTTTTGGCCTACCCGACAGGATTCGAACCTGCGACCTTGAGAGTCGGAGTCTCACGCGCTATCCAGCTGTGCCACGGGCAGATGCTTTGGTAATTATACCACAATTTAAGCAAAATGTAAATATATGTCCTTAATATTCGCCCGATATATTTAACCATTTTTCGCGCACTTCCGATCAATCGTTCTCAACAATTACAATTTTCACCCGTTTGCCCAGCTTCTCAAAATAATCTATCGTATGCTTGGTTCCTTTGGATCTTCCATCCCAAAAGGCGATAGCCTCGTCGGCGCAATTCGCGATCTCCTCGTTTCTTTTAATGGGCGCCGCTCTGCCGTATCTTTCATATTCGGGAAGGATCTCGGTGAGCTTGATCCCCTTGCTTTTCGCATATTCCGCCGCGCACGTATCTATCCCCTTCGCGCCCCCCGACACGATCTCGTCAACCTCGTCGGGCATATATTTAGATATATCTATCGTCAATTTTCTCGATCCTACAATTGCAAGCTTCATATTTCTCCCCCTTGAATATGTTTTAGATACATTTTGTATCTATTAT